>JAHLLJ010000095.1 GCA_020444205.1 Deltaproteobacteria bacterium | reverse complement strand
ATCATGATCACCGACATCTCGCCGATCAGCAGGGCGCATATCTCCCTTATCAGCAAGGCTAGTTTGAAGCGCTCGTCGCCGGGCACCGCGCCCTGCAGGTATTTCTCGATATAGGGGCGCAGCTCGGGATTGTCATAGTCGTGGCCGCTGGGCGCACTGATGGCTATGCCGCCGGTCACGTCCAAAAGGGACTGGATCACATTGAGGTAATTGGAGTTGGAGTAGAGTTTGCCCACGTTGGTGACGATCTTGTTGGGTATGGCCACCCCGCTCTTTTCATGGATTTCGCAACTGCGCGCCGCCTCCAGGGCGCATACCCTTTGTATCTCGTTGAACATGATGATGTCGGTTATGTCGCGGGCGATGTGCGAGGCTTTTTGCACCCCATTGGCCTCGGCCATGAGCATGGCCAAACCGATCAAATCTTCGGCAAGGGCGCTGCGGTAGGAAACCGCGCTGAGCCGGTGCATAAGGGCGAACAGCAGGGCGCAAAAACTGGCCGCCTTGGTGTCCTTGTAAATGAACACCCGATCCCATGGCACGAACACGTTGTCAAAGATGGTCAAGGTTTCGCCCATGCGCCTGGTGAGAGAGACCATACCCTCGGCGGGATGCTGAGCTGCTTCGGTGGAAACGGCCGGGCGGGAGATTACCTTGACTCCTTGGGTGCTGGGGGTCACCGCGAAACATAGGGCGTAGTCTTCCTCGCCTTCTCTCAGGGCACGCCCGGGCAGCACGAATATCTCGTTGGAAATAACGGTCATCGAGGTATGAAACTTGGCGCCCTTGACCACGATGCCGTCCTCGCGCTCCTCCACCACGTGCACATAGGTGTCGGGATCGTTTTGTTTCAATGGGCGTTTGCTGCGGTCTCCCCGCACGTCGATCTGTGCCCCGCACAGGAACAGGTTATTTTCCACCACGTACTTGTGGTATTTGGCAAAGCGCTCCGCCGTGTCCAACTCGCAAGTGGAGACCCTGGCCGCCAACAGGGCGTCCGAACCGATGTGCGGCCAGAGCATGCCCATGTCCTTGGTTATGTCATAGGTCATCTGGGAACGCTCGGCCAGGTCCTTGGCGTTGTGGGGAATACGGTAAAAGATGGAGCTTTCCGTACCGAAGTCTTCATTGAAGAACCGGTACTCGTCCTTGAACATGTATTTCACCGGCTCCATCTCGAGCTTCAACAGCGGATGCTCGGTGACGTCCTCGACTGCCTTGCCGCGGTAGTAAACCTCCCTGGAGTCTTGCAGGCTGGCCTTGTATTCCTCGAAGGTCCTAATCATTTTATTCTCCCTGTAAGGGGCCGCCTCGGCCCTCTTGCTGGCATCAAAACCAAAACCGTAATCGGAATTGGGACTCTTCTAGGCAAACGCCTCTGGGCTGATTGCGTTTACGCTTTCATCCTCAGCCTGAAGCTGCCTTATCTTGCCGAAGGTTCGTTGCAGGATGGAGCCCAGGTAATACTTGGCTCCCAAGGATTTGCCCCAGTAAAAGGCGACCTCCCCGTCCTGGGTTGCGATCTCCCGCAGTTGCTCCGTGAGGCCGCTCGGTTGCAAAGCGTCCAACTTGGTCTGGGCAATGGTCAGGGACCACAGGTGGAACCAACCCAGGACCACGTCGCCAAAAGCCTCCAGGATGTGGGCGGCCTTGGGAAAGGCAGCCTTGGCCGCTTCCCGGCTTCCGCTGGAAAGCAGGCTTTGCAAAACGTCGCCAAGCCCGGCGCGGGCCTCATCCAGGATCGCGGCGTAGGCTTTGAGAGAATCAACTTGGTTCGCCTGGCCGATGGTCTGATCCATCAAAGCCATGAGGTTGGCGAAGTCTTTCAGCCCGTTGCGCAGCAGCTTCCTGAAAACCAAATCATTGGCTTGAATGCCGTTTGCACCTTCGTAGATGGAGGTCATCTTGCAGTCGCGGGCGATCTGCTCGAAGGGGTACTCGGAGCAGTAACCATAGCCGCCGGCGCACTGGATGGCGCTGGCCGCGGTCCGCCACACCTTTTCAGCGTTGTAGGCCTTTACCACCGGAGTGAGCAGTCCCACCAGGCCGTCCCATTTGGCTTTTTCATCTCCCTGGCTGATTCGTGCCTGGTCCATGCAGTAGTAGGCATAGTAGGACATGGCCCGGCAGCCCTCCACCTGGGTTTTCATCTCCATCAGCATCCGTTTCACGTCAGGATGCTCGATGATGGGCACGAAACCCTGGGGCTCGCCGGGCGCGGAGCCCTGTACGCGTTCCTTGGTGTAGTCGAGGGCGTAGAGATACGCTTTCGAGGCCATGGAGAGACCTTGCAGCCCCACCAGGAGCCGCTGCTCGTTCATCATATGGAAGAAAACTTTTATGCCCGCCATGCGGGGGCCCAGCAAATAACCGACGCAGCCGTCGTTCTCGCCGAAGCTCAGGCTGGCGGTGACGATGGAGTGCTGCCCCATCTTGTGCTCGATGGAGGTGCAATAGACGTCGTTGCGCGTGCCGTCTTCCAGAATTTTGGGCACGATGAACGCCGAGAGCCCCTTGGTGCCCTCGGGGTCGCCCTCCGCCCTGGCCAGCACGATGTGGATTATGTTGGGGGTCAGGTCGTGCTCGCCCTGGGAGATAAAGATCTTGCGGCCGCTGATCTTGTAGGTCCCGTCGGGCTGGGGGGTGGCGCTGGTCCTGATCCGGCGTAGGTCGCTGCCCGCATCGGATTCGGTTAGCACCATGGTGCCACCCCAGGCACCGCCGTAGAGATTGTCCAGATAAAGCTTTTTTTGCTCGCCAGTGCCGTAGAGCTCGATAGATTTGCCGGCGGCGTGGTTGAGCATGGCGCCGCCATAAAGAGCAAAGCACCCGGCGTAAAAGATCTCGGACACCGCGGCGCCAATGACAAAGGGAAAGCCCTGCCCTCCCACGTCTTCCTCGTCGCACATGGCCAGCCAACCGGCCTCGGTCAGAAGCTTGTAGGGAGCATGAAAGCAGGCTGGCGCGGTTACCGCCTGAGTGTTGGGATCATAAACGCATCCAACCTCTTCAGCCTCTTTTGCCACGGGATGCAGCTCGGCCATGGCGAACTTGCGGGCCGCGCTCAGAGCCAGGCCAAAGGTTTCCCCGGAATGCTCGGCGTAGGTATCGTGCGCGCAAAGTGTCTCCACCCCCAGCATTTCGTTGAGCACGAACTCCTGATCCCTATCATCAACCAGCAGATTGCTTTGGGCCAAGATGTCACCTCCGTCTTGTCGCGGAGCACACCACAAAACAAGGAGTGCTCCGCCATACGAGCTTTGCCACCAGGCAGGCTCTTACTTGAGCTGGCCTTTGATCACCTTGCCGCCCGGATTCCTGGGCAGTTCCTTGGCGAAGTCCACGTACTTGGGGACCTTGTAGTCAGCCAGCTGGCTCGCGCAAAAGACCCGAACCTGTTCTACGTCGGTTTCCTCGCCGGGCTTGAGCACCAGGACAGCCTTTACCTGCTCACCGAAGACCTTGTCCGGCACGCCCACCACCGCAGCCTCCAGGACCTGGGGGTGCGAGTAGAGAACGTTTTCCACTTCCACGCAGTAGATGTTTTCACCGCCCCGGATGATCATGTCCTTCTTGCGGTCCAGCAGGAAGAGGAAGCCGTCCTCGTCCACCTTGCCCACGTCGCCGGTATGCAGCCAGCCATCGGTGATGGATTCCCGGGTGCCCTCGGGGTTGTTCCAGTAGCCCTTGCAAACGCCCGGTCCCTTGAACCAAAGCTCGCCACTTTCTTCAACCCCCAGGTCCTCGCCGTTATCGTCCACTACCTTGATCTCCATCGTGGGGGCAGACCACCCAACCGAGCCTTGCTTGGTCAGGGCGGCCTCGGGGGGCAGAGAGTAGCTGCAGGAAGTGGATTCGGTGAGGCCGCCGGCGTTGACGAACTTGGCATTGGGGAACTTCACGGCTAGTTGCCGTATAAGCTCGGGAGCGGCGGGCGCGGCCCCGGATATGGTGTATTGAATCGAGCTGAGGTCATACTTGTCGATCTCCGGCTCGTTTATCCAGAACCAGTACATGGTGGGCACGGCCACCAGGAGATTAATCCTTTCCTGCTCCATCAACTCCAGGGCTGGAATCGTCTTGAACTCCTTCATGACAATCGAGGTCCCGCCATTTAATACCGAGGACATCATCTGTGAATGTAATGCCGAGGCATGGAACAAGGGGGTCAGGACCATCTGCTTGGTTTCGGGACCTATCCCCCAAAGATTGGCGACAGTCATAGCGTTGCAGATCAGGTTGCGGTGGCAGATGATCGCGCCCTTGGGCTTGCCGGTGGTACCGGAGGTGTACATGATGCTGGCGGGGTCTTCCTCGTCGATAGGCACCTCTTCGTACATGTCGCCCTGGTAGCCCTCCAGCTCATCGTAGGAGAGCACCCCTTCCGGCACTTGGTCGCCGGTCATGAACAGGTACTTCAGATCATTCAGCCGCCCCTGTATCGCTTGAATGCGCTCCAGATAGGCCGGCTCGAAAATGATCGCCTTGGCGCCGGTATCCAGCAACTGGTAGGCCGTCTCCTCGGTTCCCAGGCGGTAGTTGAGGGGCACGCAGATGGCCCCGATCTGGGCGACCGCGAAATAGCTGACGATGAACTCGGGGGTGTTGGTGAACAGAATGGCTACCCTGTCCCCCTTGTCTACCCCATAAGTTTTTTGCAGGGCCGAGGAAACCCGGTTCACCCTATGCTTGAGCTCACCGTAGGTGATGCGCTGGCCTTGGTAGACGACAGCTTCCTTGTCGTAGTACTCATCCGTGGTTTTTCTTAGGAGCTCCCGCAGGTTAGGGGGCCGGTCGCCGTAGACTTTGATCTTTACCCCATCGACCAGTTTCTCGACGATGTTCAGTCCTTCCTCCGGCCAACTGTTGGGTCTCATGCTTCCCTCCCTGGAACGTACCCATAGAGACATATCTAGAAGATGCTTATTACTTGTTTCGCCAACCTCGGTGAGAGCCGCCTAGATAGGCCTGCTTCACCTGTTCGTTGTCTTTTAATTCCTTGCCCGCCCCCTGAAGCACTATGCTTCCCCGCTCCAGAACATAGGCCCGGTGGGACAAGCTCAGCGCCATGCGGGCGTTTTGCTCGACCAGCAGAATGGTGGTACCCGCCGCGAAAATCTTGATGATGATCCTGGCGATCTCCATGACCATCAGCGGCGCCAGGCCTATGGAAGGCTCGTCCAAGACAAACAGCTTGGGTTTGGCCATGAGGCCCCGACCTATGGCCAACATCTGGGCTTCGCCGCCGCTCATGGTTCCGGCCTGCTGGCTGTCGCGCTTTTTCAAGACCGGGAAATGCTCATAAACCTCTTCCAGGTTTTTTTCGATCTCCCTTTTGTCTTTCCTCAGATAGCTGCCCAACTGAAGGTTTTCGCGCACGGTCATGCGTGGGAATATGTGCCGCCCCTCGGGAACCCGGCTTATGCCCAGGCGGACGATGTCCTTGGCGGTCAGGCCGTTGATTTTTTTGCCGAGAAAAGAAATCTCGCCGGAGCTGGGGCGCATAACCCCGGAGATCACCTTCAACAGGGTGCTTTTGCCCGCGCCGTTGGCCCCGATGAGGGTGACGATCTCACCCTCGCGGACCTCCAGGGAAACGTCCTTGAGGACCTGAATCTTTCCGTAATGGGCATTAATGCGATTCAAGGCTAACAAGATCGAAATCCTCCTTGCCCAGGTAGGTCTCAATGACGTTTTGGTCTTGTTGGATTTCCTCCGGCGAACCCTCCGCTATCCTTTCCCCGTAATTCAAAACCACGATCCTTTTGCACACGTCCATGATCAGGTTCATGTCGTGCTCGATGATGAGCACCGAGACCCCGCTCTCGCGGATGCGCTGGATAAGACGCATTAGCTGGTAAGTCTCTTCGGGGTTCATGCCCGCGGCGGGCTCGTCCAACAGCAGCAAATCCGGTTCCGCGGCCAGGGCCACCCCTATGTCCAGGTGCCTCTGAACCGACTGGGGGAGGTTTTTGGCCAGCTCCGTGGCATAAGCATCAAGCCCCAGCAGCTCCATTATCTGCCGAGCCTTTTCCAGGTTGGACCTGTCTTCCCGGCGGGCCAGGCGAGTGTGCAACAGGGCGTCCCATAGGCCGGCCCGGGTCCGGCAGTGCCTGCCCACCATGAGGTTGTCATAGACGGTGTCGTTGGGGAAATGCCGTATGGTCTGAAAGGTGCGGGCGATGCCCAGATGGGTAATCTCGTAGGGCGGCTTGCCGGTGATTTCATCGCCCTTGAAAAACATTTCACCGCGCGTGGAGGGTACTACCCCTGTCACCAAGTTGAATATGGTGGTCTTGCCGGCGCCGTTGGGCCCGATCAATCCCACGATCTCATCTTTTCCCACAGAAAAGCTGAGATCCTTTATGGCGGCCAGGCCACCGAAAAATTTGGTCAGGTCCTTAACTTCCAATAACGTCATGGTTCACTCCCCTGCCCTGTCATCCTCGCACCAGCCAGCGCTCTTTGGCGTCACGCAACAATCCCGCTATTCCCTCGGGCGAGAAAATTATCACCAGCATGAGCATCAGCCCGTAAAGAAGCAGGCGGTAGTCCTTGATGGCATGCAGCAGCTCGGGGATGAGAGTAAGCACCACCGCGCCGATGATCGGCCCGATGATGGTCCCCATGCCGCCTACGATGACCATGATCACTAGGTCGAAGGATTGGCCCACCGTAAAGGAGTAGGGGCTGATGTAGTGGAGATAGTGCGCGAACACGCTGCCGGCCAGGCCCGCCAGAAAGGTGCTTACGCAAAACACCATGCGCTTGTACCTCATGGCGTTGATGCCCAGGCATTCGGCATAATCCTCGTCTTCGCGGATGGCCACTATCGCCTTGCCAGTGCGCGAATTGACGATGCGGTATATGACCAGGATGGCGAAAAGCACCAGGGCATAGATCAGGTAGAAGCCTCCCGCCTTGGAATCAAAGGAGATGGCCCCGCCCCCGGGCAGGGGGATGGGGCTGGGAGAGGGGATGCCGGTTATGCCCTCCTGCCCCTGGGTCAGCTCACGCCAGTTGACGAATATCAGCCGGATGATCTCGCCGAAGGCTAAGGTGCAGATGGCGAAGTATGGCCCCCTGAGGCGCAGGGAAACCAGGCCAATGGCGTAACCCAGGATCATGGTGGCCAGGCCCGCGGCAGGCAGGGCCAGCCAAAAATTCACCCCGGCTTCCATGGTCAGCAGCGAGGAGGTGTAGGCGCCCAGCCCGAAGAAGGCCGCGTGGCCCAGGGAGATTTCACCGATGTAGCCCTGGATCAGGCCCAAGCTTAGCGCCAGCACGATCCATATCCCCGACAAGTTGACCAAGTGCAGGGGATAGCCCGTCAGGAAAAGGGGCATCACCGCCAACAGGGCCAAAGCTATGAGGGAAGCCGCGATTTTTTGCTTGGAACTCATGGCACCCCGCACCTTAGCGTTGTCCGAAAAGGCCCCTGGGCCTGATGGACAGAACCAGGATCAAAATGACGAAGGCGTAGATTTCTTGATAGGCGGAGGAGATGTAGACAGCGCCCAAGACCTCGGTCATGCCCAGGATGAGCCCGCCCACGATGGCCCCCATGATGCTCCCCAGGCCGCCCAGCACCACGATTACGAATGCCTTTATCAGGGGTGAGAACCCCATCATGGGCTGGATGACGAACAAGGAGCCCATGAGCGCACCCGCCGCACCGGCCAGGGCAGATCCCAGGCCGAAGGTGAACATGGAGACCTCGTTGATCCCTATGCCCACGGCCATGGCCCCTTCGTGGTCCTGTTCCGTGGCCCGCATGGCCTTGCCCATTTTGGAGTACTTGATGAAAAAGTGCAGGCCCAGGATGATCAGCAGCGAAATGCCCACGGTGATGAGCCGTTGGGAGGTGATGATCACCTCGCCCAGATGGATCAGGTTCGAGGCCCAGGGCAGGGACATGCTACGGGGCTCGGTGCCCCACAGGAGCAGGGCGCCGTTTTCGATGAAGATGAGCAGCCCCACCGAAACGATGAAATAGTTTATTTCCCCCTTGCCCCTAACCGGCCTGAACACCACCCGTTCCACGATGACCCCAACCACGCCCATGGCCAGGGCGGCTATCACCAAGGCCACGAAGAAATTCAGGCCCACGATGGTGACCAGGAAATAGGCCACAAAGGCCCCCAGCATGTAGATCTCGCCATGGGCCAGGTTGATGATGTTCAAAATTCCGAAAATGATCGTCAGGCCGATGGCAATGAGCGAATAGTTGCACCCTAGAATGAAACCATTTGTCAACTGCTGGAGAAGCATCTCATCCCCTTCATGGACTCTGGGCGGTTCCCAACCGGTGCCGGGGGCAGGGTCTGGCTTGGCCCTGGTTGGCGCACCTTAATTCCGAGCCAACCGATAGAGCAACTGGAAACGGTACCGGTCCCGCCGTGAGTGGGGTCGGTGGGGCCGGACACTCCGGCCCCACCTTTCGCGTAGTGCGCTTTCCGCCTACAGCGGAGCCGACGGATTGGAGTACACATCCATGGACTTGATGGGCTTGGCGCCCGTCTTTTCAACCTTCACGATGAACATGTTGATTCTGGCCTGACCGCTCTTGGTAAAGCTGTACTTCTGCTTTACGCCCTCGTAGTTGGTATCGCTCAGGGCCTGGCGAATCTTTTCCCCGTCGGTAACCGTGCCGGCCCTTTGGATGGCGTCCAGGATCAGGCCGATGGTGTCATAGCCGCCCTTGTCGATGGCGTTGGACTCGATCTTGTACTTTTCCTTGTACTTCTTGACATAGGCATTGGTGGCGGCGGACGGCGGTCCCTGGGTGAAATAGAGGTAGGCGCCCACGATGGCGTTTCCAGCCACCTTTAGCATCTGCTCGTTACCCATCTCGTCGGTGCCCATGAACTGGCTGGTGATGCCGATTTCCCGGGCCTGCTTGACCGCCAGAGCACCGTCCTCGGTCAGGGAGCAGAAGTAGATGAAGTCGGGCTTGGCGGCCTTGATCTTGGTCAACTGAGGATAGAAGTCGGTGGTGCCCAGCTCGTAGAACTCGGTGGCCACTACCTCGCCGCCCATCAGCTTCATGCGCTTTTGGAACTCTTTGGCCGCCGAACGGGACCAGGCATCGTTGCGGCCCAGATAGGCGCACTTTTTAAGCTGCAGGTCCTGCACCGCGAAGCGGCAGATGGTCTCGGCCTGCACCGCCGCCTGGGACCAGGTGCGGAAGATATACTTGTAGCCCATGGTGGTGATCTTGACGCTGGAGGAGATGGGGGTCACCAAAGGCACCTCGGCCTTTTCGGTAACCTGCATGTCCGCCAAGGTGCAGTGGCTGCAGATGGCCCCCATGATTACGGGGACCTTGTCGTTTTGGATCAGCCGTTCCGTGGCGGAGACGCTGTCCTTGGCCGAGCATTTGTCATCATAGTTGATGTACTCGACCTTGTACTGCTTATCACCGACCTTTATGCCTCCCGCTGCGTTTACCTCGTTCACCTTCATGTTAACGCCGTTGAGGCATACCTTGCCCAAGTGGGCCGCGGGACCGGAGGTTGTCATCAGGCCGCCTATCTTGAGGACGTCCTGGGCCTGCGCCGCCGGCAAGAACATCAGCATGGACAGCGCGATTAGAATGGACATAACCGCTTTTTTCTTCATTACAAATTCCCTCCCTTTTGGGTTGGCCGCGAACATACCCCAAGCTCACGACGCATCAGAAACTATCGTTTCCAAGGAACCCCTGGCGGGTCCCCTTTAAAAACAGCTCTCGTCCACGCGCACTATGGCCGCGTCCCCCTGGGCCAAGCCGCCGCATATGGCGCAGGCCGCGGTTCCGCCGCCTTGCCGCCGCAGCTCGTAGATGGCGGTCATCAAGATCCGGGCTCCGCTGGCCCCAACCGGGTGTCCGATGGCCACGGCGCCGCCATTGACGTTGGTCATGGCTTTGAGCTTGGCCCAGAGATCGTCATCGTTTTGCGAGAGGATCCTGGTGGAAACCAGGGGCACCGCCGCAAAGGCTTCGTTGATCTCAATGACCTTCAACGCATCCAGTTCCAAGCTCGCCTTTTGCAGAGCCAGCTGAATAGCGAAGCCAGGCACCTCGGCGATGCGGTTGGGCTCGCGGGCGATGCTGGCGGTAGACAGGATGACGGCCAACGGCTTGATCCCCAATTTTTCGGCCACGCCGCGCGTGGTGATGATCATCGCCGCGGCACCCGCATCCAAACCCGGAGCGTTGCCCGCGGTCACGGTGGGGCTTTCATAGACGGTCTTGAGCTTGGCCAGGCCCTCCATGGTGGTGCCGGGTTTGGGGAACTCATCCTCGGTGAAGGCGATGGGATCGCCCTTTCTCTGGGGGATCTCCACCGCGGTAAGCTCCTCGCCGATCTTGAATTTACCCGCCTTTTTGGCCTCCTGATACTTCATCTGGGAGCCGTAGGCCCACTCGTCTTGCATCTCACGGGAAACACCGTATTGAAGGGCAACCTCCCCGGCATCCAGAGCCAGAGAGTTGAAGTCCTGGTACATTACCGGGTTCAGGTGATCCACCATCACCGGTTTGCCCAGGCCGGTGCCCCAACGGTGGCCGTTCATGACCACCGGGGTGTTGCTCATGTTCTCCCCGCCCACGGCCATGCATATCTCGGCCTCGCCCAAAAGCAGCGACTTGCGGGCCAGTTGCATGGAGGTCATGGAAGAGCAGCAGGCCCGGTCTATGGTCAGGGATACCGTGTCCGCGGACAGCCCGGCGTGCAGCAGGGCCTGGCGGGCTATGACGTTGTATTTCAAGGCGGCCTCGGACTGAATGCACATGCCGTAATACAGCTCATCGATGTCGCCGCCGGCCAGGCCGGCGCGCCGCATCACCTCCTTGATGATCACCACCCCGAGGTTCATGCTGTGCATCAGACGCAGAGCCCCGCCAAACCTGCTGAAAGGCGTTCTGGCCGCGCTCACCACCACGATGTCGTTTTGATTGCCCACGTTATGCTCTCCCGCCTAGGCTTTTGGCGCTGAATGCCTTGCCCGGTCTCAATACTTGAACCAACCCTGCCCGCTTTTGCGCCCCATCCTGCCGGCCTTGACCGTCTGCACCAGATTCTGGGGCGGGCGGAAGCGGTCGCCGAACACATCGGCCATGGCCCGGCAGGCCACCAACTCCGTATCCAGCCCGGAAAAATCGGCCAACTCGAACTGTCCCATGGGGTGGCCAAAGGCCAGGCGCAGGGTCTTGTCGATGTCTTCCTTGGTGGAGATGCCCTCTTCCAACAGGCGGTAGCACTCCAGGCGCAGGGCCAACAGCACCCTGGTACTGATGAAGCCCTGGGAGTCCTTGCAAACCACTATCTCCTTGCCTAGCCCTCTGGCAAAGCCGCTGATGGTTTCAAGCACCTCGTCGGAGGTGGCCAGGCCACGGGCGATTTCGATGAGCTTCATGGTCACCGGAGGGTTGAACCAGTGCATGCCCACCACCCTCTCGGGAGTAGAAACCGCGCTGGCTATCTCGGTGATGCTGAACTGGGAGGTGTTGGTGGCCAGGATGGCCTCTGGTTTGCAGAACTGGTCCAACTGTTGGAAGATGGTCTTTTTTATTTCAAGATTTTCCGAAGCGGACTCCACCACCAGGTCTGCCTGGCCCACCGCATTCTCCAGGCTGCTGTCCAGGGTCAGACGCTCCAAAGCGGCCTGTTTGCCGGCCTCGTCCATCTTGCCCTTTTGGATGCCACGCTCCAGCGAGGCCTCTATTTTAGCCCGGCCTTTTTGAAGAATCTCATCGGAGATATCGTTGAGGACAACCGGGATGCCCGAGGCGGCCACGACCTGGGCGATACCGTGCCCCATGATGCCCGCGCCGATTACGGTCACGTTTTTTATTTCCACTACAACCTCCGAAAACGCCGCTAGCGAGCCGGCGAAGGTATCAAGTTCTAGTCCTGTTTGAAAACCGGCTTTCTCTTTTGCAGGAAGGCCTCGGTGCCTTCGGCCGCATCCTCCGAGAGCACGATTTGACAAAACAAGTCGCGCTCGTAGGCGATGCCATGCCTGGTGGGCATGGAGCCCCCTTCGTAAATCAAGCGCTTGCAGGCGCGCAGGGCGGCCCCGCCCTTGCAGGCCAGGTCACCGGCAAAGCCTTCCACCGACTCCCACAACCGCTCCGGCGGAACAACCTGGTTCACCAGGCCCAAGGCCAGGGCCTGCTGGGCGTCCACGGGCTCGCCGGTGGTTATCATCTCCAGGGCTCGGGCCTCGCCCAGCAAGCGGATCAAACGCTGGCTGCCCCCGCCGCCGGGGATAAGACCCAGCTTTATCTCGGGCAGAGCGAAGCGGGCCTTTTCCGAGGCTATGCGATAGTCGCATGCCAGGGCGATCTCCAGGCCCATGCCGTAGGCGATGCCGTTGACTGCGGCTATGGTCGGCTTGGGCGCGTCTTCAAGCGTGTTGGGATCGAAAAGCTCATCCAGATAGCTTGCGATGTCCTCCGGCCGCTCCCTGGAGGTGAACTCGTTGATCATGTTGATGTCGGCCCCGGACATGAAAGCCTTGCCCGCGCCGGTAATCACCATGACCCTGACCTGCTTGTCGGCGATCAGCGTCTCCACAGCGGCGCGCAGTTGTTGGGCCAGTTCCCCCCGGTAGGCGTTGAATACCTCGGGGCGGTTGAAAGTGATCTTGCCCAGGGGGCCGATGATTTCGGTGAGAACGTCTTCGTGTTTCATGCTTCCACTCGTAGACCGGACAGCTCATACAAAGCGGCATGAGTCTATTTTTTGACTTGAAAAGACCGTCGAAGATGTTCAGGCATGATGTAAGTAAATAATACTTACTTAATTCGCTAAGCGAATGTCAACCCCTTTTTTTGACAAATGTGTCGCCTAGGCTTTTGCAGAAAAACCCGTCTTAAGCATGCAATATAAGGTGCTTTTTGTTGTATGTTGGATGGAAAAGGTGTCGCTTGGGGTCAAAATATCTTTAAGGGGTTATGCCACTCAGCACCATTTCCATCAGGAAATCGGCATATTCGTCAGGTGGGATTTCGCGGTCAAAAATCAGGCCCGGCAGGGTAAGGTGCTCGATGCCTCCCAAGATCACGTTCCGCGCCAACTTGGTGTCCAGGTCCTGGCGAAACTCCCCGGACTCCACGCCCTCGCGCAGGACGTCCAGAACCATCTTGCTGTAGTTCCTGGCCAGTTGGTAGGTATCGCTTTTGTAATACCCGTTGAAGTTTCGCACCTCGATTAGCACGATCTTGGCGTGCGTGCGGTTGCCGTTATAGGTGTAAAAGGCGTGCCAGACGATTTTTCTCAAACGGTTTTTGGCCCCTTTTACCCCTTTCAGGTCCTTTCGGATGCGGTCCTGGGATTCCTCCAAATATTCCGCGAGCACCCCATGCAGCAGACCCCGCTTGTCGCCGAAATAACGATAAATAAGGGCCTCATTGGCCCGCGCAGCTTTGGCGATTTCCGCCGTGGTGATGGAGTTGAAGTCTTTTTCTTCCAGCAAAATCTTCAGGGCGGCCGCGATTCTTTTTTTGGCCGGGGGGTTGGAGCGCTTAGGAGGCTGCTTTTTGAATATATCTTGCGCGTTTTTGGGCATTTGCACACCTAAAATTTTGGTTTAAGCAACGGCTCAAAAAGTCGATGCTAATTACCAAGTATGATTGACCAATCCCCTACATTTTCGGCTTCGACCTACAGTACGCGGGAAAGAGTCAAATAAATCAAGGGGATAATATACACGCCCCATATCAGTGTCAAGAACATTTACCCCAAAAGTTGAATATACTGACTTGACCCGCCCCCTGGTCGCTCCAGATTTTAAGTTAGGATTTTGGGCCTAGAGAGTGAGCGCGATCATGGCCAGGAAGCGCTATTCTGCCCAAAATCCTAACTTAAAATCTGGAGCGGGTTAAGGGGGGCAGGTCAAACCCCTCCTCCGCGTCTTGGAGAGCGGCGGTTCTGCGAAGCAAAAGGTGGCCTAGAATCGGGCCAATTTTTACGTCCTGTTTACGTCCAACCCCATCTAACCGGGCTCGCCCCAGCCTTCCCCCAAAGCAAAAGGGGCCAGCCGAATCGGCTAACCCCTTGATATCATTGTGGCGGAAGTGCATGGGAATCGAACCCACCTACCGCCTTACTC
>JAHLLJ010000094.1 GCA_020444205.1 Deltaproteobacteria bacterium | reverse complement strand
CCTAGGCAAAGATCATCAGCACCGCCGAAAGGCTGAAAAAGCTGAGCACGGTGCCCAGCACGATGGCCGCCCCGGCCAGGTCGGCGTCGGAGTTCATCTGGGTGGAAAGGATATAGGCGCTGGTGGCTGTGGGCAGGGCCAAAAAGATCATGGCCACGGTGAGCGACAGGCCGCCCACCCCGGCCAGGGTGAGCAAACCCCAGCCCACCAGGGGAAGCACCACCAGCTTGAGCACGCACGACAGCAGGCTGAGCGCCACCCGGCCCTTGAGCTTGTCCAGGGCCAGGGAGGCCCCGATGGAAAGCAGGGCCAGGGGCAGGCTGAGGCCCCCGGCCAGGGCCAGGGCGCGCTTGAGGAACAAGGGTAGCTCCAAACCGGAGTGGGCCCAGGCTATGCCCGCCAGGCAGGAGAGGATAAGGGGGTTGGCCAATAGGGCCTTGAAGGCCAGCTTGGCCTTTTGGGCTCCGCTGAACTCCGCCTGGGAATACCACACCAGGGTGGACACGGCCAACAGGTTGATAAAGGGAATGGCCATGGAGATGAGTATGCCGAAGCGGGCCACCCCCTCCTCGCCAAAGGCGCTGAGGATCACCGCCATGCCCACGTAGGTGTTGAAGCGGTAGCTCACCTGGCTGAAGGTGCCGGCCTGAAAAGGGGCCACCCCGGCCAGGCGGGCGTAGACCAGGCTCAGCGCCCACACCAGGGCGATGGCCGCCAGCACCGCGGCCATGAGCGCCGGTGGCGCGCTCAGCTCGGCCCCGGCCGAGCCTATCTTCAGAAAAAGCAGGGCCGGGAAAAAGATGAAGTAGACGATGCGGTCAGAGGCCGAAAAAAAGGCGGGCGGGGCCCAGCCCTTGGCCATGATCAAACGGCCCAGGGCTATGAGCACAAACACCGGCAGTACGTTGTCCAGGATCTGAGTCACGGAAATCCTCCCCCAGCGATCTGCTCGAACTTAACCCGCCGCCCGAGTTGGGGCAATAGGCTTGATGCGCATATTGGACAATATAACAAACCAGGGCTTGGGTGTTTGACCCCAGGCGGCCGCAGGGTTACACTGACCGCGTTCAAACGGCGGGTTATCCCGCTCAAACGCCAATCTTCAGGGGAATCATGGGAGGGGGTGAGTTTTTGCCGGTCGCTCTTTAGTCTGTTTAGCCTTTTAGCCTAAATACCGGGCATTGCCCGGCCTGAAAACCGCTCAAAGCAGACGGGAGTGTACCCTTGCCTAATTTCACCTATCCCAAGTCTTCTCGATACACCGACCTGGATCTTATTTACGAGCAATGCAGCGGCCCCGGCGGGCTGAAACTGGCCGAGTTTATGGCCCATAAGATGGGTCTGTACCCCGGAGCCAAGTTATTGGACGTGGGTTGCAACCGCGGCTGGCAGACCTGCTTTCTGGCCAAGGAGTTCGGCGTGAACGCAGTGGGCATCGACCCCTGGCCGGACCGGGTAAGCAAAGAGCCCATGATAGAGCACTTGAGGCGCAACGCCGAGGTATGGGGCGTGGAAAGCTCGGTGCTGGCCCTGGAGTTGGGCGTGCCCGAGAGCAAGTTGGCCTCGCAATCCTTTGACTTTGTTTACTCCACCACCGCCCTGGAGATGCTGCGCATCATCAACGGTGAGGACGGTTACCTGGAATGCCTGCGGGAGATTCTGCGGGTGCTCAGGCCCGGCGGGGTTTTGGGCCTGGGCGAGCCCATGCATTTGGAGGTGGCGCTGCCGCCGGACCTGGAGCCCTACGTGAGCCAGGCGGAGTACCCCTGGAAGGAGTGCTTCCGCAGCCTGAGCCAAACCAGGGCCGCCCTGGAGGAGGCGGGTTTGGTGGTGGACGACGCCCGCTACGCCCCGGACGCCGAGGTTTGGTGGCGTGAGTACGCCGAGCATGATCCTTTTTGCAAGCAAAAGCCCGGGGAGGACCCCAAGGCCATTGAGGTGGACGGGGGCCGCTGGCTCAGTTTCGGCTGCCTGATCGCCCATAAACCAGCTTAATTTGTCCGGACCAAACCAGCGCCCGCCGGGACCCCAACGGCGGGCGCTTTCTTCGCGGCCCATCGCAGGCGCGGCGCCAGGACCATTGACCAAAGGCCCAATAACCGCTAAAGTCTAAATTTGTCGGGGAGGTGCCCGGCAAGCATCCGTTTTTAATCGGGAAATGGACGCGGTTTTCATGGGGGCGCCCGGGGGGCGATTTCAGGCCGGGCCCAAGCGCCGGCGGGCCGAGACGGCTAATCAACAAACGTCATCAACCGGACAGGCAGCATGCTACCCAATTTTCTGGTCATCGGAGCCCAGCGCAGCGGCACCACCTCCCTTTTTCAGGTTCTGCGCCGCCATCCCCAGGTGTTCATCCCCGATGTCAAGGAAGTTAACTTCTTCTTCCACGACAACCACTACCGCAAGGGTGTGGAGCACTACCAAGCCTACTTTGCCCAGGCCGCGGCCGACAACCCGGCGGTGGGCGAGGCCTCGCCCGGCTACATCTGCAAGCCGGGGGTGGCCCAGCGCATTCAGGAGCTGCTCCCGGAAGTGAAGCTGGTGGCGGTGCTGCGCAACCCGGTGGACCGGGCCTACTCCCAGTATTGGGACAACCGCCGTTTTTTGGCCGAGCACCTTTCCTTTGAGCAGGCCATAGACGTGGCCCTGACCCCGGAGTACCGCCACGGCGAGCGGGGCTACTTCAGCCGGGGGGCTTACATCGACCAGATTGAAAAATACTTGGAGCTTTTCCCGCGGGAAAATTTGCAGGTGCTTATCTTCGAGGACCTCAAGCAGGACCCGGAGGCGGTGTTCAGCCGTTGCTTTGAGTTCCTGGGGGTGGATCCGGGCTTCCGCTGCCCGGAGATGACCAAGGCCTCCAACTCCTCCATGGTGTGGGACAACCCGGTGCATTCGTTTTTCCTCAGGCATAACCGGTATCAGAAATACGTGCCCAAGCACTGGATAAAGCAGGCCTGCCGGGGGCCCTTGATCAAGCGCAAGTATCCCCCCATGAGCCCGGAGGCCAGGGAGCGTCTGCTGGAGTTTTACCGGCCCTTCAACCGCAGGCTGGAGGAGTTCTTGGGGCGTGATCTGGAGGCTTGGAGCCACTGAGCCGTGGAGGGCACGCGGGCGTTAAAAACGCCATATTCACCTATTTGATTTATAGATGGGCCTTTTTGTCTTAGAATAAATCTTCATCCAAGTGAGGTAGGCAGCATGGAAAAAGATCCCAAACCCATAATGCAGCAGCCCCGCAAGCTGAAAGAGGGCTTCGACCCGGGCCGCGAGCTTTGGGAGCGCCTGGTGGACGACGCCATCGAGCGGGGCGGACCCTGCATGGCCACAGTGGAGAACCTGTTGGAGCAGGCCTGCAACCTGCCGCCCAACCCCACTAAAAAAGACGAAGACTAGCCGCCGGGAGCAGCCTTTGGACTGGCGCGAGGTTTACCGCAAGCGGCGCATGGACGCCGACCAGGCCCTGAGCCGTTTGCGATCGGGCAGCAGCGTATTCATCGGCTCGGGCTGCGCAGAGCCGCGCCATTTGGTGGCCGCCCTGTCCAAAAAGGCTCCCACTCTCTTGGACGTGCAGGTGATCCAGGCCATCAGCGTGGCCGCCAGCGAATATACCTCCGAGGCCTTTGCCGACAACTTTACGGCCCTGCGTTTTTTCGTGGCCGCCGCCGCCCGGCGGGCGGTTACCGAGGGCGCGGCCGATTACGTGCCCCTACACATGAGCGATCTGCCCAACCTGATCAGCTCGGGCCGCCTGGCGGTGGATGCGGTGCTCATTCAGGTGTCACCGCCCAATGAGCACGGCTGGTGTTCCCTGGGGGTTTCGGTGGACGTGGCCGGCGAGGCCATGGGCCAGGCCCGCCTGGTGGTGGCCCAGGTGAACCCCGAGATGCCCCGCACCCACGGCGACAGCTACATCCCGGTCAGCCGCCTGGACTGCATTGTGGAACACACCCAGCCCCTTATCACCTTCAGCCAGACCAGCCCCGACGATGTGGCCCGAAAGGCCGCCCGCCAGGTGGCCCGCTTGATCCCAGATGGGGCCACCATCCACGCCGGCCTGGGGCGCATGGCCCAAGCGGTGTTGGGCGAGCTGGGCGGGCGCAAAAATCTGGGCATCCACAGCGACGCCCTCACCGACGCCTATCTGCCGCTAATTGAAAGCGGCGCGGTAACCGGAGTGGGCAAGGGCCATCGCCCTCACAAAATCGTGGCCTCCTTCTGCCTGGGCGGAGAGAAGCTGTTCCGCTTTGTCCACAACAACCCCGAAGTGCTTCTGATGCCCACCAGGGAGGTGAACAACCCGGAGGTGATCGCGGCCAACCACCGCATGTTCAGCGTGCACGAAGCCCTGGAGGTGGACCTCACCGGACAGGTGTGCACCGCCGACCGCGAGGGCCGGGTCTACTCGGGCATGGGCGGGGTGATGGATTTTTTGCGCGGCGCATCGGCCAGCCCCGGCGGCCAGGGCATCGTGGTGTTGCCGTCCCTGAGGCCCGACGGCTCCAGCCGGGTGGTGTTCCAGATCGCGCCTGGTGCTGGGGTGGCGGTTACCCGTGCCGGGGTGCGCAGCGTGGCCACCGAGTACGGCGCGGTGTATCTGCACGGCCTGTCGCTGCGCGAGCGGGCGGTGGCCTTGATCGACATCGCCCACCCCAACCACCGCGACGCGCTGCTCACCGCCGCCCGGGAAAGCGGGCTCATCAGTCAGCGCCAGATCCTGGCCCCGCTGTTCACCGGGATCTACCCGGAAAAGTACGAGCGCCGCGCCGAGCTAAAGGACGGCAGCGAGGTTTTCATCCGGCCGGTAAAGCCCACCGACGAGCGCATGGTGCAGGAGTTCTTCTACTCCATGACCGACCGCGAGGTGTATTACCGTTTTTTGCACGCCACCAAGGCCTTTCCCCGCAAGGACATGCAAAAGATGGTCAACATCGACTACCACCGGGAGCTGTCCTTGGTGGCCCTGGCCGGGGAGTTCGGGGCCGAGCGCATGGTGGGGGTGGCCCGTTACGTGCTGGGTGGCGAGGGCGAGCCGGAGGTGGACTTTGCGGTGGCCGGCGAGATGCAGGGCAAGGGCCTGGGCCGCGCCTTGATGGGGGCGGTGCTGGAGGTTGCCCGCGACCGGGGCTACCTGGTGGCCAATGCCTACGTGATGCCCGAGAACCTGGCCAGCATGAACATCCTCAAGACGATGGGCTACGCGGTGACCGGGTTGGTAAGCCAGGGGGTCATCGAGATGAAGCTGCACTTGGACCAGCCGGTGAGCGAGCCCCAGGTGGATCTCAAGTACGACGAGCGCTATCGCCCCGGGAATAATAATAAAAAGTCCGATGAGCCACTAAGCAGGATATAGGGGCGGCTCCATTTTAAAACCGTTAGACTGGCTTTACTTCTTGCAGCATCTCCTTAGCAATTTCATCAACATCTTTATTTAACTGCGAAAGCTCATTCTCTTTCCGCAAACCAAATAACTGGTTGATTGATTCAAGCACAAACAACATCCCCTCAGCAGCAGCTGTAACCACGAATCTATAATCTTTGTCCCAATTCGGCCCCCATTTAATATCCACCACACGATCTTGTTCATCTAGAACAAGATAACTATCTAATACCCGTGGAGAGCAGTGCGCTACATCTGAAAGAAGAGAATAAAGAGTTACATGATAATCTGCCAGCCCTGCATCTTTTGCTAGTGCTGCTATTTTTATATCTACACTTTTTATTTCTTCGTAAAAATCTTTAAATTGGTTTAGCTCTTCTTTTGTGAATGAGTGGTTGTTTTCTTTGACAAAGGGTCGATCCTTAGATAAAGCTTTTCTAAGCTTTTCTAAGCGCAATTTTTCTCCATATTTTATGTATAATTCGGTCGCTTTTTTATCTTTAGTTATCACTCTTAAATTATATAATCCTTCCCATAAAGTTCTAACTATTATCTTAGAATCCATTGGCAGTCCATATGTTAATAGCAGGACTGCTGCTTGATAATTTTCATGTAACCTCTGAAATAGACAAGCACAAAGAACTTGCCTTGTAACATCTCTATCCACTACGATAGCGCTCCTAAAATCCGATGCAAGTCGGTTAACAGAAAAACATAAATCGAAATACTTAGAAAGTTCTTCCATTTTTTGGGCTCGTAATTCATTAATTTCCTCACCAAGAAAAACATTTCGTTCTAAAGACATATTTTCCTCCCGTAATATAATAAGCATATATGAACATCATGAATCTTAGCTAAGTGAAGTGCTGTTACTTAATTTTTTTGATTTTTTAGAAGTAGGGGCAACTTGTACGTATGGGCGAGGTTTATTTTCACCTTCCCCGCTCTCGGCGCCACAGATTAGAGGAATTGTTGGGTTTCGCTTCGCTCTACGCCAACCTACACCGATTTATATGTTTGCTGACAAAAGCCACCGGGAAATAAAGTCAATCATCCCTCTGCCTTTGCCACCCCCTACTTGGCAGACTTGGCCTCGGGCAGGCGCTCTTGCAGCTCGGCCCAACGGTGGCGGCTGATGGGCAGCTCGGCCCCGGCCTGGGGCAGCTCGGCAAAGTACTGCCGTCCGCTCTTATTCAGGCCCGCCACGTGACGTAGGTTCACCAGATGAGAGCGGTGTATCTGGGCGAAGTCCCCTTCCGGCAACTCTTCGGCCAAGCTTTTCAAACTCATGCATACAAAGACGCTGCTCGGTCCCTTGCCGTCCAAAACATGGATGCGGCAATAGTGGTCCTCCACCGTGACGTGGGTGATGCTATTCACCGGTATTGTGCTTTGTTGGCCGTCGTGGCTCACGCTCAACAAAGCCGGAACGGGCCGGGAGGGTGCTTCGGCCGCGGGGGCCGGGGTTGGGGCCTGGGTTTGCGCGGCAACCGGAGCAGGCCGGGGCGGCGTTTCGGCCACAGGGGCTGGGTCCGGATTTTGCGCGGCAAGATGCCGGGACGAGGCCTCCTCTTTGCGGCGAAGCTGCCGCTGCCAGCACAGGGCACTCTGGATTACCGCAAAGGTGGCCACCGCCCAGACCGCGGCGCAAAAGAGCACTATTTGCCAATCGGCAGGCTTAGCATGGGGCACGTACTTTAGAAGGGTGATGACCCAGGGCGCATAGATGGGTATCAGTAGAGGCCCCGACACTCGGTATAGCGATAGGCCCAGCCCGAAGCCCAGGCCCCAGATGAGCCATTGCCGGGCCACGGTGCGCCTTTGGTAAGCGCTCCAACCGGGACAGATTAAGCGCACCGCCAGTTCGGCCAGAATGACTCCAATAAGAAAGGACAGAGAAAAGTGCAAGGCGTGGGTGAAGTAAGAGCCCAAATGGGCCTTTAGGTAATCAGGGTTCTGAATCAATACCTTGCCGGTCGTGACCGCCACCAGCAGGAGGAACAGCCCCAAACGATGGAAAGCGAGCGGCCGGTTGGAGGGATTGGCGAAAAAGGACCCAAGCGGCCTTCGCAGATAGGCGCGCGTAACTTGCCATGGGTCTTTGGGTAGAGCTGGAAATGATGTTAGCACGGCCATGGGCGTCTCTTGCTTCAGTTACTTCATAAACCTGGCCGGCGGGCATCCACATCGCCGGATTTTTCTCATGCTAGCTCAAAAAACCGCCCCGTACAATGCTTCCCAGCCTCCCGCCAACGGTCCCGGTGTGCCATCCACGAAAAACGCCAACCCATTGGCGCAAGCGAGGCTCCACCGGCGTAACTCAGCTTGTCCATTTCCCCACACATTACTAATGATGGTTGACACAGGATGTGCCCCGTGCTTGGTAACTCCGGCGCGAGGGCGGGTCTTGGCCGTTACGGCGACCCTGGCCGGCCGTGTCCGGGGTGAGCCCGGTCCGGTAGGGAGGCCGCGGGCCGGTCCTTTTGGGCTGAAAGGATCGGTAGTTGATCGCTAATAACTTACAGGAGGAAAGGTTCCATGAAAAAATGGCTGATTATGGCCTTGGCCGCGGTGATGCTGCTGGCTATGGCCGTGCCGGCAATGGCGGTATCGCCCTCGACGTACACCTTCGAGATGGCCGCCCGTATTCTGACCGACATCGGCTGGCAAAACAAAAGCCAGGAGTTAACCAAAAACCAGAGCGAAGATGTCGGCAGTTGGTTTGTCAACATGCCCGGCCACAGCTACCTGCGAGCCCGCTTCTACAGCGTGGACAAAAACGTGGGTGGCCGTATCGAGCTGGGCCTCAAGAGCCTGCAGCCCGAAGCCTCCGTGAGCCTGCGTTATGCTTACGGCTATTGGCGCGTAGGCCGCTGCCGCATCCTGGCCGGTCAGACCGACAACTGGTTCGGTTCTCTGGCCTACCACGTGCGTCAGTACGTCGGCCTGAACGAGAACGCCCACCTGTTGATGTTCGGCTGGGGCTTCCTCTGGCCGCACCGTGTGCCGCAGGTGCAGTTCACTTACAACACCGACAAGTGGGGCATCCAGTTCGCCGTGGAGGAGCCTCGCTCGAGCAGTAGCACTTACTATGGTGCCGCTAATACTGGTACTGACTATTATTACAACGTTCCCCGCCTGAGCCTGACCGCGATGTTCAAGTTCGGCGGCTTCATGACTCACCCTGGTATCAGTTATGTGAATCACCAATATGAGGCTGGCAACACCGGCCAGCCCGACCACGACTGGGCCACTTGGGCCATCGTGCTGCCCATCAAGTTCACCACTGGTCCCTTCACCGTGAAGTTCCAGGGTCACTGGGGCCAGAACTTTGGTACTGAGTATCCCTTCTACCCCAGCTATACGAGGGCGACTCTTAATGCTGCCGGTACCGACGTTAGTGACACCGACATTTATGGTGGCGTGATTGCCGGTGAGTACAAGATCGGCAAGATCATGATCACGGCCGGCTTCGGTTACGAGAACTTCCAGAACGATCAGTGGTCAACCGGTGGCGGTGATGACACCATCGAGCGTTGGGGCGCCTTCATCGCGGTGCCTTACCAGTTCACCAAGAACTTCGGTATCCACCCCGAGTTCAGCTACTACGACTACGACAAGGACCCCGACGGCGACGACGGTGGCAATGAGTGGCTGCTGGGCGTGCAGTTCCGCTTCGTCTTCTAGCTCCTTTCCAACGCCCAAAATCACCCCACGGGGCCCGGCGCAAGCCGGGCCCCACTTTTTTTAGTTGGCATTGCGGCAACTTGAGGTTAATAGGGATGCCTGCTTCGAACAGGGATCGCTTCGTTGCGGCCGGGAGCCGCACCTCGCGACGACAAAGAGATTTGCGGCACAGCCAGGCACCGCGCGGTGCGGCCAGGGGTTCGTGGGCAAGGCATCCGGTGAGCGCAGACCGCAGGCGTATTCTTATATACGCCGAGGTCTAAGCGATGCCGGCAACGTAGCCCACGGGCTGCTGGCTGCGCCGCCTATTTGAATGCAACCATGATGTGCGACATGCCACCTATCCCCAGCCCATCGCCGCGGCAGGCGAAGTACAGGCCATTGATGGCCGCCTTATCCAGGTCACGGGTTTGGCCAAAGCCCAGGCCGGTGAGTTGATTGGCCAGGGCGGCCGGGTCGAAGTAGGAACGCAGTGGTTCACTGGAGGCGCTTGTAACCGCCCGAATACCCTTGAGTATCATACGCTCCCCCAAGCTGAGATGATCCGCGGTTACCACATAGTCGAACACCACTCCGCTGCCCTTGGGGCAGGAGGCGATGAAACCCAGGGTGGTCATCACCGCCTCGGGCTCCAGGTAGGGGACCACTCCCAGCCAGGAGAAAAAAGAGGGCTTGCTTGCATCGTGGCCCGCCTGGGCCAGGCCCTGGGCCAGGGTCTGCTCATGAAAATCCAGGGGCACGAAGGTGAGGTTTCCCGGCGCGCTCAGGCCGGCCTGGGCCATTAGCTCCCTTTTCCAGGCCTGGGTGGCTGGGAAATCCACCTCAAACACTTGCAGAGCTTCGGGGGGGTGGGGATTGCGCAGGGCAAAGGTGTCCAGCCCGGCCCCCAGCACCACGTACTGATCCACACCCCGCTGCATGGCCCGGGCCAGCAGGTCTTCGGCCAGGCGGCTGCGCACGGCGGTAAAGGCCCGAAGATAAGGCGAAATAGGCGAGGTCTCGCTGCCCTTGGGGTTGGCCCTGAGGGCCTCGGCCCGCTCCGGGCCCAGGATGTCCAGGGCCACGGGATCGTCCAGGACCTTGGGGTGGTCCAAGAACTGGTGAGCCGCCCGCTCGGTGGCCACGCGCAAAGCGGTATGGCTGGGTTTTCCCTTTTGCATGCGCCTATCTCCTTTTTTAAGGAATTTACGGGGCCGTATAGGGCGCCCGGCCTCCCCACCGAGCATTTCCCGCCCCCTTCTTTTAAATTTATAGACGCGGCGCCGCAAATACATCGGCGATAATATTATAGGATTTTGGTAAAATATATGCACCAATCAGGACATTGCAGGAAAGTTAGGCCGCTTCAAACAATCAATAAATATTTAGGTTGTTATTGAAAAAAATGCCCATTTAATCGAGGGATAAGGGATTTTTCCCGCCCCGTCTTTTCATACCAAAATAGCCGTCATCACGAGGAGCATCTTGGAAAAGATGCGACGGGGTGATCTTCACTTTCCCCCGAGCGGGAGGGGCGCGTAGCGGGGAGGGCGGCTGGGTCCAAGTTTGGCTAGCAGAGGCATGACGAGGGAAATGGAAGATGGCCACGTCGCGGCGGGAAGATCACCTTTACCTTCCCAACCCTCGCCTCCGCTGCTCCTCGCCATGACGGCTATTTGCTTGAGGAAAAAAAGTGAGGCGTTGGTGCCTATGAGTAAGCATCCCTTACAAAGGGATTGTTGGGTTTCGCTTCGCTCTACGCCAACCTACACGATCACCAGAAAGTGCATTGAAGCGATCCGCCCCCAGCGGCGAAGCCAGGGACCGCGGGGCAAGGCGGCGCGATTCACCCCGTCCGCCGCTGGTGTGGTGGTTATGTTTTTGATTTCATACAAACCGCGCAATAGTTGGTTATTTGATCACTTTTTTTAAAGACAATGTCGATCTCGGCCAAGGCTCCATGATTTACAAGAAGCTCTTTAAGGTCTTGAGCAGAGTAATATTTAAAAATGTCCTTATTAAGAGGCATTTTTTCCATCTCGCTTTTATCGCGGAACCCGATAACCAACCTCCCGCCTGGTCTTAAAATGCGATGTATTTTGGCAATGGTATCGCCCGGCTTCTTCCAAAAATAGATAGTGTGCGCGGTATAGATTTTATCAAAGCTATTTGCCTCAAACTCAGCTTGCTCAAAGTCCCCCAAATGGATTTTCACCTGGCCGCTATTAAGGTGCTTTTTATTTTTTTTACGGGCCATCGCCACCATTTGCTTGGAAAAATCTATCCCCTCAATAAGTCCTTGGGATAAATTGTCCGCAATATGCTTAATAAGCATTCCAGTACCACAACCTATTTCCAAGACATGATCGTTTTCCTCCATGGGCACGGTTTCAAACATTAGGGCGTTCAGCTCGGCGTTGCCCTTTTCAAAAACCCGAGACATGTAAAAACGGCCAAATATGCCCGTGGGCTTTCGCGCCTGCTCTGAAAAAAAGGTCCAATATTTCATTTAAATTTCTTTCGGGAGCATTGATCCCGGCATTACTTCAGGTTTTATAGGTGTGTGGCCGGAGGCGTCTTCTTTCCCCGAAAAAACACGTGCTCCAACAAGAGGGCCACCACCAGGCCCATGACAAAGCCGTTGGCCAGGATGGGCCGGATCACCGGGTGCAGGGCCTGGCGGGCCGCCTCGGGTATGAAGCTGACGATCACCCCGGTGATCAGGGCCATGCCCACCGTGGCTCCCCCGGCCCAGGTGGGCATCTTGCCTCCCTCCAAGAGCAGGTGCAGGGCGGCGTACACGCTCTGGGCCATGAGGGTGACCAGCACCGCGCCCACCACCGGGCCGGGCACCAGGCTGAACACCGACAACCCGCCGGGCCACAGGGCCAGGGCGGCCACCGCCCCGGCCATGGGTAGCAAGGTAAAGCGGCTGGCGCTCTTGGTGCTGATTACCACCGCCGGGCTAACCGAGTAGGTCACCGGCCCCAGGGAGCCCATGAGCCCGGCGGCCACCCCGCCCAAGCCGGAGACGGCCACTCCCCGGTTGGCCCGGCCGCCCATATCCCCGGCCCCGATGAGCCGCCCGGTGGACTCGATGGTGGCCAGCTCGTTGCTGATCAGGGCCAAATAGCACAGCACAAAGGCGATGATCACCCCTGGGTCGAATTCCAGGCTGGTGGGAAAGAGCTGGGGCAGGCCCAGGACCGCCCCGCCCCGCCAAACCGGCCAGGGCTCCAGGCCCAGGGCGTAATAGGCCAGGCTTCCCAGGAACATGCCCAACAAGAGCACCGCCGAGGACCACAGGCCCTTGAGGCGATACTGGGCCAGGAGCATCACCAGCACCAGGCCCAAGGCGAAGAGAAAGCCGCCGGAAACGGCCTCCGCCCCGGCGGCCGGGGTGTAGAGCAGATCACGCATGGTGGGGGTGAGGCTCATGGCCACCAAGAGCAGGGTGGAAGACAAGACCGGCGGGGTGTAGAGCCGGCCCATGCGGGCGGCCAGGCCGGTGAACCCGGCCAGGGCGGTGAGCCCCGCGCCCACGGCCATGGCCCCGGCCACTGCCGCCTCTCCGGTGGTTATGGTGGCCAGGGTGCCCACGATGAGCACCGCCGAGGGCCCCACCTGTCCGGGCAGCTTGTGGCCCCAGAGGATCTGGGCGGCCTGGGCCGCGGCGGTGACCAAAAGCAGGCGCTGCATATAGGCCACCCGCTGGGCCGCGTCCAGGCCCCAGGCCATGCCCACCACGTCGCCCAACACCAGAACCCCGGGCACCAGGATCACCAGCCATTGGATGGCCAGCACCACGGTGACTCCAATCGGCGGCCAGCGGTCCAGGGGGTAGCGGATTTCCAATTCCGTGCTTTGCTGTTGGCTTTCCGGCATGCCCCATTATGGTCCAGGAAAGGCCAAAGTGCTAGGCTTTGAGGGCTGGGAAAAGCCGGTATAATATCCAGGGAAGACAGAACCTTTCGCGAGCCCGGCCTCTGGAGGCGGCAAGGCACCCCCAGCCCGAGGAAGCGAACCGAGGAGTTCATGCTGGATTACATCCAATCCCTGCCGCCCTGGGCGGTCAAAGCCCTGGCCATGACCCTGGGCATTTTGGTGGCCGTGGGCGCGGGTTTGCTCTTTGCCCACTGGCTGCGCAAAATCAGCGCCAAGCTGCCGCCCAGGGAGTGAGCCTTGCCAGGCTCCCGCCTGCTTGCTAAGATCATGTTTTCCCGATGTGATGCATGTTTAACCCATGTGAGGAACCATGGCCCAGCGCCTGGAAATAGGCCTCAAGCCCCAGCTTAACGACCCCGCCGCCGGCGGGCTTATCACCAAGGCCCGCGCCTACTTGGGGCTGGCCCTGGAAAAAGCTCGGGTGCTCAAGGTACTGACCTTTGACACCAAGCTGGACGCCGCTCAATTGCAGCGGGCCCGGCAAGAGATTTTCACCAACCCGGTGACCGAGCTGAGCTCCTTTTCGCCCCTGGCGGGCGAGGTGCTGCCCGGCTTTCACTGGGCCTTGTGGGTGGGCTTCAAGCCCGGGGTCAAGGACAACCAGGGCGACACCGCCCTGGAGGCCATGGCCGACGCCCTGGGGGCGAGCTTTGGCGCCGACGAGGCGGTTTACTCCAGCCGTCTGTACCTGATCCAGGCCCCCAAGCTGGACGCCGAGGGGGCGGGCGCCATCTGCCGGGAACTCTTGGCCAACGGGCTGATCCAGACCTGGCGGGTGATCCCCCGCGGCACCTGGGATTCCCAAGAAGGCGTGGGAGTGACGGTGCCCAAGGTGCGCCTGACCCACCAGCCCACCTTCAAAAGCCTGGCCATCGGCAGCGACCAAGAGCTTATGGACCTCAGCGCGGCCCGGGACCTGTTTTTGAACCCAGCCGACGTGCCGGTGATCCGAGCCTACTTCAACGACCCCAAGGTGCGTAATGAGCGCCAGGCCGTGGGCTTGGGCGACCCCACCGACGTGGAGCTGGAGTACGTAAGCCAGGCCCGCAGCGACCATTGCAACCACAACACCTTTGGCGGGCGCTTCGTGTATCAGGACTTGGTCAGCGGCGAGCGCCGCGAGGTGGCCAACCTGTTCAAGGAGTGCATCAAGGCCCCCACCGAGGAGCTGGCCGCGGCCAAGGACTGGGTGGTGAGCGTGTTGTGGGACAACGCCGGGGTGGCCAAGCTGGATGATGAGAACAACTACGTGATCACCGGCGAGACCCACAACAGCCCCAGCAACATGGAGG
>JAHLLJ010000093.1 GCA_020444205.1 Deltaproteobacteria bacterium | reverse complement strand
CGATCTCCTCGGTGGCGGTGACGCACACCGGACAGCCGGGGCCGGAAACCATGCTTACGTTGGGGGGCAATAAGGCGTGCAGGCCGTGGCGGGCCAGGGCCATGGTATGGGTGCCGCACAGCTCCATGAAGCGCACCGGGCTCTTGCTGATGCGCCGGATCTGGGCGGCCAGCTCCTTGGTCATGGCCGGGTCGCGGTACTCGTCCACGTGCTTCACGCTGGACCCTCCTCGTCGGTCAAGATGGTTACATCGCCGGTTAGCCTTCCCTGCCCCCAGGCGGCGGCCGAGGCCACGGCCTGGCCCAAGCTCAGGCCGCCGTCGTTGCTGGGAGCCTGGGCAGCAGAATAAGGCTCCAGCCCGGCGGCCCGCAGCAGGGGCGGCAGCCCGCCCAACAGGGCGGCGTTCATGAAACAGCCCCCACCCAGGCACACACGATTGAGCCCGCTCAGCGCGGCCCCGGTCGTCACCCAGGCGGCCAGCCCGGCCAGCAGCCCGGCATGGAAGCGGGCGCTCACCTGGGCCGGGTCGGCTCCGGCCGCAACCTCGGCCACGATTTCTTCAACCGCTGGGCCCCAATCCAGCTCCAGCAGGTCCTCATGTTCGCGCAAGGCAAAGGAATAGCCCTGCTCAGCCTGGCGCTCCATGGCCTGCTCCAGCTCCACCGCCGCCTGCCCCTCGTAGGCCACCTCCCAGCGCAGACCGCACAAGGCGGCCACGCCGTCAAATAGCCGCCCCGCGCTGGAGGTGCGCGGGCTGTTAAGGCCCTTAGATATCATCTGCCCCACCAGGCCCAGCTTGTCGCCATGGGTGCGCAGAAGGTCGATATCCAGCCCGGCCGCCTCCTCCGCGCCCAGGGCCTCGACAAGTAGAGCCAGGCCCACCCGCCAGGGCTCCTTGACCGCCGCCTCGCCGCCGGGCAGGGAAAAGGTGCGCAACCGCCCCAAACGGCGATAGCCCGCCAGCGAAGCCAACAGCAGTTCGCCGCCCCACACCGTACCGTCGTCGCCATAGCCAGTGCCGTCCAGGCTGAGGCCCAGGACCTGGCCGTCCAGGCCGTGCTCGGCCATCACCGCCACGGCGTGGGCGTGGTGGTGCTGCACCTTGACCAGGGGCAGCCCTTGCCGCGCGGCCCACTGGCTGGAGAGGTAGTCAGGATGGAGGTCGCAGGCGATCACCTCTGGCTGGGCCTCCAGGATGCGGCTCAGGTGCGAGGAGGTAAGCTCAAAAAACTCCATGGTGCGCAGGTCGTCCAAATCGCCCACATGCTGGCTGACAAAAGCCTCCCTGCCGCGCAGCAAACACAGGGTGTTCTTCTGGTGCCCGCCCACGGCCAGCAGGGGTGGGCATTCCGGGGGAACCACCTCGGGCCGCAGGATGAGCGGCGAGGGCACAAAGCCCCGCGAGCGACGCAGCTGGCGCAAGGCCCCGTCCACCACCCGCACCACCGAATCGTCGGAGCGCAGATAGATGTCGCGGTTGTGCAGCAGCATCAGGTCGGCGATGGCCCCGCGCGGGGCCTCCCCGCCCAATCGGCACACCGCCTCGTGGTTGTCCAGGCAGATGGGCTCGTCGCTGATGTTACCGCTGGTCATCACCAGGGCGTCCATACCCAGCCGTGCCGCCTCGGTCAATAACAGATGATGCAGCGGGGTGTAGGGCAGCATCAGCCCCAACAGGCGGTTACCCGGGGCCACCCCTGGGGCCAGGCCAGCCTGGTGCCGCAGAGGAGCCAGCACGATGGGCCGCTCCCGGCTGGTCAGAACCTGGGCACTGTCGTCATCCAAATCGGCCAACCCGCGAGCCGTGGCCAGGTCGGCCACCATCACCGCCAGAGGCTTTTCCTCGCGATGCTTGCGGCCCCTGAGGCGCTCCACTGCCGCCGGGTTCTTGGCGTCCACGGCCAGGTGAAAGCCGCCCAGGCCCTTTATGGCCAGCACCTTGCCTTGGGCCAGGGCTTGGGCCGCCGCCGCCATGGGATCGGCCTCGTCCAGATCCTTGCCCGCGGCATCGGCCAGCCACAAACGGGGTCCACATTCCGGGCAGGCGTTGGGCTGGGCGTGAAAGCGCCGGTCGCCGGGGTCCTCGTACTCCGCTTGGCACACGGGGCATAAGGTGAAATCGCGCATGGTGGTCTGGGGCCGGTCGTAGGGCAGGTCTTCAATGATGGTGTAGCGGGGACCGCAGTGGGTGCAGTTGATAAAGGCGTAGCCGTGGCGGCGGTCGCCGGGGTCGTTCATCTCGGCCAGGCAGGCCTCGCACACCGCCACGTCCGGGCTGATCAAGGTGGAGCGTTTGCCCACCTGGGAGGCCCGGATGATGAATTCACTATCGCCCGGTTCGGGCGCGACCTCGCTCTCTTGGACCTCGTGGATAACCGCCAGGGGCGGGGCCTGGGAAACCAGGCGGCTGAAAAACTCCTCCACCGCCTCGGCAGGCCCTTGCACGGCCAGCTCCACCCCAGCGGCGGTGTTGGTCACCCAGCCGGTGAGCCCCAGGGTCCGGGCCAGGTTGTAGACAAAGGGGCGGAAGCCCACCCCCTGCACCACGCCCTTAACTTGGGCTTGGCTACGCGCCCGCCCGGAATTCAACGTCTAACTCCTGACCCAGTTCTCCAGCCAACTCACCCAGTCCTTGAGCCCCTCCCCGGTGCGGCAGGATATATCGAACACCTTCTGCTGGGGGTTGAGCGTGTGGCAAGTGTTGTGGATGCGCTCCAGGTCGCAATCGATATAGGGCAGCAGGTCAATCTTGTTGACCAGAAGCACCCCGGCCGCCCTAAACAGGGCGGGATACTTGGAAGGCTTGTCGTCGCCCTCGGTCACTGAGAGCACCGCCACCTTCATGTCCTCGCCCAGGTCGAAATCCACCGGGCACACCAGGTTGCCCACATTTTCGATAATCAACAGGTCCAGGCCCTCCAGGTCCAGGGCTTCCAGGGCCTCGCTGATCATGGGGCCGTCCAGGTGACAGGCCCCCTGAGTTTGGATCTGCACCGCGGGCACCCCGCAGGCGGCAACCCGCTGGGCGTCCTCGTCGGTCTGGATGTCCCCCTCTATCACCGCGCAGCTCAGTCGTCCGCTCAGGCGCTTTAGGGTCTGTTCCAAAACGCTGGTCTTGCCCGCGCCGGGGCTGGAGATGAGGTTGAGCACTTTGACGCCTTGGGCGGCGAACTGCCTTCGGAACTTGTCGGCCATGCTCTGGTTGGCTTCCAGGATGTTGCGACCCACCTCGATCTCGGCCATACCGATCCTCCCAGCGGTCTACTCCGCCTCGATGTGATCCACGTACAGCTCCTGGCCGGAGCTAAGCTCTATGTCCTTGGAGCCGCAGGCCGGGCAGGCCGCCACCAAGCCGCTCATGTCCATCTCGTCACCGCAGGCGTGGCAAATACCGGTTGCCGGCACCTGCTCTATTTCCAACACCGCCTCGGAGGCCAGGGTGCCCTCTTTGATAAGATCGAAGCTAAAGGTGAGGGAGCTGGGCACCACGCTGGACAAGGCCCCGATATTCACCGCCACCTTGCTCACCCGGCGCACTCCATGGCGGGCCGCTTCTTGTAAGACGATGCCCAGCAGCGATTGGGCGATGGATAGTTCGTGCACGATTTTTCCCGCAACCTGGGCATTTTAAGAGGCTTTTGAATCTAGCACGCAGCCCGGGCGGGGGTCAAGGCGGCCGGGCTCACGGCTTGGCTGGGCCGCTGGGGTCTGGTAGACTCATCCGGCAAAGGCCTTGGAGGGATAAGTTGCCATCTTCCCAGACAAAACCAACCCGCCGCCGCAAAAGTTGGCTGGGCCGCATCCTCATTTGGGGCGGTACCCTGGTCTTGGTGTTGGCCATCTTGGCCGCCGGCGCCGGGGTGGTGGGCTGGTTCTATATCACCGACAACCTCCCCCGGGTGGAAAGCCTCACCGACTACCGCCCGCCCACGGTGACCCAAGTATTGGCCGCCGACGGCTTCCTCATGGCCCAATATTATCACCAACGCCGTTTCGTAGTGCCCATGAACCAGGTACCCCGCCACGTCGTCCTGGCCTTTGTGGCCGCGGAAGACGGCAACTTCTTTAAGCATCAAGGCATCGACCTCACCGGCATCATGCGCGCCGCCCTGGCCAACCTCAAGGCCGGGCGAGTGGTGCAAGGGGCCAGCACCATCAGTCAGCAGGTGGCCCAGGCCCTGTTGCACACCCCTGCCAAGGACTGGATGGCCAAGCTCAAGGAAATGGTCTTCGCCTGGAAGATGGAGCATGCCCTAAGCAAACAAGAGATACTCTACATCTATTTAAACGAGATATACCTGGGCCACGGCGCTTGGGGCGTTGAGGCCGCGGCGCGCACCTATTTCGGTAAACCGGTCAAGGACCTGGACGTGGCCGAGGCGGCGCTCTTGGCCGGGCTGGTGCAGGCCCCCAGCCGCTATAGCCCCCTCAGGCACCCTCGCCGGGCCCGCACCCGTCAGGTGTACGTAATCGGGCGCATGGCCGACGAGGGCTTCATCAGCCAGGAAGAGGCCAAGGCCGCCTTGAACCAGCCGGTGGACGTTCAGCTGCACCGGCCCAAGACGGTGATGGCGCCCTATTACGAGGAAATGGTGCGCAAGTGGCTGGAGGAGCGCTACGGCAGCAAAATTTTGTACGAGGGCGGGCTGACCGTGTACACCGCCTGCGACCCGCGCATGACCGCCGCGGCCAAAGCGGCCATAGCCTCCGGCTTGGCCTCGCTAACCCGCCGCCAGGGTTATTTTGGCCCGTTGAAACGCCTGAGCCCTGACGAGCTGGCCAAGGCCACGGCCCAGCCAGTAGGCCCGGGAGACCTGGAGCCCGGGGGCAAACGCCAGGCCGTGGTGGTGGCGCTGGACAAAGGCAAACAACGGGCCATACTGCGCCTGGGAGCGGCCCGGGGCTATATCGATTTCAAAGACGTCAAATGGGCCCACCCGCCGGTCAAGAATCTGAGCGAGCGCACTCCGCGAGTCCACAACATAGCCGACGTGTTCTCGCCCGGCGACGTGGTTTTGGTGCGCCCTGAGGAGTACTCGCCCGGCAGTAAGGCCTGGAGCCTGGAGCTGGTGCAAAATCCGGTCTCCCAGGCCGCGCTGTTGGCCCTGGAAAACCACTCCGGCCGGGCGCGGGTCATGGTCGGCGGATCGGACTTCAACAAAAGCCAGTATAACCGGGCCTTGCAGGCCCGCCGCCAACCGGGCAGCGCCTTCAAGCCCCTCATTTACGCCGCCGCCCTGGACCACCCCACCAAGGCCTACACCGCCTCGACAGTGATATTGGACGCGCCCATCACCTATGACGACCCAGTGCATCCCGGCGAGAAATGGCGGCCTAAAAACTACGAAAACCGCTTCTACGGCCCCACCACCCTTCGCCAGGGACTAGCCCATTCGCGCAACGTGGTTACGGTCAAGCTCTTGAGCGAGCTGGGTATCGGCTATGTGGTCAATTACGCCCGGCGCCTGGGTATAACCAGCGAGCTGGTCCCAAACCTTTCCCTGGCCCTGGGCACCAGCGGGCTGAGCCTTTTGGAGATCACCTTGGCCTATGGGGTATTCGACAACCAGGGTATCCTCATGGACCCGGTGTTCGTGGAAAAGGTCACTGACCGCGATGGGGTTGAAATCTATGCCTCCGCCCCCCAGAAGCGGCAAGTGATCTCACCGGTCACCGCTTATCTGGCCACCCACCTGCTCAGGGGGGTGGTGGAGGAAGGTACCGGCCGCAGCATGCGCGTGCTAAAGCGGCCCCTGGCCGGCAAGACCGGCACCACCAACGACTTGCGCGACGCCTGGTTCGTGGGTTACAGCCCTCAGCTGATCTGCGGGGTTTGGGTGGGCCGGGACGACAACTCGCCCCTGGGCAAGCGCGAGACCGGAGCCAGGGCGGCCGGCCCCATTTGGCGTCAGTTCATGGGCAAGGCCCTGGAGGGGCAACCGGCCGAGGACTTCCCAGTGCCCGATGGGGTGGTGTTCGTAAGGGTGGACCGCATCACCGGCGAGCCTATCGCCGCCGGGGGCAAGGGCGGCTTCTTTGAATCTTTCAAGGAGGGGAGGCACCCCTCTCCCGACAAGGCCCAAACCAGCACCCAAAGCGACAAGCCCAAGGACTTTTTACAAAGCGAATCTTTTGGCGCGGCGCTGCCTCCGGCCCCAGCCCCTCCGTCCTCGATGCCCCCCGCGCAGGCGCCCGGCACCGGCAGCGCCCCGCAAGCTCCGCACTAAGCCTGAGCCTTCTGTCCAAAACCTCGGAAGCGCCACAAAAAAACGGCCTCCCCGATGGGAGGCCGTGTTGCGTTTGCCTTCTCTGCGGCGCTTAGATGTCGCTGAGCTGATCGGTGCTAATCTGTACCACGGTAAAGTTGCCTTCCAACTCTTCCACCAGGGGCTTGAGCTTTTCTTCGGCCATGTCCGCAATACGGATATAGACGTTGCGGCAGCCCTCATCACACATCTCATAGGAGGTGAGGATAGAAACCATGCTGCCGCCATGCTTGCGAATCACGTCGGCAACCTCCTTGATGGAGCCGGGCCGGTCCTCCAGGTTCAGGGCGAACTGTACCCCGCCCCGATACACGCCTGTAATGCTGGTCAAAACCCTAAACACATCGCCTTGGCTCAGGATGCCCACCACCTTTCCGTCTTCCGTGACCGGCAAGCCGGTGATCTTATGCTCCAACATGATCACCGCCGCCTTTTCCACCGTGTCATCGGATTTGATGGTCATCACCTTGCGGCTCATTATGTCCTTTACCTTAAGCTCGCTGAGCAGGTAATAGAGCTCGTGCACGTCAAGGGTGGTGGCTTTGCTGGGGCTGGCCTCCTTCAGGTCCCGGTCGCTGACTATGCCTATCAGTCCACCTTTGTCATCAATTACCGGCAGGCGGCGCACGTTGTTTTCCTTCATCAACTGCGAAGCCTTCATCACCGAGGTGTCCGGAGTAACGGTTACGGGATCGGAGGTCATCCAATATTTGACCAGCATCTTAATTTCCTCCCAGCTTTGGAAAACATATGGCGCGAATATGAAGTTGGGACCGATTCCCTGCGGCCCGTTTCTCACGGAATTATAGACCAGAACTTGAGTCTACGCTCCTCTCAAGATACAATCCCGCCCTAGTTGGTTGTCAAGTTTTTTCAAGCGGCTGGATATGATAACCCTGTGACTGACGAAGCTAAATCACCCGACGACGCCACGATGGCCCAACTGATGTTGGGCCCGGACAGTCCGTTATCCCAATTCATTGAAGGGTTCGCCCCCCGGCCGGGTCAAATAGACATGGCCGCGGCGGTTTCCAAGTCTCTTCGCCAGCAAGTACCCCTGGTTGTGGAAGCGGGCACCGGCACCGGCAAGACCCTGGCCTACCTGGCCCCGGCCGCGGCCAGCGGGCTCAAGGTGGTGGTTTCCACCGGCACCCGCACCCTGCAGGACCAAGTGCAAGGCAAGGAGTTGCCCCTGCTGCGCCAGGCCCTGGCGCCAGAGCTTACCTGGGCGGTGCTCAAGGGGCGGACCAACTACCTATGCCGACGGCGTTATCTAGGCCTGGCCGCCCAGCCGGACCTGTCCCTTCCCGGCCTGAAAAGCGCCCTGTCCTTCTTGGAAGAATGGCTGGATCAGACCCCGGGTGGGGACCTGGATGAGGTGCGCGGACAGGGGCTTAGCCCCAGTTTGGCCGCCGAGGTCAGCGCCAACAGCGAGCAGTGTTTGGGGGGCCGCTGCCCCATGCGCCAGGACTGCTTTCTCATGGAAGCCCGCCGCCGGGCCGCCGAGGCCCAGATCGTGGTGGTCAACCACCACTTGTTTCTGGCCGACCTGGTGCTCCGGGCCGGGGGACACGGCGAGGCCTTGCCCCGCTATCAGGCTGTTATATTCGACGAGGCCCATATCCTGCCCGAGGTGGCCACCCAGGCCTTTGGGGTGAGCATCAGCCAGCAGCGCCTTTCCCTGCTCTTGCGCGACCTGCTGCGCGAGATTCCCGGCAAAACCGAGGCCGCCGAGGCCGCCTCGCGGGTGGAGGTTGCAGGCAAAAGCTTCTTTGGCAAGCTGCGCCGCCAGTTGGGGCCGGGAGGCCGGGCCACCCTGAGCCCGGTTGAGTTGGCCAAGCTGGCTCCAGCGGGCGGCGGGTTGCAAGAGGCCCTGGACGCCTTGGCCCACAGCCTGCCGCCCGAGGACGAGACCTCAGAGGCCTTGGCCCAGCGGGCCCAGGCCCTTTCCCTGGATTTAGAAGCCGCGGCTCAGCCGGTGGCCGGACATAGTGTGGCCTGGGCCGAGGCCCGGGGCGGGGCCAGCCTGCACTTGTCGCCGGTGGAGGTGGGTCCGCACCTGCAAGAGGCCCTCTACGCCCACCAGGGGCGTTTGGTGTTCACCAGCGCTACTCTGGCCCCGACCGATGACCTGGAGCCCTTCTGCCGCCGCATGGGCCTGCCGTCCGAGACCCGCAAAAAAATCGTGGACTCGCCCTTTGACCCTGCGTCCCAGGCCCTACTCTACGTGCCCCGGCAGATGCCCGACCCGGGCAACGGCAAGTTCCCCGGCGCGGTGGCCCAGCAGGTGGTGCAGCTTTTGGAGCACAGTCACGGCCGAGCCTTTGTCTTGTTCACCAGCCACCGCAATCTGCAGGCGGTGAGCAAACTTTTAGAGGGGCAGCTGCCCTACCCCATGCTGGTCCAGGGTGACGCCCCCCGTTTGGAGCTGCTCAAGAGCTTTGTTCAGGAGAGTCCCAGCGTGCTGCTGGCCACGGCCAGTTTTTGGCAGGGGGTGGATGTGCCCGGCGCGGCGCTGAGCGCGGTGATCGTGGACAAGCTGCCTTTTGCCCCGCCCGACGATCCCCTGGTGGCGGCCCGCTGCCAACGCTTGGAAGAAGAAGGCAAAAGCGGCTTTGCCCATCTGTTGGTGCCCGAGGCCATACTCTCGCTTAAACAAGGCCTGGGACGCCTGCTGCGCACCCCCACCGACCGCGGGCTCTTGGCGGTGTTGGACGTGCGCCTGGTGAGCAAAGGCTACGGCAGGCGCTTCTTAAAGGCCCTGGCCCCGGTGCCCCTTACCCACGACCTGGCCGAGGTGGCCCGCTTTTTTGAACAGGAGGCGGGTGACTGAGCAAGCGGAGCGTAACGGTTAACCCCTCGCTATCCGGTCCAGGTTTGCCTTCTTTTTAAAAATGGAGCCGCTGCAAGCCATGTCCTCGGGGTCGGCCAAAGCGTCCCACCAGCCCACCTGCAACCAGATTTCGGCGGCTTCCTTTAAACGGCAGACATCTCTGCCCTGGGCGGGGGTATAGCGGGGGCAACAGGAGCAATCATTGCCGCAATAAGCTGGCTTCATGACCAGCCTCCCTGCTTCCCTCAGTTAAATCCGTGGCCCGCTTTTTCGCCACCGAGGACGAAGCCCCTTTTTAGATACTGCCGGGTAGGCCGCGCAGATGCTCCAGGAAAACCGAGCCCACGCCCACGGCCAGCATTATCAGGACCACGGCCATGATAATGCCGAAGAATAGGATCATGGGCAAGAACAAGGACCAGAAGGCGCGCCAGCGTCCTGTGCCGTGGGCCGCGGCCAAGCCCCCGATGGCTACCACCAGGCCCCACACCGCGGCCAGGGCCACCCCCACGTAGGGCACGGCCAAAAGCAGTGCCGTGGCCTGGCCGTAGGCCATGACCCTGAAGGTGGCCTGCACTCCGTTGCTAGTCCCCCGCAAAATCCACAGGCAAAAGTGCACCACCCAAGTGGTGACAAAGGTAGTGATGATCACCAGGAAGGGGGCGAAGATCAGGCCCAGGATGGCCGAGCGCAATGACACATAGTCATTGCCCAGGGCGTGGCCCCAAAACACGTTGCAGGCCTGGCCCAAGGTGCCCAGGATAAGGCCATAGCTCAGGGCCCAGGCATAGCCGGGTCGGGCCGGGGCGCTGAAAAAACGTACTGGATGAAAAAGAACCTGCCCGGTGGTGTGCAGCAGGCGTGCAAAAAAGCCCCCCTCCCCTTCCCAAGGCGGGCCGGGCAGCGGCGGCGGGGCCTGTTCCATGGCCGGCATCACCGGAGGCGGGGTAAACACAGGGGACGAGCCAGGAAGGTCGATCTCCTGGCGGCAGGTGGGGCAGTGCACCGTTCCGGGCAGGGAGCCCGGTTGGGCCTGGTCCGGGTCCACGTCGCTGCCGCAAAAGGGGCAATATGCTCCCATCAACCATCCTCCCGGCGGGATGCGGATTTGCGCCGCGACCAACGCCGCATGAAACCCACCACACCCTCGGGGTCGCCCCGCAGGGCCTTTTCCTCGTACAGGGTCTCGCGTCCCTGTCCCGAGGCGGCCACCCGCAGGCAATCCACCCGGTGGGTGCAATCCCAGCAACCAGCGGCCACCTCGCGTAGGCCACCATCGGCAGAGGGGAACACCCGCTCTAAATCACCGAAGCATTCAGGGCGGCTGGAACCGGCATCAGGATTCATGGCATCTCCACTGCGCCCTCTCGGGGACGCACTTGGGTATAATTGAGCATAAAGGCGCGGGCCGCCGGGGTCAAACCATTAAGGCCGCTCCTTGCATCCGTCGCCGTCCCCTGGCACACTGAGCACCGAAGACAACCGCAGCCCCAAGGAGTAGACATGGAACTAGCCCAAGGCCTTTACTTTTACCCCTGGACTCAGACCACGGTCAACAACTGCAACAGCGTGCTCATCTCCGGCGGGCCGCTAACTCTGGTGGACCCCGGCCACAGCCAGCTTTACGGCCACGTTGAAAACGGCCTGGCCGGCGATGGCTTTCGCGAGGCGCCGGAGCTGGTGGTGATGACCCACTGCCACCCCGACCACCTGGAGGCCGCGGCCCAGTTGCAGCGCGGCGGGGCCAAGCTGGCCATGCACGCCGATGAGATCGCTTATATGAACGGCGAGGGCCGGTCCCTGGCCAGCGCCTTGGGCATGAACTTCCCGGAGATCACCTTTGACATTGTCTTGGACGAAGGTGAGCTGACCCTGGGCGATCACACCTTGCAGGTGATCCACACCCCCGGCCACAGCCCGGGCCATGTATGCCTGTACTGGCCCCAGCACAAGGCGCTCATCGCCGGGGACCTGGTGTTCGCCCAGGGGGTGGGCCGGGTGGACTTCCCCGGCGGCAGCGGGGACTTGCTAAAACAGTCCATCAAGAAGGTGGCCGCTCTGGACATCGAGGTGGTGCTGCCTGGACATGGGCCCATTGTCAAGGGCAAGGAGCAGGTGGCCAAGAACTTTGCCCTGATAGAGCAGTTCTACTTCCCCATGCTCTAGTCGAACTTCTGGTGTTTGGCGGGATGCGAGTATTTCAGGCGGCGCAAGAACTCGGCCGGGTCATTGCGGTGCTGGGGCATGACCTTGGGTGAGACGGCCTTGAGATAACAGTCGTCGCAACACATGGCGCCTTCCAGCAGGCTAACCTCATCATCCTGCAAAACAATGCCGCATTTTATGCAACGTTCCACGGCCTCTTTCCCCAGGCTTTGAAACGGCTTGTTTTTTAATTTAGGGCTGCCAGAGCTCAATTTCTTGTGGTGGGTTGGCTTGTTGCCAGCGCAGGAACTCTTCTGGCGTGCTCACCCCCCCAGCCATTACCGCCTTGTAGATATCCACGCCTCGCGCCTTGTCGGTACTCTCTTGGGCGCTTTTTATGCTCAGAACCGCAAGGCGTTGCTCCGTGGTCAGCTTGGCTTCCAAGGCTTTTGCCAGGCCGTCGGCCAACCCGGCGTTGGGGTGGTCGTGGGCCACCAACCAGTTGTCTATGTCCCAGATATCGCCCTGCTCGTCCTGGTAGTCCACGCGCCAGTAAAAGCCCTGATCCGGCGTGTCCAGGGCGTTCAAGTATTGCACCTGCACCACCCCCGGCACCTGGGCCAGCTCGCTGACTATACTAAAGCCCTCGGCCACCAGGGGAGTTTCAGTGTAAATCTCCATATCCAGGTTGGGCTGGCACATCAGGCCGAAACGCAACGACCCCACCAGCACCGGCTTGCCCACTTGCCCCCAGCGCTCCAGCAGGCCCAGGCGGCGCACCACCTCCCAGCCCCGCTCTTGCAGCTTCGCGGCTTTGTGCAAAAGTTCATAGTCCCGCGACACGGTTGATGCTCCTTCTCAGATGTCCGCCAGATTGGTGGCGTCTAGGCCAGGGCTTCCAGCAACTTTTCTCCCGCCGCCTTTAGCTCTGCCTGGGCCTCGGCCAAGGCTGCCGCGCAACGGGCCTCGTACTCGGGATGGGCCGCCGGATTGGGGTGCACGGCGCTCCCCCCTATGCCCTTGGCGGCAAGGTCAGTTAGCATAACTTGGGCCAACTCGCTGTCAAGCCTCTGGCGGGCCGCCTCCAACCGGGCCTGGGCCTGGGTCAAGGCCTCATAGGCGACACCGGGCGGGCCGCCCGAGCAAATTGCCTCCAGGGCGGCCATCGCACCGGGGCGCTCCTGTTCCAGGGCTTCCAGCAGGGCCTCGGCCGCCGAGGCGGTGGACTCCGGTCCCAACCCGGCCAACTGGCCGGCCATGTCCTTGGCGGACAAATCACCCTCCAGGCATTGCCGGGCCAGGGCTTGGCCCTTTTTTTGGGCTTGGCGCTTGCTGTCATCCTCGCCGGCGCCCAGGGCGGCGGCCCGTTCCAGGGCTATCTCCAGGGCTGATTTAACTTCGGCCATAGGTTAGCTTTCCCCAATAAAAAGGGCCGCCCCAAAGAGGCGGCCCTTTGTGTGCTGATCAGCAGCGGCCTATTCAGGGGGCACCCAGTCGTCTTCGTCTTCCAACTCGACGCCAAATTTCTCCCACTGCGCCTCCGCCTCGGCGTGGGCCTTTTCCACCTCTTCCTCGCTCCAGGGCTCGACGATGATGGATTCGGCCAACAGCTCCCAGAGGTAGAAGGTTTCTATCTCCAGGTCATATTCCTTGGTCAATGCCTTCATTATCTGATCGCGGCAGTTATGGCAAGGGGCAACCACGATTTCCGCACCGGTGTCTTGGATCTGCTGGGCCTTTTTGCGGCCGTAGTAGAGCCGCTCATTGGTGTAGGGCATGGCCCAGGCACCGCCGCCGGCTCCGCAGCAGAAGTTGTTTTCCTTGGTGGGATAGGTGTCCACCCAGGTGTCGCAGATCTGATCGGTGATCCAGCGGATCTCGTCGTAGTAGGCCTTGCCAAAGGCCTTCTCGCTCTTGCGGCCGTAGTTGCAGGGGTCGTGCACGGTGGCCAGCTTGCCCGCGAACTTCTCGCGATCAATCTTGACCCGGCCTTCCTTAATGTATTCCATCATCAACTCGAAGATATTCATGACCTTGAACTCTTCGAAAACCTCGGGGAACCACTTCTTGAAACTAAGCCTAGTTCCAAAATATGCGTGGCCTCACTCGGGTAAGAGAAGGACCTCGGCCTTCACTTTGCGGGCGTTTTCCACCACCCGCCGGGCCTGTTCCTTCATGGACTCGTCGTCCCCGCCGAACAGACCCCAAGTCACGCCTTCCCAGTTCTCGCTGGGCACAGTCCAGCTTTCTTTGGCGGCGTAGTATATCTTCCACCAGAACTTCATGTCGTCCGGCTCGCCAAAGGGCTCCTTGGAGTTGACCGTGGAGATCACCCTCGCGCCAACCTTGTCCACGGGAACGTAGAAGCCGGGGAATCCCTCTTCTTCCATTTCCTTGGACATGTCGGCCAGCAGGAAAAGCCAGTCGTCATAAGGGATGCCCAGGTTGTTGCCCCGGTCCATGGACATCATGGTGCCCTTGTGGATGGGGCCCGGCACCTTGTCCCGCTCCCGCAGGCCGCGCGCGGTGCGCATCATGGCCAGGATTTCAACACCCATGGGGCAGGCGCGCTCACAGCGGCCGCACAGGGTGCAGATCCAGGGGAAGCGGGAGTTGATAAGTTCGTCATCCAACCCCAGGGCGGCCATGCGTACCGCCTTACGGGGGTCCATGCCGTCCACGCCGGTGACCGGACATCCGCCGGCGCATGTGCCGCAGGTGAGGCACACATCGGCCCATTTGGGGTCAACGCGAAGTTTTGATTCGCGTTTGCCCAGTTTGATCGGCTCTTGACTCATAGGTTGTCTCCCCAAATCTTTTCGACGGGCAACCGGACCCCTGTCATGGAGCCTTCGGTTGTCCCCCTTCCTATACCTAAACGGGGTTTTCGATAGACTATCCCAATCCCTACCGGTACGCAATAACATTGAGGCAGGCACCGGCAGGTAATTGTTTTCTAGTATTCTTTAGGCAGCTTATCCAGCTGCGCCTTGGTGAAGACCGGTCCGTCCTTGCACACGTACTCCGGGCCCACGTTGCAGCGCCCGCAGATGCCTATGC
>JAHLLJ010000092.1 GCA_020444205.1 Deltaproteobacteria bacterium | reverse complement strand
CACGCCGTGGTTGATCTGGCGGTAGAACATGCCCGGGCCGGTCTGCACGCCGGTGGTGAAGCCGCCCACCTGACCCTTGTGGTCCACCACCAGGGTGTCGGTGAGCACCTCGATGTTGGGGTCGGCCTTGATCTTTTCCACCATCTCGGCCAGCTCGGAGGCCACCGGGCGCCCGTCCAGGGTGCGGGCCAAGTCATTGGCCAGGCCGCCCAGCTCGCGGCCGCGCTCCACCAGGTAGACCTTGCCGCCTTGACCGGCCAGGCCCAGGGCCGCGCTCATGCCGGCCACGCCGCCGCCCACCACCATGGCGTCGGGGTTGAAGGGCAGGGTCAGGCTGGGGGTGGGCTTGGCTTGGCGCACCCCGGCCACCGCCGTGCGCACCAGGGCAATGGCCTTGTCCGTGGCTGCCGCCGGATCACCTTGGTGCACCAGGGCGTCCTGCTCGCGAATATTGGCCATCTCCAAATAGGCCCGGTTGAGCCCGGCCTTGCGAATGGCCTCGGCAAAGATGCGGCCGTGGGTGCGGGGGCTGTATCCGGCCACCACCACCCGGTTGAGCTGGTTGTCGCTAATGGCCTTTTCCAAGGCGGCCAAGCCGTCCTGGCCGTAGGAAAGCTCCAGCTTCTCCACGTAGGCCACACCGGCCATCTTGGCCGCGGCGTCTTCCACCGCCTGGGGGTCCACCACTTCCTGGACCACCTTGCCCCAGTCAACGAAGAACACGCCGATGCGTGGCTCTTGGCCGCTTACGTCCTGTTCCTTGGGCAAGTCGTCCTCGCGGCGCAGGGCGCGGGGAGCGGCCAGGTCGGAGCTGGCCATGCAGCCGGCGGCCGAGGCCTGGGTGAGCGATCCGGGAATGTCCTGGGGCCCCAGGGCCATGCCGCAGGCGTACACGCCCGGGCGCGAGGTGCTTACCGGGGCCAACTCGTCGGCCTTGACAAACTGATGGGAGCCCAGCTCGATGCCCAGGGCAGCGGCCTGTTCCTGGGCGTCGGAGGCGGCGCAGAAGCCCACGCCCAACACCACCAGGTCAAGATCCACCTCGCCCAGGGAGCCGTGGTCGTCCACATAGCTCATCCTGAGGTCGCCGGTCTCTTCCTTGTAGTCCACGGTGTGGGGGCGGCAGCGCACGAAGTTCACGCCCAGCTCGTCCTTGGCGCGCTGGTAGTAAAGCTCGTAATCCTTGCCCATGGGCCGCATGTCCATGAAGAAAACCGTGGCTTCCAGGTCCTGTTCAAAGTGCTCCATGGCCCAGATGGCCTCTTTCATGGAGATCATGCAACAGATGGAAGAGCAGTAGGAGTTGCCGCCCTGCTTGGTGGTGCGGCTGCCCGCGCACTGGATCCAGCCGATGCGCTTGGGATGGCGTCCGTCGCTGGGGCGCTGGAACTTGCCACCCGTGGGGCCGGCGGCGCTCATTAGCTGCTCGAACTCCAGGCTGGTGAGCACGTCCGGGAAGCGGCCGTGGCCGTACCACTCCTCCATGGGAGCGGGGTCCCACAGCTCGCCGCCGCTGGCCAGCACCACCGAGCCCACTTCCAAGCTCTGCTCCACCTCGCCCTGATCCAAGTCGATGGCATCGGGCGCACAGACCTTGATGCACTCGCCGCAGCGGTCGCACTTGCTCATGTCGATGGCAAAGGCTTGGGGAGTGGCTTGGGGGTAGCGCAGGCAGGTGGGGGAGCTGGTGTCCAGACCGGGAGTGAAGCTGATGGCGCCCTGGGGACAGGCGGCCAAACAGGCTCCGCAGGCGTTACAGCGGTCCACGTTGATGTAGCGGGGGCTGGTGAGCACCTGGGCCTTGAAGTCCCCGGCCTGGCCCTCCAAAGACACCAGCTTGGTCAGGGGCATGGCCTGCACGGTGCGGGCGCCGCCCGCCTTGTCGGCGTCGGGGGACAGATAACAGATGTTGCAGTCGTTGGTGGGGAACTGCCGGTCCAGCAAGGGGAGGAAACCGCCCAAGGCGGGTTTTTTCTCCAACAGGTAGACTTGCCTCCCCGCCTCGGCCAGGTCGTAGGAGGTTTTTATACCGGCTATGCCGCCGCCCAGAACCAGCACCGAGTTGCTCGTACGCTGGCTGTTTTCTTGGTTCATTTGGCTAGGCCTTTCTGACGCGGGCCCCGCCAGGGGCCCATTAGCCCTACTGCGTAGCTAGGTCGAGAATCTCCGGCAAGCGGTCTTCCCAACCAGCGGTCATCAAAAGCGCGCCTGCGCAAAGCCTTTTGAGGCCCTGCACGGTTTCAGCGGCTACCTTGACGCACTCGGCCGGACGGTCGCTGGCTGAGCGAATACGCTTGATGGTTTCTTCACTGATGTTGATTCCGGGCACGTTCTGGTTCAGATAACGGGCCATGCCCACCGACTTGAGCAGCAATACGCTGGCGATGAGCGTGGCTCCGCAGTCCTTTAGTTCGGCGGCCAGAGGGGCGAAGGCCTGCAGGTCGAACACCGGGGGAGCTATAAGGAAGGATGCGCCCTGCTCCACTGCCGCCTTGGCGCCGGCGACGTCGGAAAAAGAAGCCACGGAGGCGCCCATACAGAACTTGGGCTTGCCCACCAGTTCGCGGCCTCCCAGGTCGCGTCCCTGGGCCAGGCTGGCGGCAGCCTGCAGGAACTCGGACGGGGTGAAGTCGTTCACTCCCACGGCTCCGGGCTGATCACCGTGCTCGATGGGCTCGCCGGCCGTGGCCATGACGTTGTTCAGGCCCAGCACATGGGCGGCCAGCAGGTCTCCCTGCAAAGCCAGGCGGTTGCGGTCGCGGCAGGAGAACTGCACGATGGCCTCCAACCCCAGGTCCGACAGCACCTTGGCCCCGGCCAACGCGGACAAACGCATCACCGCGTGGCTTAGGTCTGGCACCAAAACGGCGTCCACCCGACCCTTGAGATGACGGCCGTTGTCAACAAAGGCGGCCAAGTCCACGCCCTTGGGCGTTTCCATCTCTGCCAAGTATACGAAACTCTTGCTCTTTAACTTGTCTGCGAAAGCCATTTGCTTTCCTTCCCAAGTTTGGCGCGGAGCCTAGCCCCGGGTTATCACTTCACAGCCTAAGCAGCCAAAAACCTAAACGAACTGTTGTTGCGCTCGGCTGAAAACTGGGCGCGGCTTCATTTTACCGCCCAGGGCGGGACCGCCCTAGGTAGCCTCATTTAACTAGAAACCTTGCATACTCCGATATAAATGTCGTTTCAAGAAATAATTGTGAAAAATTTAGCATTATGTAAGTAGTTAAATATAGATTATCACAGTACTCATTCCTGGTTATCTACCCGGTTTAAAACATAAATACTTGTCAGGGCTTTTTATAGGTGGGGTTGATCCCCCCCGCGAGGCCCTATTTTTATTTGAAACATATTACATTAGATTTCTTGCTCTTCGCCTGGTTTCAGGGTATAAACGAAATATATTTCAAAAGGAAAAAGCCATGCCCCGTAACAAAAAACCCCGCCTGGTAAGCGCGATCCCGCCAGTGTCCTTTTTCCGGCCTCAGGGGGTCCCGGTGCACGACCTCAAGGGCGTGGTCCTGCCCCTGGAGGGCCTGGAAGCCCTACGCTTGGCCGATGCCGAAGGCTTGGACCAAAAGACCGCGGCGGCAAGAATGGGCGTCTCAGTTGCGACGTTTTGCCGCATTTTGGGGGGTGCGCGCTTTGCGGTTGCGCGCGCCCTGACCAACGGATGGTCTATTCGCATTGAAGGCGGAGTATACCAGATAAGGCCGCCCCACCCTGCCCATAAAAGCTAAACCTCTATATTTTATACTGAATTCGTCTGAATCTTTTTTGGGGCTTTCAATCTAGCCGGATTTTTACTGCCGAGTAAGCCAATGGGAATAGTATTGTAATGCTCAAATGAGCATTTTCGTATTGACAGCCCTCGCCCTGGGGGTATCATTGTTTTGCGCATAAGAGCAAATCAGGAGAGCGAAGGTGCCTAGACCCCGTAAATGCCGTTGGGTGCAAAACAAGCCGCCCATAGCTTATTTCAAGCCCAGGGGAGTGCCCCTGAGGGAGCTTACCGAGGTCAACCTCACCGTGGAGGGAGCCGAGGCCTTGCGCCTGGCCGACCTGGAGGGTCTTAGCCACCAGGAAGCGGCCAATCGCATGAAGGTTTCGCGCCATACCTTTGGCCGCGTATTGGCCGAGGCCCGGCGGGCGGTGGCCGAGGCGGTGGTGCAGGGCCAGGCCTTGCGCATCGACGGTGGGGACTATGCCATCCGCGGGCGCAAGAAAAAGCTCTCCCCCCAGCCGGACGCCCGTAAGGGCCCGGCCAGCAAACTGGAGAACGACATGAGCAAGATCGCCATTAGCAGTGAAGGACCCACCTTGGATGACCTGCTCGACCCCCGCTTCGGCCGGGCCGGCGGCTTCGTGCTTTATGATCCCGAGACCAAAAAGACCGAATACATCAATAACGGCACCGCCCAGAGCATGAGCCAGGGCGCGGGCATCCAGGCCGCCGAGACGGTGGCTGGGGCTGGAGCCAAGGTCCTTTTGACCGGTTACGTGGGCCCCAAGGCATTTCAAGCCTTGGCGGCGGTGGGCATCAAGGTGGGCCAGGATCTAGAAGGCCTCACCGTGGGCCAGGCCATCGAACGCTACGAGAGCGGCAAGGTGGAAATGGCCGATGGCCCCAACCGCGAGCAAGGGGGCCGCGCATGAACCTGGCCGTGGCCAGCGGCAAGGGAGGCACGGGCAAGACCACAGTGTCGGCCTCCCTGGCTTCGATTTGGCCCGCCCCGGTCCTGGCCGTGGACCTGGATGTGGAGGAGCCCAACCTGCACCTGTTTCTCCAGCCGGAGATACTGGGCAGCGAAAAGGCCTACATGGAGGTACCCAAAGCCGACGAGTCCAAATGCACCGCCTGCGGGGCCTGCTCGGATATTTGCCAGTTCAAGGCTATCAGCCTGTTGGGCGACGTTCTGATCAGCTTCCCGGAGATGTGCCACGGCTGCGGAGCCTGCTTGGAGGTCTGCCCCGCCGGAGCCCTTACCCCGGATCGCCGCGAATTGGGCGAAGTTAGCTGGGGTGAGGCCGGGAAGCTCGGCTTTGTGCAGGGCCGCCTCAGGGTGGGTGAGGCCATGAGCCCGCCGTTGATGCGCTACGTGCGCGCCAAGGCGGCAAGCCTTGCCGCCCAGCGGGGTGCTGACATGATCGTCGACTGCCCACCGGGGGTCAGTTGCCCGGCGGTGAACGCGGTCATGGACAGCGACGTAATTTTGCTGGTAACCGAGCCCACCCCCTTTGGCCTCTACGATTTCCGCTTGGCCCACCAGGCCTTCGCGCCCATGGGCAAACCCATGGCCGCAGTGATAAACCGCGCCGGCCTGGGCGATGACGAGGTGCGCCGCTACTGCCAAAGACACGACCTGCCCATCCTGGCCGAGATTCCCTTTGACCGCGAGGTGGCCCAGGCCTACTCCCAGGGCCAGGTGGTGGCCCAGGCCTCTGCGGCCATGAAGGTGGCTTTTGAGGACCTGGCCGCCCAGATCAGATGCGTGGGCCCCAACTCACCATGCGAGGCGGCCAATGGCTGAAATATTGATAATCAGCGGCAAGGGAGGCACGGGCAAGACCTCGATAACCGGGGCTTTGGCCCATCTGGCCCAAAACAAGATCATCTGCGACCTGGATGTGGACGCGCCGGATTTGCACCTGCTGTTGCAGCCCCAGGCCCGCCAGGTGGAGGACTTCTACTCGGGCAACGAGGCGGTGATCAACCCGGAGCTGTGCACCGGCTGCGGCCTATGCTGGGAAAAATGCCGCTTCGAGGCCATCGTGGCCGACGGCGAAACCTTCCGGGTTGAACCCATGAAGTGCGAAGGCTGCAAGCTGTGCGTGAGCCTGTGCCCGGCCGAGGCTATTGAATTCCCCCAGCGCCACTGCGGCACCTGGCAGGTTTCCGACACCCGCATGGGCCCCATGGTCCACGCCCAGCTTTTTCCGGGCCAGGAGAACTCGGGCCGCCTGGTGGCCCTTTTGCGCCAGCACGCCCGGGAGCTGGCCGAGGAAAACGGCTATGAGCTGATACTCAGTGACGGACCTCCGGGCATCGGCTGCCCGGTGATCAGCTCCATGTCCGGCACCGACCTGGCGGTGGTGGTCACCGAGCCCACCCCCTCGGGCCGCCACGACCTGGAGCGGGTGGTGGAACTGTGCCGCCACTTCAAGGTCCCGGCCGGGGTAATCATCAACAAGTGCGATCTGAACCAGGAGCAGAGCAAGGCCATAGCCGACTACTGCGGCCGCGAGGGCCTGGAGCTTTTGGCGGAGCTGCCTTTTGATAAAGCCATGGTCCAGGCCATGGTGCAGGGCCAGGTGATAGGCGAGTATCAGCAAAACGGCCTGGCCCAGGATTTAGCCCGGGCTTGGGAAAAGATAATACAGATGGCCGAACGTAAAAAGGCGGCCTGATAAAAACCGACCACGGCCGACACGGCCGCGAAGGCAAAACTTGAGGAGACTATAAAATGACTGGATTAGTAGCACTACCCTCCAACGCTCCCGGCGGTATGGACGCGGGCCTGGGCGCCCACTTCGGCCACTGCGACCTCTACACCTTGATCGAGGTTGAGGACGGCCAAATCAAAGACACCAAGGTGGTGCCCAACGTGCCTCACCAGCAGGGCGGCTGCATGGCTCCGGTACAATACCTTGCCGGGCACGGCGTTAAGGTGCTCATCGCCGGCGGCATGGGCATGCGTCCCTTGATGGGTTTCAACCAGGTGGGCATCGATGTGTACTTCGGCGGCAACTCCACCACCGTCAACGAGGCGGTGCAGGCCCTGCTGCAAGGCTCCCTGCCGCGCTTCACCCAACAGTTCACCTGCGGCGGCGGCGGACAATAGCCCCGGTCCTTCCGGCAACATCAACGCCATACAGGGAGGGCCAGGTGTCCAGCCACGACATACCCTTGCCCGGGCAGGTGGGCCAGCGTTTTCTGGAGCACGCCCAGGTTCCCCGCAACCTGGGGACCTTGAGCGACGCCACCGGGCAAGCCACCGAAGTGGGCCAATGCGGAGACTCGGTGGACGTGTTCATCAAAGTGAAGGGAGACACCATCGCCGATATCAAGGCCATGCCTCATGGCTGCGTCTACACGGTGGTGTGTGCCAGCGCCCTGGGCGATCTGGCCCAGGGTCTGAATCTGGACCAGGCCCTGCAACTTGAGCCCGAAGACATAGAAAAGGAGCTTGGCGGCCTGCCCGATGACCACAAGCACTGCGCCCGCCTGGCGGTCAACACCCTGGGAGAAGCCATCGCCGATCATTACCGCCGCAAGGGGGTTCAGTCCTAGCAAGGAGGAAAAGGCCCATGCCCATCTTTGAGATAAGCTGCGCTGGTTGCGGTTACAGCGGTGAACTATTGGTCATCAACAGCCGGGACCAACTCACCTGCCCCCAGTGCGGCGGCAACGAGGTTGAGAAAATGATGTCCGCGCCCAGCAGCCTCACCGGCAGCGGGAAGCAGGCTTTCCCCGGAGCGGGCGACCACGGCTGCTGCGGCTCGACCCCGGGCCAGGCCGGTTGCGCCGGGCCGGGCTCTTGCTGCGGCAAGGCTTAAGCACGGGGCCAAGCGAGGAGTTGAATATGTATAAAGTGCTTTTGTCCGCCGCCCAGCCCGAGGAATTGGCCAAGCTGGCCGATGGTCTGGAGCAAGACGGCCGGAGCAAGCTCTACTGGGCCCAGGGGGACGAGGATACCGTGTCCCTAACCCAGGAGTTGGCTCCCCAACTGGTGGTGATAGACGGCCAAGGCCGCGAAAAAGAGGCTTTCGCCCTGGTTTCCAAGCTGCTCATGGTCAACGCCATGGTCAACACCGCGGTAACCACGGCCATGGACGAGGAGGAGTTTCACGAGGCCGGCGAGGGATTGGGCATTCTCATGTCCCTGCCCGCCGATCCGGGGGAAGGCGCGGCCAAGGGGCTCATGGACAAGCTGGTGTCCGTGGCTGGGCCTCTTCCGGCCTAATACCCCAGTCTGAGCAGAAAACGGGGCCTGGAGTCGTCTCCAGGCCCCGTTGCTTTTAACCGGGTCGTGGCGCCTATTTGCCGCTGACCAGGGCCAGGCCCTTTTCGATGATGTCCAGGCCCTCTTCAAGTTGGCTGTCGGTAATGACCAGGGGCATGAGGGTGCGGATGATGTTGCCGTAGCGGCCGCAGTTCAGGGCCAGCAAGCCGTTGGCGTGGCAGTAGTCCACCAGCTTCTTGGCCTCGTCGCCGGCCGGCTCCTTGGTCTTTTTATCGCGCACCAGCTCCAGGGCCAGCATGGCCCCCAGGCCGCGCACCTCGCCGATCAGGGGGTACTTCTCGGCCATGGCCTCAAAGCGCTCCCTGGCCATCTCGCCCACCCGCTGGGCCTTGGCGCACAGGCCCTCTTCCTCGATCACCTCCAGCACGGCCAGGGCCGCGGCGCAGGATACCGGGTTGCCGCCGTAGGTTCCACCCAAGCCACCCACATGGGGCGCGTCCATCATCTCCTTGTTGCCCACCAGGGCGCCCAGGGGCAGGCCGCCGCCCAAGGATTTGGCCGTGGTCATCAGATCGGCGGCCACTCCGAAGTGCTCCATGGCGTAGAGTTTGCCGGTGCGGCACAGGCCGGTCTGCACCTCGTCGGCCACCATCACGATGCCGTACTTGTCGCAGATCTCACGGATGACCGCGAAGTAATCCTTGGGAGGCACGATGAAGCCGCCCTCGCCCTGCACCGGCTCGGCCACGATACAGGCGGTGTTTTCGGCGGCCACTTCCTTGAGGAAAAAGTCTTCCAGGGCGTGGGCGCACTTCAGCCCGCAAGAAGGATAGCTCAGGCCGTAGGCGCAGCGGTAGCAATAGGCAAAGGGCATGCGGTAGACCTCGGGCGCGAAGGGCCCGAAGCCGAACTTGTAGGGCTTGACCTTGCTGGTCATGGTCATGGTCAGCAGGGTGCGGCCGTGGAAGGCGTCGTCAAAGACGATCACGCCCTGGCGCTTGGTATGGGAGCGGGCCACCTTGACCGCGTTCTCCACCGTCTCGGCCCCGGTGTTGACGAACATGGTCTTCTTGGGGAAGTCGCCCGGGGTGAGCTGGTTGAGCTTCTCGGCCAGCTTGATGTAGCCATCGTACATGAGCACGTTGAAGCAAACGTGGGTGAAGCGGGCGGCCTGCTCCTGGATGGCGGCCACCACCTTGGGGTTGGAGTGCCCCACGTTCATCACCCCGATGCCCCCGGCGAAGTCCAGATAGCGCTGGCCGTCGATGCTCCACACCTCGGCGCCCTTGGCCTTATGGGCAAAATAGGAATTAGCGTTGGAGACGCCCCGGGCGACCGCCTGGGCCCTCCGTTCAGCTAGCTGCTGCATGTCTTGCTGTTTCATGGCTTCACTTCCCTGCCTTGTTTCCGCACAGATCCGCGATCAACGCGGTGTAAACCTGACAAGCGGTTATCACTTGATCCACGGGCACCACATCCCCCGGGGTGTGGGCCAGATATTCGTTGCCCGGCCCGAAGCCCACGCAAGGGATTCCGGCCTGGTTCAAAAAGGTGCCGTCCACTCCGAAGTACCAGTTGCCGAACTCCCCGGCCTGTCCCATCACCGCTTCCCTGGCCCGAAGCATGGCCTGAGCCACCGGTTCCCGGGGCTCGGTGAGCATGGCCGGGAACCACTTCAGAGGCTCCAAGGTGGCCTGGAACTCAGGATCCTGGGCCTGGATGCCGTCCACCAGGCTCTGGAATCCGGCCAAAAGGCCGTCCTGGGTTTCTTCCGGCAGAAACCTGCGGTCCACGATGAGATTGCAGCGGTCGGGCACAATGGGGCTCAGGGAGCCGGGGCTGGCGTCGATATCCAGCACGGTCACCGTGGCCGGGCCCAATACTGGGTGCTCGGGCAGTTCGTAGTCCTGCCGCAGGGCGTTTATAAACTCGTTCATCTTGTAGATGGCGTTTATGCCGCCCTGGGGAAATCCCCCGTGAGAGGTGCGTCCCTGGGTGGTGACCTTCATCTCGAACTTTCCCCGGTGGCCCAAGTACACCTGGAGCCCGGTGGCCTCGCCGCTCACCGCGAAGTCGGCGGTGAGCCCGTTTTTGAGCAAATAGCCGATACCCTCGCCTTGGGCGATCTCCTCGCGGGCCACACAGGTAACCACGAGCTCGCCGCGCTGGGGATAGCCCATGCCGCGGGCCGCGGCCCCGGCGTGCACCATGGCCGCCACGCCGGCTTTCATGTCGCTGGCACCCCGGCCGTAGATCACCTCGCGGTCGTAGCCATAAGCAGCGCCGTCGATGATGGCTCCGGAAAAGGCATCGGGCATCTCGCCCACCCCAGCGTGGTCGATGTGGCCGTTGAACAGCAGGCGCGGGCCGGGCTTATCGCCCTTCATGATGCCCACCACATTGAACAGCTCGTCGGTGTAGACCTCGTCGTAGCCCAGGGAGAGCATCTCGGCCTGGATCACCTGGCTGATAGCCTCCTCTTCCCGGCTCAGGCTGGGGGTCTGAATGAGGCGGCGGGTGAACCTAGTAAGCCGGTCAGCGTCCACGGCTTGTTTGTAATCAGGCATATCCCCAATCCTAATGGCCCAAATAGGCCCGCTGCACGTCCGGGTTGGCCGCCAGGGCCGCGCCGGTGTCTTCCATGGTCACCCGGCCGTTCTCCAGGATATAAGCCCGGGTGGCCACCTTCAGGGCCCAGCGGGCATTCTGCTCCACCAACAGGATGGTGATGCCCTTTTCCTGATAGATCTGCTGGATCACGTGGTAGATGGCCTCGCGCACCACTGGGGCCAGGCCCAGGCTGGGTTCGTCAAGCATAAGCAACTTGGGCGCGGAAAGTAGGCCCCTGGCGATGGCCAGCATCTGGGCCTCGCCACCGCTCAAGGTGCCGGCCAACTGGGCGCGGCGCTCCTTGAGGCGCGGGAACAGCTCGAACACCTCTTTGAGGTCCTTGGCTACGCCCTCTTCATCGCGGCGGGTGAAGGCGCCCATGCGCAGGTTTTCAGCCACCGTAAGGTCAGGAAACACCGCCCTGCCCTCGGGCACCTGGATAATGCCGCGGTCCACCACCACGTGGCTGGGCTGGTTCTGGATTTCCTGGCCGTCCCAGGTTATGCGCCCGCCCATGGCCCGGTTCACCCCGGAGATGGTCTTGAGCAGGGTGGACTTGCCCGCCCCGTTGGAGCCCAACAGGGTGACCAGTTCGCCTTCCTCGACCCGCATGCTCACGTCGTGCAGGGCCACGGCCTTGCCGTAGGCGACCTTGAGGTTCTCAATGTTGAGCATCAGTGTCTCCTCCCAGATAGGCCTCGACCACCATGGGGTCGTTGTAGACCTTCTCCGGTTCGCCCTCGGCGATCTTCTCGCCGTAGTGCAGCACGATAAGGCGGTGGGATATGCCCATGATCACCTTCATCACGTGCTCGATAATCAGGATGCTGGTGCCCTGGGCATTGATCTTTTTGATCAGTTCGATCTGCCCGGTTAGCTCGGCCGGGTTCAACCCGCTACTGGGCTCGTCCAGCAAGAGCAGCTTGGGGTTGGTGGCCAGGGCCCGGGCGATCTCCAGGCGCTTGGTCAGGGCGTAGGGCATGTTGGCCGCCTGCTCGTCGCGGTATTTACTGATGCCCACGAACTCCAACAACGCCTCGGCGGTGGCGCAGGCCTCCTTGTCTTCGGTGAGCGCGCAGGCGCGGCGGAAGAAGCTGTCCCAGACCAGGTGCCAAGGGCCCTTGTGGCGGCGGTCCACCATGGCCGCCAGCACGTTCTCCAAGGCGGTGAGCCGGGTAAAGATGCGCACCACCTGGAAGGTGCGGGCGATGCCCAGGGTGTTGACCGTGTGGGCCTTGTCCCTGGTGATGTCCTCGCCTTCAAAGGTGATGGTGCCCGAGCTGGGGGGGAAGGCCCCGGATATAAGGTTGATGAGCGTGGTCTTACCCGCCCCGTTGGGGCCGATGAGGCCCAGGATCTCGCCCTGCTCCAGGCTGAAGCTCACGTCGTTGACCGCGGTGAGCCCGCCGAAATGCTTGGTGAGTTTTTCAGTGGTCAGTATGGCGCCCATCAGCTGTCCCCTTTCACTCTGGCCCAGGCGTTTTTGATCACTCCCACCAGGCCTTCACGCATGAACAGGATGGTGAGGATCAAAAGCAGGCCGTAGATGATCAGGCGAACGTCCAGCTTGATGACTTCCTCCATGGAGCGCAGCGCCTCGGAAAGTATGGTGAGGGTTACCGCGCCCAGGATGGGGCCGGCTATGGTGCCCAGGCCGCCGATCATGGCCATGGTCAGGATGTCGAAGGTATTGTGCAAGGCCAGAAGCTCCGGGCTGACCAGACGCGCGAAGTGGGCGAAGAGCCCGCCCGCGAACCCGGCGAAAAAGGCGCTGATGGTGAACACCGCCAGCTTGTAGGAGCTGGGGTTGATGCCGATGCTCTGGGCCCCGGCCTCGTCGTCGCGCATGGCCTGCAGGGTCACCCCGAACTCCGAGCCGATGAGACGGCGGATGCAGAACAAGGTGAACAGCACTCCGGCAACTACCACGAAGTAGTAGTCGCGTTCAAAGTAGAACTGCATGCGCCATCCGCCGATGTGAATGGGCGTGAGCAGGGGTACGCCGCTGAGGCCCAGGGAGCCCCGGGTCAGATCAACCCAGTTCATGGCCACCAGACGCAATATCTCGGCAAAGCCGATGGTGGTGATGGCCAAATAGGGTCCGCTCAGGCGCAGCGCCGGAAAGCCCAGCAAGAAGCCGAACAGCGCGGCCATCAAACCTCCGGCAAACAGGCCCAGCCAGGGGCTCAGCCCGGTCTGCATGGCCAAAATGGCGCTGGTGTAGGCACCGATGCCATAGAAGGCGGCGTGGCCCAGGTTGAGCTGGCCGGTGTAGCCGGCCAGCAGGTTCCAGCTCAGGGTGAGGATGGTGAATATGCCGGCCATCACCAGGATGTGCATGTAATAGCGGTCATCCACCACCTGGGGTATCAGCCAAAGCACCACCAGGGCCGCGGCCCATAAAAGTATCTTCTTAAGCCGCGCGCTCATCAGGCACCTTCCTTACGGCCGAAGAGCCCGCTCGGCTTTACCAGCAAGACCAGGATGATGATGAAAAATCCGATGCCCTGTTTGTATTCCATGGCAATGTAGTTGCCGCCCAGGGCCTCGGCCACACCCAAAATCAAGCCACCCCAGATAGCGCCGCGGATGTTGCCCATGCCCCCCAGGATGGTGACCGCGAAGGCCTTCAGGGTGGGCAGAGCCCCCATGGTGGGGTAGATGGCGAACAGGGTGCCGTAGAGCACGCCGCCCACGCCGGCCACCAGGGCCCCGATGCCAAAGGTGAGGCGATAAACCTGGTTGATGTTGATACCCATGAGTTGGGCCGCGAAGCGGTTCTGGCTGGTGGCCCGGATAGCCACGCCCATGCGGCTGCGGTTGAGGAATATCTCCAGGCAGGCGATGGTCACCCCGGCGAAGAAAAAACAGAACAGCCTTAACAGGCTGGTGGAGGCCACGCCCAGGCTAACCGTGGCCCCGCCAAAGGGGTCGCCGATCATGCGCGGGGTGGCCCCGAAAAATAACTGGGCCAGGTTGTCCAACAAGATAAAAAGGCCGATGGAGACCATGATCATGTCGATATCGGTCCAGCGGGTCATCAGGGGCCTGAACACCAGGCGCTCGGTGACCACGCCCAATAGGCCCACCACCGCGGCGGCGGCCACCACCGAGCCGATCCAGCCCAACCATCCGCCCACCCAGGCCATGACGAACACGGCGGTGTAGGCGCCCACCATGGAGTAGTCGCCTTGGGCGAAGTTGGAAATTTTCATAACCCCGAAAATCATGGTCAGCCCGATAGCGATCAGGCTGTACACGCTTCCGGTAATCAGGCCGTTTAAAACCTGCTGCAAAAATAGGGAGTCCATAACGGGCACCATTCAGTGGGCCGCCCGTGGCGCGGCCGTTATTTTATAAGGGGCCGGGCCGCCCCGCTTCAAGCGGGGCGGCCGGCGCGCATTGGGTCTACTTGCACTTACGCTCGGACCAGGGCTTGGGGTTCTCATACTTGGCCGCGGCCCGTTCCATGGGGTAGATGATCTGGGTGTCGGGCTTGCACTTGTCGTCCAATTGCACCTGGACCACCGAGGGGAACACGGTGTTCACCTGGCCGTCCTTGCCGAACTTGATGGTGCCCTGAGACAGCTTCATGTCGGTGCTCACCAAGGCGCCCTTGATCTTGGCGCGGTCCTTGGCCAGGTCCCCGCTGGGCTTGCCGGCGCGCTTTACCGCGTCCAGGATCACCATGATGTTGTCGTAGCCCTGGCTGGAGAAGATGCCGGGGCGCGAACCGGGGTACTTGGCC
>JAHLLJ010000091.1 GCA_020444205.1 Deltaproteobacteria bacterium | reverse complement strand
TCTGCTCCAGGGTCTCGCCGGGCTCCACGAACCCGGCCAGCACGCTCATGCGCCCCGGCCCGAAGCGGGGCGAGCGGCCCAAGAGGACCTTGCCCTCGCGCTGCACGGCCACGATCACCGCTGGGGACACCCTGGGGTAGGCCACCAAGCCGCACCGAGGGCAGCGACGGGCCCGCTCCTTGGGGTCGTCCTTCATGGGCGCGGCGCAGACCCCGCAGAAGCGGTTGCGTTTCTCCCAGGCCAAGATCTGCTTGGCCCGGCCGCCCAGGGCCATGAGCCCCTCGGGCCATCCCATGGCCAGGCCGTAGAGCCCATGCCATTCATAGCCCTGGGGAGCAGGCGTGGCCAGGGCCAGGGAGGTGGTGTAGCAGGGCCGCCCCTGCCACAGTCCCAGGTAGCGGGGCGCCTCCAGGGTGAGGCCCAGCTCGGAAATCTGGCGCACCAGGGGCAGACGGGGCGGATCGTCGCTGGTCACCAGGAACTTGTCTTCGCAGTAAATGAACCACCAGGCCGGGCCGCCGTCGTCCGGGGGTGGGTTGAAACCGGCTATGAAATTTTCGCTCATGGCGTCGCACCTTTTGAAGAGTGTATAAAAAGTATCACAGCCATGGTCGCCGCGCCAAAACCCGGGCCTTGGCCCTGGGTCCTACTGTGGTAAATTTTAGGGCCTAATCAATCCCTTGCCCCGGAGGCTCCATGCTTGCCCGTTGGATCAACTACGCCCGTCAGATGGGCCCCGCCTGGATCGTCAGCGCGGTGGCCTGCGGTCCGGCCACCCTGGCCAGCGTGGCCATCGCCGGGTCGTCCTTTGGCTACGAGCTGCTGTGGGTGGTCATTCTCAGCGCGGTTTTCGGCACCACCGCCCAATACCTGGCCGCGCGCATCGGCATTCTGGAGGGCCGGGGGATCATAAGCGCGGCCACCGATCGTCTGGGCAAGGCTTGGGGCTGGATTCTGGCGGTGGACGCGGTCTTGGCCACCTATCTGGCGGCCATGGTGCTCATGAACGCCCTGGTGGGGGTAACCGGCCTGGTAACCGGCCTGTCCTCGCCCTGGTGGGGCCTGGCCTACGCGGTGGTGCTTTCTTTTGTTTTGATGCACGGCGGCTACCGCTGGTTCGAGAACCTGTGCAAAGTCCTGGTGATCGGCATTGTGGCTTGTTTTGTAATTACCGCGCTCAGGGCTCCCCTGGACCCCGGCGCCATGCTGGGCGGCCTTTTGCCCGGCCTTCCCGGCGGGGCCTCCTCGGCGCTCATGGCCGCGGCCATCATGGGCGGGGCGGTGCACATAACCATCATCGGCATGCACACCTACAACACCAATGCTAGGGGCTGGGGTATCAGCGAACTGCCCTTGGCCCGCTTCGACACCGTGGTCTCCATGGGCCTGGCCTTCGGCCTGTACAGCCTGGCCATCTTTTTGGTGGGCGCGGCGATGCTGCACCCGGCGGGAATCAAGGTGCGCCTGGCCGGTGACGTGGCCCAGGCCCTGGGGCCCCTGCTGGGCAGGGGAGCCAGGGGGATTTTCCTGGCCGGGCTTTGGGCGGCCACTTTCTCCACCATAATGCCCACCTACCTTGCCGCCGCCTTTTTCATCTTTGACAAGGCCGGCCTGGCCCCGGACCGGGGCGACCGGCGCTTCAAGATGGTGCTGACGGGCGGGGTGCTGCTCAGCGCGGTGGGGCCTTTTATCAAAGGCGGCTTCTTTTTGCTGCTGCCGGTAATGCTGGCCTTGGGCCTTTGCGGCACGCCCATCATCATCGCGGTGATCCTTTACCTGCTGAACCAGAAGCGTTTTTACGGCAAACGGGTCAATTCATGGGGGCTCAACATCTTGGGGCTGATAACCCTGGCCATCACCACCGTGTTGGCCGCGCGTTTTTTGCTTAGCAAGCTGGGAGTGATGTGATGGAGCCAAAGCTGCCGCCGGTGGAGGAGCTCATGGGCTCCTGCACCTTGATCGTGGGCGAGGTGAACACCGGCAAAACCGGCCTGCTGTCCAAGCTGATGGCTGAGTTCGCCGCCCTGGAGCCCGGACGCATGGCCCTGATCGACATGGCTCCGGAGTTGACCCGGGGGATAGGCGGCAAGCTGACCCCCCCGCCCGGGGTGAACCTCAAGGTATGCGCCCCAGCCATAAGCGCCCCCCGCCTCAGCGGCAAGAACCCGGAAGAGGTGGGCGCCCTGGCCCGGGCCAACGCGGCCGCCTTGGAGACGGCCTTTGAGGGATATCTGGCGGCGCCGGCCCAGGTCTTGTTCATCAACGACGTATCGCTGTATCTGCAGGCCGGGGACCCGGCCAAGCTCTACCAAGTGCTGGAGGCCACCCCCACGGTGGTGCTCAACGGCTACCTGGGGGCCAGCCTGGGCGGGGGAGAGATGGGCGAGCTGGAGCGGCAACGCATGGAAGAGTTGGCTGCCCGCTGCGCCAGAGTGTACCGCCTGACGTGATTGTTTAAACTAATTACGATATTTTTCAGCTTTTGGCCTGGCCTTCGGCCCGCTCTGGGTTACAATGCTTTTCCATGAGCAGTGATTCGCACAACGCGGCCCGGGGCCGGGCCTGGGCGATATTCGCCACCTGCCTGCTTGGCTTCAACCTCAGCATGTTTTTCAGGGTCTCGATCCCGGTGATCAGCCCGGAGCTGAGCCGCGACCTGGACCTCAGCGCTTCCCAACTGGGCGATCTCTCCGCCGCCTTTTTCTACGGCTTCGCTTTTTGTCAGATCCCCCTGGGCATGGCCCTGGATCGTTTGGGAGTGCGGCGGGTGATGCCCATAGTAAGCCTGGTGGGAGTGATTGGGGCCGCCCTGTTCGCCATGGCCACCAGCGCGGGAATGGCCGTGGCCGCCCGGACCATGATCGGGGTGGGCATGAGCTGCAACCTCATGGGCCCCCTGTACCTCTTCGCCCTCTGGTTCCCTCCGGCCCGCTTCGCCACCATCTCCGGGATCTACATGTCCATGGGCGCGGTGGGCCAACTTTGCGCCACCACTCCCCTGGTGTTCATGTCCCAGGCCCTGGGCTGGCGGGGCTCCTTCTGGGTGGTGGCCGCCGTGGCCCTGTTGCAGGTTATCGCCCAGATAGTGATCATACGGGACAGGCCCCCCGGGTTGGAGCTTCCCCCGGTGGTGCCGGAGAATCCCCTCAAAGGCATGGGGCGCCTAGTGAAGATGCCCACCTTTTGGGTTGTCTGCCTGGGCCAGTTTTTCCGCTACGGCTGCATGATGGCCCTGCTGGGCCTATGGGGAGGGCCTTACCTCATCTATGGCCTGGGCCTGAACCAGGTGCAAACCGGCAACGCCCTGCTGTGCTCCGCTCTGGGGTTCATTGTCGGCATGCCCCTGTTCGGCCGCCTGAGCGATTCATTTTTGCACACCCGCAAATGGATGGTAATACCCGCCCTGTTCTTCATGATGCTTTTGTTCTTGCTGTTGGGTTTTCTGCCTCACGGCCTTTCCTATTGGGCGGTGTTCGGTCTGATGTTCATCATGGGGGTGGCCTCCTCGCCGGGCCAGCTCATGTATGCCCATATCCGCGAGTTGGTGCCTCACCACCTGTCGGCCCGGGCCATGACCGGCACCAACTTGTTCGTCATGGTCGGTCCGGCCATGGTAATGCAGATCTCGGGCATGCTGGTGTTCACCGAGCCCGACGCCATCACCTCCGCCGGCGACCTTTGGGGAGTGTGGCTGTTCATGGCCGCGGGGCTCTTTTTGGCCGGCGTGGCTTACCTGTTCGTGCCCGACAGCCAGGTGGTGAAAAAGTTCCGCAACAACCCAACCCATTAAAAATTTCCAAGCGGCCGGGAGCCGCGTTCTCCTGCCCCAAAGGGGACACTCATGAGGCATCGCATTGTTAAAAACGCAGCCTTGACCGCCGTGGCCGCCGTGGCTTTGCTGCTCTGGGCTTCCCCCACTTTGGCCGGGCAGAAAATGACTTGGAAGGAAGTGAGCCGTCTGAGCCAGGTGCACAAGATGCAGGCCCCGGACGCGGAGGATCACCTGCTGGGCATCTACGAGCACAAGGGGGTGGCCCTGTTCCCGGACGGCCGGGCCGCGGCCATGCTCAGCATGGGCCGCTTCGACGTTTACGACCGCGAGGGAGGCCGGCGCAAGCACGACGGCTACGCCAAGATCAGCTTTGCCGACGGCTCGGCCATTTTCTTCAAATGCCAGGGCACCGAGACCTTCAAGGACGGCTCCAAGCTGCCTTGGGTAACCGGCACCGGAACCTTTATGAAGGGCATTGGCCGCTACAAGGGCATAAAGGGCACCCTCACTTATGAGGGGGGCTACGTGACCGGCCTGGATAAAAACGACCAAGGCGGCGACGCGGTGCTCACCTACCAGGCCGAATACACCCTGGAAAAACAAGGCGCGGGAAAGATTTGAAATGTAAAAGACCCCGCCGCATGGCTGGGCCTTTTGGTTTTTATCAAGACCGGCGCGGGGCGTCGGCCCCCTCCGGATGCCTAATCAGTCGAAGCGTACTTCCTCAAAGCCCTCGATGCCGCCCTCGGTGGCGTGCGCGGTCCAGAAGTCCTGCACCCGCCGCGCTAGGGTTACGAAATCCTCGCGCTCCTCAGGCGCCTGGTCAACGTAACCGCTGACCGCATCCACCGGGCTGGCCTCCCACTCGCTGGTAAGCAAGTTGCGATAGCCCTTGTCCGGCTCAAAGCTCAGGAAGGCGTCCTTATACTTGAACACGGCCATAACGTCCCTCCTGCTATAGGTTCATAATGCTCTTTCTAACTCAAGCTTAAGCATTAAAACCTACTATGCAATCGGGGATAAGTTATCACTCACGCACTACGTAGACGTAATAGCGCAAGTGGCCGTCTTTCTTGCGCACTTCCACGCCGTGGTTCTCGCTTTCAAAGCCGGGGAAGGCCCCGTCGAACTCCTGCATCATGCTCAGGTAGTCGATAATTACGCTGCTGCCCGCGTCGAAACGCTCGCCGGGCATGATAATGGGGATACCCGGAGGGTAAGGCACCACCATCACCGCGGCTACCCGCTCCTTGATATCCTCAAGCGGCAACAGGTCCACCTGGCCGCGCACCACCGCGTCATAGGCCTGGGCCGGGGTCAGGGCCGGTGAGGGCAGGGCGTCGTAGACCTGCTTGACAATCTTGGCCATGTTGCGGGCGCGGTAGTGCTGGTGCATCTCATCAGCCAGGTCTTTTAGGCCCATTCCCTGGTAACGCTGGGGATAGTCGCGGGTGAGGGCTGGGAACACCTGCTCCAGGGGCAGGTTTTTATCGTAGGCGCGCTTGAACTCAAACAGGGCGGCCAGCAGGGTGCCGCTCTTGCCCTTGGTGACTCCCATGGAGAAGAGCATCAAAAATGAGTAGATGTTGCTCTTTTCGGGCACCACGCCGTCGGCCTCCAGGAAGGAGGAGACCAGGGCGGCGGGGATGCCGGTCTCGGCCATGCTGCCGTCGGGGTTTATGCCCGGGGCCACGATGGTCACCTTGATGGGGTCGAGCATGGCGTAGCCTTTGGACAGGCCGTCGAAGCCGTGCCAGCCTTGAGCCGGGTCCAGCTCCCAATACTTGGCCTCGCCCTCCAGCTCCTGGTCGGGCATGTCGCCAAAGGCCTTTTTGCCCTTGCCCTTGGTGGGCTGCCAGCAGGTGAAGAACCAGTCTTTGTTTTGCGCCAGCTCCTTTTCCACGGAGTAGAGCTTCTTGCGGAAGGCCACCGCCTCGGAGATGCAGTCGCTGATGAGCACCTTGCCCCTGCCGTCCTGCATCATGCGCGTGGCCACGTCCAGGCTGCCGATGATGCTGTACTGGGGGCTGGTGGAGGTGTGCATCATAAAGGCTTCGTTAAAACGGTCGGGGTCCACCTTTTGCTTGGGATTTGATACATGGCGGTCCTTCACGTGCACCATGGAGGCCTGGCTGAAGGCGGCCAGCAGCTTGTGGGTGGATTGGCTGGCGAACAGCACCGGGGTGTCCTTTTCGCCGTTATGGTCAAAGGTGGCGTAGCGCTCGTCGTAGATGGGGTGGAAGCAGGCATAGGCGTACCAGGCCTCGTCAAAGTGCAGGCCGGCGGTGCAGCCCTTGAGCCCGTCTTTCACCTGGCCGGTGTGATAGAGCACCCCGTCGTAGGTGGAGTTGGTGACCACTGCGTGCTTTAGATCGGAAAGCTTGCGCCCCTTGGTCAGAGGGTTTTGTTTGATGCGCTTGGTGATGGAGGCCTTGCTGAACTCGTTGGCCGGGATGGGGCCGATGATGCCTTGGTAATTGCGGGTGGGGTTCAAATACACCGGCACCGCCCGGGTCATGATCAGGGCGTGCATCATGGATTTGTGGCAGTTGCGGTCCACCAAGACCACGTCGCCGGGAGTCACCCTGCCGCAGAGGATGACCTTGTTGGCCGTGGAGGTGCCGTTGGTCACGAAATAGGTCTGATCCGCCCCAAAGGCCTGGGCCGCATTGCGCTCCGCTTCGCCCAAAACCCCGGAGTGCTCCATAAGCGAACCCAGCTCGGGCACGGATATGGAAAGGTCGCTGCGTAGGGTGTTTTCGCCGTAGAAGTTAAACAAAACCCGGCCCACCGGGGACTTCAAAAAGGCGGTGCCCCCGGTGTGGCCCGGGGTGTGCCAGGCATACTTGAACTGCTCGGCGTACTCCACCAGGGTCTTGAAAAACGGCGGCATCAGGTGGTCGGCGTAGTGTTCCACCGCCTCCATGACGCGCCCGGCGATGAAGTCCGGGGTGTCCTCGCTGAGCCAAATATAGCCGTGCGCCAGGCTGTCCACTGACAGAGGAATCTCCTCCACGTTCAAACGGCTGGTGAGCAAGTACAGGGGCAGCTTGAAGTTGCGCTCCTTGGCCTCCTGGCTGACCTTTTCAATCTCCCGGCGGGATTTTTCGGTTTTTTCGCAAAGGTCCCAATCCAAAAGCACGCAGCCGATGTCCGGGCGGGAGAGGTAGGTGATGCGGCCGTCTGCCAGGGTGTTGGCCCCTAGAACATTGACGTCCAGTTTTTCCAATTCGGTTTTGATTTGATCCAAGGCCCGGCCCAGAGAGTTGGAGGCCCCCAGGTGGTCCGAAATGATGAGTACCGGAAAATCCTTATACCAATCCATAGCCCCCTCTCAATTTTTCTGGCGAATAAATAGGCAAGGCGCGCAACGGGGTGCGTCGTCTGACTAGATGGTAACTCAGTATTCGCGCGTATAACAAGGGCGCTGATGGCGGCCGGCTCCCCGCCGCCCGAGGGGTTTGGGCGGCGGGGGCGCGGCTTGGGGGATGCAAAAAAGGCTTAGGCCCCGCACCAGTCCCGGGCGATGGCCAGGTAGTCCTCGGTGGCCTCACGGATGTTGGCCACCGGGCAGGATTCGTCTACCACGTGGGCCTCGCCCGGCTCGCCGGGGCCCAGGATCAGGGTGGGCGCTCCGCCCAGGGCCCGCTTTAGGGCCGAGCCGTCGGTAACATAGGGCACTCCGGCCGGGGCGAAGCTTTGGCCCCGGCGTTTAGCCAACATTTCCAGCACCCGCGCCATCCAAGGCTCTTGTGGTTCGCTCCATAGCGACGCTACCCCCATGATGCGCTCCAACTCCACCGTATCGCCCAGCAGGCGGCCCAGCTCAGCCTGGGCCTGGTCGGGCTCCAGGCTGGGGGGCAGGCGCAGGTCCACGGTGAACTCAGCCGCCTCGGGCACCACGTTGGTGGCCCGTCCCCCGCTGATGGTGCCTACGTTCAAAGTGGCCCGGCCCAGCACCGGATGGGGCTCGGCGCTGAAATGGTAATCGGCCAGCTTGCTAACCGCCTCGGCGGCTTTGTAAATGGCGTTGTCGCCCAGCTCGGGCATGGAGCCGTGGGCCGCCTTGCCCCGGCAGCGGCCCCTAAGCCACATGGCCCCCTTGTGGCCCAGCACCGGCTGGTTGGCCGTGGGCTCGGCCACCAGCACGGCCCCGGCCTTGCCCAGGGCTTCGGGGTGGGTCTTGGCCAGATGCTCGGCTCCCTGGCAGCCGTTTTCCTCCGAGGCGGTGAACACCAGCACCAGCCCTGCCTTGGCGGGCCGCTGTTGGGCCAGGGTCAGGGCGGCCACGGTGATCGCGGCCAGGCCGCTCTTCATGTCGCTGGCCCCCCGGCCGTGCACCAGGCCATCGCTCACCTCACCGCCAAAGGGACCCCGTTCCCACTGCTCGCCGCCTTGGCTAACCGTGTCCATGTGGCCGGTGAACAACAGGGGCGGCTCGGGCCCCCAGGCCAGGCGGGCCACCAGGCTGGGGCGGCCCGGGGCCATGTCGTGGGTCTCCACGCTAAAGCCGGCCCCTTTCAGCAGTGGGGCCAACACGGCGGCCACCGCCCCCTCGTTGCCGGGCGGGTTGCTGGTGTCGATCTGGATGAGGCGCGAGGTGAGTTCAACGGGGTCGGGTAATGAGGATGTCATGATATTGCTCCAAGAATTAAACGCGGGCAAAATTAATGGCTCTTGGCCGAGGGGCGCAAGGCCAAGGCCAAAGCCCCTCCCAGCCAGACCAACCCGGCGAAAACAGCGATGCCCGTGCCGAAGCTGTAATGCTCGCCCATCCAGCCCAAAAAGGCGGGCAAGGCCCCTGCCCCCAGCATGAACGCCAGGGGGGTGGCCACGGATACCGCCACGCCTCTTAGGTGGGCCGGGGCCACCAGGGACAAGGCCGCAAATCCCACCGGGAAAAAACAGACCGTAACCGCCGGCTGCACGAACACCGCCACTACCAGCAGCCAATCGCTGCTCATACCCAGGACCAGGGTGGCCAGGCCGGTGGCCGAGAAGATGGTCAGCAGGCTGGCCCGGGCTCCAAAGCGGTCGTGGGCCCAGCCCGCGCCAAAGGCGAGAACCAGCCCCGGCACCCGCGAGGCGGATAGCATAAGGTTGGCCCAGCCTTGGTCAAAGCCCTTTTCGGTGACCAGGTACAGGGGCAGCATGGTGTATATGCCCAGGCTGGCCCCGATGGCCAGGGAGAAGAACACCACCATGAGCCACACGGCGGGCAGGCGCAGCAACTCGGCCACCGCCTTGGGGCTGGGCGCGGTGCCTGGTTCCTCGCCACCCTTGCCCCGGCGGGCATAGACCAGGCCCAGGATAAGGGACGCTCCGCCGATGAGGGCCAGCACACCGCGCCAGGTGAGCCCCTCCAAAAGCAGCTCCGCGATGAGCGGGGCCATGATCATGCCCCCGTTGGGGGCCATTTCGTGCATGGCCATGGCCTTGCCCCAGTCGGTGGAGCGCACAAAGGAGGTGAGGGCGGCCACTCCCGAGGGCAGGTAGAGCCCAGCCGACAGGCCCAGGCCCAGGCACACCGCGCCCAGGGTGTATAGGCCCTGGGCCAGGGTGGCCAGGCAAAGCATTGTGCCCACCGACAGGGCCGAGATCAAAATGACCCTGCGGTGGGTCAGGCGCTGGCTGACCATGCCCGAAGAGAACACGGCCACGAAGTAGCCCACGGACATGAACAAAAACAGCATCCCGGCCTGAACGTGGTTCAGCCCCAGTTGGGTTTCTATGTTGGGCATCAGGGGCGCCAGGGAGACCCGCCCCATGAAGTTGAGCAGGAATATGCCGGTGATGAACCCCAGGGGGCCCAGCCTCTGGGTAAAGGCCCCCGGCGGCAGGGGCTGCTGCATAAATAACCTCCAGATCCGTTCAGGGGCTAACAAATTGTGGACTAAGGAGAGCTTGTTGTCCACCACCCTTGCCTGAGAGGGGACACATATATACAGTGGGAAGATAGATGTTGCTCCGGCTTTGCCAACCGGCCGGAAAAGGAGGAGACCTTGCTTAGGGAAGTAAGCGCCGTACGCCGGTTAATGGGGCGCCTGCCCCAGGGAGCCGACCTGCTGGAAGCCCTCACCGAAGTATGCGTCCGGGAAAACATCGCCGCCGGCGAGGTGCGGGCCATTGGCGCCCTCACCAAGGCCACCCTTGGATTTTACAACCAGCGCAACCGGGAATACGAATACCTGACTCTGGACCATCCCTTGGAGATCGTTTCCTTGATAGGCGATGTGTCGCTCAAGGACGGACGTCCCTTTGTGCACGCCCATGTCTCCCTGGGAGACGAGCAGGGCCACCTGTGGGGCGGACACCTGGCGCCGGGCAGCGAAATTTTCGCCTGCGAGGTCGTGGTAGTGGAGTATCAGGCAGCCGCGCCTTTTGAGCGCGCCTTTGATGAAGGCACCGGCCTTTTGCTCTGGCCCATGGACTAGGCCGTTTGGGTTATAATCCCCCTGGCCTAATGGCCGGTGGGGAATATTAAGTTGTTACCTTAGCTTGGGAGGTCCTCCGTGCCCCCCCTGCCCTTGGTGCGCTCCTTTATTGCGCTTTTGTTGTTGTGCCTGGCTTTGGCCCTGCCCGCCGGGGCGGCCCCGGCTGCGGACAAAGCTTCCGAATCGGCGATTACCGTACAGGCCCAACCGGCTACCCGTCCCTTGGTGTTCAGTGGTTTCACCCGGGCCAGGGCCAAGCTGCGTCTGGTGAGCGAGGTGGCCGGGCGTTGCCTCAAGGTCAATTACGACGTGGGCGACACCATCGGCCCCAAGGGGGTGTTCGCGGTGCTGGACGACACCTTCATCCGCCTGGACCTAAAGGCCAACCGGGTGGAGCAAAAGCGCATGCAAAGCCGGGTCGCCTATCTTGACAAGGATGCGACCCGCTATCGCAACCTGGTCAAGCGCGGCTCCGAGGCTCCTTCAAAGCTGGACCGCCTGGACGAGGACTTGGCCCAGGCCCGTTTGCGGCTTGAGGCCTTGAAAACCCAGGCCGCCATCCTGCGAGAGCGCCTAGCCCGCCATCTGATCAAGGCGCCAGTGGGCTGGCGGGTTATCGAGCGCAAGGTGGAGCCCGGCTCCTGGGTGGCCGCGGGCGGCCAGGTGGCCCTGTTGGGCGACTTCCGCACCTTGCTGGTGCCCCTGGCGCTCAGCCCCGATGAGTTCGCCATCCTGGCCAGGCACTCCAATGGCATCAAGGTGAGCTTACCCCATCTGGGGGTGAAGGTGCCGGCCAAGCTGGAGCGCCTGTCGCCGGCCTTTGACCCGGTCACCCGCAAGATCGCCGTGGAGTTGGAGCTGGGGCCCGGGGTCAGCTACAAGCGCGGCGGCCTGAGGGTTGAGCTCACCCTCACCGCGCCCGATCCCTCGGGCGCGGTGCTGCTGCCTCAATCGGCGGTCACCGAGCGCTACCAGGAAAACTGGGTCACCCGCGCCGACGGAAAATCGATCCGTGTGGTGGTGTTGGGGCCGGGGCCGGCGGGCACCGTCAGGGTGACCAGCCCCCAGATCAAGCCCGGCCAGAAGTTTATGATCAACCGTTAGGCTGGAAGCCCTGCCATGAAGAGCTTAGTCCGCTTCACCCTGGCCCAAACGGTTCTGGTCAATCTGCTGTTCATCATCCTTATGGTGGCCGGCGCCTTTGCTCTGCTGAGCATGCCGGTGGAGCGCTACCCCAACGTTCGCCTGGGCAAGGTGTTCATCAACACCATCTATCCCGGCGCCTCCCCCCAGGAGGTGGAGGCCCTGGTCACCCGCGAGATCGAAGACGCGGTCGACGATCTGCAAAACGTGGAGTTCGTGCGCTCCTCCAGCTACCGCCAACGCTCCAGCGTGGTGGTCAAGTTCATCGATGACACCGACTACCAGCGGGGATACGACGACCTGCGCTTCAAGGTGCTGGGCATCATGGACGAGCTGCCGCCCGAGGTGGACCCGCCGGTGTTCAACGAGCTGGAGGTGAACGACTGGTTGCCCGCGGTGAGCGTGAATCTGGTGGGGGACCGCTCCAACCGGGCGCTCACCCTCATGGCCAAGCAGATGAAGGTGGCCCTGCGCCAGATTCCCGGCGTCAAGGAGGTGAAGCTCCAGGGCGAGCTGACCCGCGAGTTCCACGTGATGCTCGACCCGGTGAAGCTCAGCCGCCAGGGCATCACCTTCAACCAGGTGGCAAACGCCTTGGGCAATGCGGGCATCTCCATCCCGGCGGGGGACTTCACCACCCCCGGCGGCGAGTTCGTCATCAAGGCTGACGAGCGCTTCCGCAGCCGGGCCCAAGTGCTCGCCACCATCGTTCGCACCGACGCGGACGGCAGCTTCGTGCGCCTGAGCGACCTGGCTAGTCAGGCTCGGCTGGACTACCGCGACGCCTACGTGCTCAGCTCGGTAAACGGACAGGACTGTGTGAACCTGGCGGTTATCAAGACCAGCCAGGGCAACGCCATGAGCATCGTGGATGAAGTTCAGAAGGTGGTAAAGAGCTTCGAGTCCATCATGGCCCGGGAAGGGGTGAGCCTGGTGCTCACCCAGGACTCCACGGTGAAGATCGAAGACGCCATGACCACCATGAGCCGCAACCTGTTGGTGGGCGTGCTTTTGGTGTGCGCGGTGATCGCCTACTTCATGGGCTTTAGAAACGCCCTGATTACCACAGTGGGCATACCTTTTTCCTTTTTGCTCACCATGTTTTTCATGTGGATCACCGGCAACTCCCTGAACGAGGTGACCCTGTTTTGTTTCGTCTTGGTCAGCGGCATCATCGTGGATGACGCCATAGTGGTGGTAGAGAACATCTATCGCCACTACCAAGAGGGCGAGCCCGTGGACCAGGCGGTGATCAACGGCACCAGCGAGGTGTTCTGGCCGGTGCTAAGCGCCACCAGCACCACGGTGGCCGCCTTCATGCCCATGCTCATCATGACCGGCTCCACCGGCGAGTTCTTCGCCCTGATACCCAAGGCGGTTTCCTTTGCCCTGGCCGCCAGCGTGGTGGAGTGCCTGTTCATTTTGCCCCTGCATTTTCGCGACTGGGGCCCCAAAAAGGTAAAGGCCCAAATCGACGAAAGCTCCCTGGACTTCAGCGGCGAGGGCTGGGTGATGGGGCGCATCCGCGCTGGGGTGGTGCGTATGCTTGGCTGGGGGCTGAGGCACCGCTGGCTCACCATGCTGCTGGTGGGCGGCCTGTTTCTAAGCGCCCTGGCCATAGCGGGCGTCAGCGCCAGCGGTGTGGCTCAACTGATCAAGGTGAAGTTCTTCCCGGACGACTACTCCCTGTACTACGTGCAGGTGGAAGCGCCCATTACCACTCCCATAGAGCAGACCAACGAAATCCTCAAGCGCCTCTCCAAGAAAATCATGGCCCAGGGGCCGGGCATGGCCCGCAGCGCCGCGGGCCTGGCCGGCTTCTACCTCACCGAGGACTACGAACCGGTGTTCGGCTCCAACCTGGGGCACATCGCGGTAACTTTGCCCGCCAAACAGGACCGCCATTTTGCCGATGACCCCAGCAACGACCCCATGCGACATCTCCCCTGGGTGCGCGAGCAGCTAAGGGAAATGGAGACCGGCGGGGTGCGCCTGACCATACGGCCGGAAAAAGACGCCCCGCCCGCGGGCAAGGACATCAACGTGCGGGTGGTGGGCTCCAACCCCGAGGCGGTTACGGCCCTGTCCCGAGAGGTGAAGCGCATGCTCACCAGCGATCGCAATCTCAAGGCCTCGGTCATGGACGTGGCCGACAACCTGGGTCAGCCCAGCCGGGTGTTCCGCTACCGGGTGGTGCCCGAGCGGGCGGCCGAGTACGGGGTCACCCCGGCCCAGGTGGTGGCCCTGTCCGCGGCGGTGCTCAATGGCCGCTACGTGGGCAAGTATCGCCTGGTGGACGAGGACGTGGACCTAAAGGTAAAGATGGACCCTGCCTATGTGACCACTCCGGAGCGGGCCCTGGACATCCCCCTGTTGGAGCATCCCTCCGGGCCGGTACGCTTGGGTGATCTCACCGCGGCCAAGGTGTACCAGGAGCGGGGCCAGCTCAACCGCTTCCAGGGGCAACGGGCCATAACCATTACCGGTAACCTGCGCCCGGGCGGGCCGCTGTCCACCCCGGCGGTGGTGGATCAGCTGCGCCGCCACTACCAGCAGATAGCCGCGGACTACCCCGGGGCCACCCTGGCCTTTGCCGGGGAGTTCGAATCCACCCGCAAGTCCTTCCAGTCGCTGTTCTATGCCTTTGGCATCGCCTTGCTTTTGATCTACGTAATCCTGGCCACCCAGTTCAAGAGCTACCTGCAGCCGGTGATCATTTTGAGCGCGGTGAGCTTCGCCTTGATCGGGGTGATCTACGGCAAGTTCCTCACTCAGACCTTGTTCACGGTGAACTCCTTCGTGGCCACGGTGGGTGTGGCCGGGGTGGTGGTCAACGACGCCTTGGTGCTGATCGACTTCCTTAACCGCCGTTTGCGCTCCGGGCTGGAGCGCCGCCAGGCCCTGATGCAGGCGGTGAACATACGTCTCAGGCCCATCCTGCTCACCACGGTGACCACCACCCTGGGCCTGCTGCCCATGGCCGTGGGCTTCCCGGAGTACAGCC
>JAHLLJ010000090.1 GCA_020444205.1 Deltaproteobacteria bacterium | reverse complement strand
ACATCAGCTCCTGGCTGACGATGTCCTCGCCCACCCGGCGCACGTGCTGCCAGGGAAAGGCAGCGCTGCGGATTTCGGCCAGGCCTTCCTGGGGTTGGTGCACCTGCTCAACCATGATCACCGCGTTGCATCCCTGGGGCAGGGGATTGCCGGTGTTGACCCAAAAGGCCTGGCGATCCAGCTCCAGGGTCAGCGGGTGTTCCTGGGTGGCTCCGTAGGTGTCCTTGGCCTGGACCGCGATGCCGTCCATGGCTGCCGCGTGATATGAGGGCGAAGAATACTCGGCCAGCACCACTTTGGCGGTGACCCGGCCCAGGGCCTCGCTGGTAGGTATGGTCTCGGTGCCTGCCAAGGCGATCCAGTCCAAGGAGGACAGGAATTTTTCGCGCGCTTGGTCCAGGGGCATCATTTTTAAATAGACGTTGCGCTTCATATCGCTTCCGCTAATTAGGGAAGAGCAGAACTTCCACCGCCTCGGCGGCGTCCAAGCCTTCGCAGTCCTTGGGAACCCGGACCAGACCTTGGCCCTGAATCATGGTGGTGAGCAGGCCCGATTTGCCGAACAGGGGCTGAGCCAGCCATCCACCGTTTTCTTGGCTAAGGGACACCCGCAAATATTCCTCGCGGCCCGGGGCCGAGGGGATGTTGCGGGTAAGCACCGCGGGCAGCCGGGCGAAGCGGGTGAAGGGCAGGGCGGGGCGGCCCTGCAGGCGCTCCAGTATGGGCTCTACCAACAGATAAAAGGACACCAGGCAAGAGGCGACCTGGCCGGGCAGGCCCAACAAATGGCCCGAGGGGGTGCGGGCCCAAAGGAAGGGCTTGCCCGGGCTCACCGCCACGCCATGCACCAGAAGTTCGGCGCCGGGAAAAGAGAGAAACACCTCACTGGTAAAGTCGCGCACTCCCACCGAGGAGCCGCCCGAAAGCAGGGTGAGGTCGCAGCTGTCCAAGGAGCGGGCGGTGACCGCTTTGAGAGCTTGGGCGTTGTCCGGCACCAAACCCAAGGGCACGGGCTCGCCTCCGGCGCGCACCACCTGGGCGGCCAGGGTGTGGGTGTTCACGTCTCGCACCTGGCCCGGGGCCGGGCTGGCCTCTACCGGCACCACCTCGTCGCCGGTGGATATGATGCCCACCCTGGGGCGGCGCGTCACCAAGACTCTCTGCTGCCCCAGGGCGGCCAGCAGGCCAAGGTCCTGGGGCCGCAGGCATTGGCCTCGAGGCAAGAGCTCCTGGCCCTGGGACGCATCGTCCGTGGGGCCCAGGGTGTTGCCGCCGGGCGCCACCGAGGTGGCCACCTCCAGGCTGGTGTCGTCCAGCAGGCGGGTATGCTCCACCATGACCACAGCGTCGGCGCCCACGGGCAGCATGCCGCCGGTGCCGATGCGGGCGCATTGACCAGGGCCCACGCTGAACTCCGGGGTTTGGCCCATGCGCACATCGCCGATGATTTCCAGGTAGCCCGGGGATGTTTCTCCCGCGCCAAAGGTGTCCATGGCCCTGAGAGCATAGCCGTCCATGGTCGCCCGGGCGAAGCCCGGCAGATCCGAAGGAGCGGTAAGGGGAAGGGCCAATGCGCGGCCCAAAGCCTGGTCTAAAGGCACCTCTTCAGGGGGCAGGGTAGCAAGCTTTTGGGCCAGGGCGTGAACCGCGGCCACATCTTGCACCTTAAAAAAGGCTTTCATCCAAGGCGACCTCATAGGTAAAAAGGTATAAATAATGTTCAAGGGCCTAAGTCATGTCAATAATGACCGAAGTGTGCCTAAGGAGCAACCCCGGTTGTCCATAGAGGCACGAGTCGGAGCAAGCGAAGGGAAGGCCATGGCAGAAATCCAGTTCAAGCTGTGGATAGAAGAAAACGAAAAAGTGCTCTTTGGCGGCGGTCGCCTGAAGTTGCTCAAGGCGGTGATCGACCAGGGCTCTTTGGCCGGGGCGGCGCGCGAGTTGAGCATGAGCTATCGCGCCGCCTGGGGGCGACTGCGGGCTTCGGAAAAGCGCTTGGGCTTCCCTCTGGTGGAGCGCAGTGAAGGCGGACGCCGGGAAGTGCAGCTCACCCCTCAAGGGCTCAAGATGGTAAAGCAGTTCGAGGCGTTTGAAAAGCAGGCCCAGGAATTCGCCAACAAGGCTCAAAAGAGCTGGAGCAAGCTGGTCAACGACCTGCGCGGGGGGAAGGTTTAGGCCATGTCCGCCATGCTGGTGCATCTAACCGGGATTGGCGGCCAATCCTTGGAAAGCTTTTTGGCCGGCCTATGCGGTGAACTGGCCAAGCTGAACCTGAAGGTGGCCGTAGCCAGGCCCGAGCCAGGCGCGGCCCCACAGCCCATCTGCGGCGAGGCCGAGCTGCGCCTGGGAGCCGGCGGCGTTAGCTTGCTCAGCCCCGGCGGCGCGCCGTCGCTGGATGAAGCCTTACGCATGTTGGCCGGCGCGGACCTGGTGATCAGCCTTCTGCCTCCGGAGGATGGTAAGGCAATGGTGGAGTTCTGTCCCTCCGGAGCCGAACCTGCCCTGTTGGGCCGGGCCGGGCTTTTGGCTCTGGCCGGGCCGGGTGAGATTCCTTCCGATCCCGGCGTGCCGGTGTTTGACCAGGCGGCGGGGCTGGCCGGTTTCTTGGCCTCGCGGGTCCAAGAGCGCTCGCCGCGCCGCTCCCTTACCGTCTTAGCCGACGGCAGGCCCATCAAGGCCAAGTTTTTTGTAAAAGAAATAATCGCCAACAGTCTGCACGGCCTGCTGGCTCCCCTAAAGGGAACCCAAGGCGCCCGTAGGCTGGAAATTATAATAGAAGAGTAGGGCCTTGGATTTTTTCCTGGGTGGCCTTACCAGAGGGCTGGGCCTGCTAATAAACCTGGACCCCGAGGTTTATGGCATTGCCTGGCTTTCTCTCAGGGTTTCGCTCAGCGCCGTGGTCTTGGCCGCCCTGGCCGCGGTGCCCCTGGGGCTGGTCATCGGGCAAAAGGAGTTTCCGGGAAAGCGTTTCCTGGTGGTGTTGTTCAACACCCTGCTAGCTCTGCCCACCGTGGTGGTGGGCTTGGTGGTCTACGGCCTGCTTTCCTACCACGGCCCCTTGGGCGGCCTGGGTTTGCTTTACACTCCCGGGGCCATGGTGGCGGCTCAGGCGGTGTTGGCCTTTCCCCTGATCACCGCCCTGGTGATCGCGGCAGTGACCACCCTGGACAACCGGGTAGGGCCCACCGCCCTGACCCTGGGAGCCACTCCCGTGCAGGCCGCCTGGGCGGTGCTCAAAGAGGCGCGCTTCGCGGTGCTGGCCGCTTTGGCCGCCGGGTTCGGCCGGGTCATCACCGAGGTGGGCGCGGCCATAATGGTGGGCGGCAACATTCGCCACTACACCCGCACCTTCACCACAGCCATCGCCCTGGAGACCAGCAAGGGCGAGTTCGCCCAAGGCATGGCCTTGGGCTTGGTTTTGCTGGTGGTGGCCCTGGCGGTCAATCTGGCCAGCCACCAACTGCAGGCCCGGTGGAAATAGGGGTGCTGTGATGAGCGAGGCTCTATTCAGTCTGCGGGGGGTGGTAAAGCGTTTCGAGGAGCGCGAGGTCCTCAACCTGGAGCGGCTGGATCTTCAGGCAGGGCTCATTACCGTGGTGGAGGGCCCCAATGGCGCGGGCAAGACCACCTTGCTCTCCATCCTGGCCCTCATCACCCCGCCGGACCATGGCCGACTTTTCTTCGACGGCCATGAGATTTCCCACTCGGGAAAACAGCTCACTGCCTGGCGGAGGCAAATTACCCTGGTGGCCCAGCAGGCCTACCTCTTTGAAAGCAGCGTGGAAAAGAACGTGGCTTATGGCTTGCGCTTGCGGGGCCTGGCTCGGGCCGAGCGCGAGCAGAGGGTAGCCCAAGCTCTGGAGCTGGTGGGTCTGGGCGGCTTCGGGCCCCGCCGGGCCAGACAGCTCTCCGGCGGAGAAATGCAACGGGTGGCCCTGGCCAGGGCCCTGGTGCTGCGCCCCCGGGCCTTGCTGCTGGACGAGCCTTTCGCCAATCTGGACCCGGCCAGCTCCCAGGTATTTGAACGGGTGCTGGCAGAGCTACCCGGTCAGGGCTGCACCGTGGTGCTGGTCAGCCACGCCCTGGAGCAGGCCCACCGTCTGGCTCAAAAGTTGGTGTATCTCAGGCAAGGCCGCCTGGCTCCCCAAGCTGGTCAGTAGTCCCTTGATTGCCGCTTTTGTGGACACCCGCTCCTTGCTAACATGACATTTATTATCTTAATGTGCCCCAGGAGGTAGTACTCATGCGTGTACGTGTGCTGTTGATCGCCTTGATGGCCTTGCTTCTGGCCGCGCCGGCCCTGGCCGCCGACCGTCTGGTCTTGGCCACCACAACCAGCACCGCCAACACCGGCTTGCTGGACGTGCTGCTGCCCGCTTTTAGCAAACAAAGCGGCATAACCGTGCACTATATCCCCGTGGGCACGGGCAAGGCCCTGGCCATTGCCAAACGCTGCGACGCGGACCTGGTGATCGTACACGCCCCGGCTCTGGAAAAGCGCTTCGTGGCCGATGGATATGGAGTGGACCGCGAGCCGCTGATGCACAACTACTTTGTTTTGGTGGGGCCGCCCGGCGACCCGGCCAAGGTAAAGCAAGCGGCAAACGTGCAGGAGGCGTTTAGGCGCATCGCTGAGGCCAAGGCCCCCTTCTTGTCTCGGGGGGACAACTCCGGCACCCAGGTGAAGGAGCTGTCCCTGTGGAAGGCGGCGGGGATCAAGCCAAACTGGCCCGCCTATCGCGAGGCGGGCCGGGGCATGGGGCCCACCTTGACCATGGCCGACGAGCTGGGCTCCTACACCCTCAGCGACATCGCCACCTACCGCAAGTACCTGAGCACCGGGCGTATCAACTTGGTGATCCTGGCCGACAAGCAGGAACTGCTAAAAAATCCCTACTCGATGATTTTGGTAAATCCTGCCAAGTGCCCCAAAGTCAAGTATGCCCAGGCCAAGAAGTTCGAGGAGTTTTTGCTTTCGCCTCAGGGCCAGAAGATAATTGGCGAGTACAAGGCCGACGGCAAGAAACTGTTCTGGCCGATCCACCCACCCAAGCCATAGGCGCAGCGCGCAATTAGTGATTGGCCTCACCCACCGGTAACCTTAGACTGATATATTATAGATAAACACCCGCACCTGCCGCCGGGCGAACAGGCCGTCGTTAGCTCCATAAATGCGCGAGGCGGCTGACAGAGAGTGGGCATGAACCAACGATTAATCAAACGCCTGATAATAGTGGGTCTGGTGGTGGCGGCTATCCTGGCCTTTTGGCTGCTGGATCTGGGGCAATATTTCTCCCTGAGCTACATCAAGCAGTCCCAAACCCGCTTTCAGGCTTATTACGCTTCTCATCCCGCCAGCATGCTGGGCGGCTACTTTGTGCTCTATGTCTTGGTTACCGCTTTTTCCCTGCCCGGCGCGGCGGCGATGACTCTGCTTGGCGGGGCTCTGTTCGGCTTCTGGTGGACCTTGCTGGTGGTTTCCTTTGCCAGCAGCATCGGCGCTACTTTGGCCTGTTTCTTTGCCCGTTTCGTGCTGGGCAACTGGGTGCAGCAAAAGTTCGGCGACAAATTGGAGCCCATCAACCGGGGAGTGGAGCGCGAAGGGGCTTTTTATCTGTTCACTCTGCGCCTGGTGCCCCTGTTCCCTTTCTTTGTCATCAACCTGGTCATGGGCCTGACTAAGATGCCCTTGCGCACTTTTTATTGGGTGAGTCAGGTGGGTATGTTGGCCGGCACCGCGGTGTTCGTGAATGCGGGCAAGGAACTGGGGCAGGTCGATTCCCTGGGCGGCATCCTCTCGCCCGGCCTAGTCATCAGCTTCGTTATTTTGGGGATATTCCCCCTGGCGGTGAAAAAGGGCCTGGTCTGGTATCGCCGCCGCACCGGCCGTCAGGCAATCATCGAACCATAGGAGGCTCCATGGCAGGCCACGATTACGATGTGGGGGTGCTGGGCGGCGGTTCAGCCGGGCTCACCCTGACCTCGGGCGCGGCCCAGTTGGGAGCCAAGGTGCTGCTTATTGAAAAGGAGCCCCACCTGGGAGGCGACTGCCTGCACTATGGCTGCGTACCCAGCAAGACGCTGATCAAGAGCGCCTCGGTTTATCATCTGCTCAAAACCTCGGCTCGTTTCGGCCTGCCCAAGGTCTCTCCGCCCGTGGTGGACTATTCCCAGGTGGTTGGGCGTATCAAAGAGGTGATCGCGGCTATTCAAGAGCACGACAGCGCAGAGCGGTTCTGCAAGTTGGGAGCCCAGGTGCGTTTTGGTCAGGCCCGGTTCGTGGATGAGCACACCGTGGATCTGGATGGCCAGCGCATCTCGGCCAAATCCTGGCTTATCTCCACCGGTTCCTCGCCCGCCATACCACCGGTGCCCGGCTTGGCCGAGACTCCCTATCTGACCAACAAAGACATTTTTTATATGGAGCGCCTGCCTCAAACCATGATCATCCTGGGCGGCGGCCCGCTCGCCCTGGAGATGGCTCAGGCCTTTCAGCGCCTGGGCTGCCAGGTGAGCCTGGTGCAGCGCAGCGGCCAGGTGCTCAGCAAGGATGACAAGGATCTGGCCGATCTGATCACCGCCTCCCTGCAAGGGGAAGGGGTGGAGTTTTATCTGAACACCGAGCTCAAATCGGTGCGCGAGGTCAACGGCCGTCCGGCCCTGATATTCCGCGACGGCCACGAACAGCAGGTGGAGCTCAGCGCCGAAGCCTTGTTGGTGGCTCTAGGCCGCCGGGCCAACCTGGAGGGACTTGGTCTGGAAGACATCGGGGTGGAGTTCAATGCCAAGGGGCTAAAGCTGGACCAGCGGCTACGCACCAGCCAAAAGCATATCTATGGCGCGGGAGATGTCACCGGCGAAAACCTGTTCACCCACGCCGCCGGGTATGAAGGCGGGGTTGTGCTGGCCAACGCGGTGCTGCATCTGCCCCGCAAGGCCGACTACACCTGGCTGCCCCGCTGCACCTTTACCGAACCGGAGTTGGCCTCCGTGGGCATGAGCGAAAAGGCGGCCGCTGCGGCTGGCCTGGAATTTACCGTTTGGAGCGAGGAGTTCGCGGCCAATGACCGGGCTCTGGCCGAGGGCGCCGGGATGGGACGAATCAAGCTGATCTTGGACAAGAGCGAAAAGCCTCTGGGTGTGCATATATTGGGAGCCCATGCTGGAGAGCTTATCAACGAGTGGGTGGCTGTGATGGGCGGGGGAGTGAAGCTCTCCACCCTGGCCGGGGCCATGCACCCTTATCCCACCCTGGGGGAAATCAGCAAAAGGGTGGCCGGCGATGTGATGGCGCCCAAGCTGTTTTCCGACCTGGTGAAAAAGGGCCTGAAGATTTTCTTCAACACCAAAGGCCGCGCCTGCAACCCGCCCTGGCAGGGCTAGGGCGCACGCGAGGCCTGCCGGTTATGTTCGAGTTCTTCTCCACCACCGGATTCCGCGCCTACCTTAAAAAAGCCAAGCAGATTTTAGCGGACAACTGGACCGGTTCGTATACGCGGCCCTCCGCCGGGCTATACCCCCACCAATGGAGCTGGGACTCGGCCTTTATCGCCATGGGCCTGGCCCGTTATGACCATCACCGGGCCATGGCAGAGTTGCGCCACCTGTTCGGTCACCAGTGGCCAAACGGCATGGTCCCCCAGATAGTGTTTAACCCCAAGGTCTTGGGGAGCTATTTTCCAGAGCCGGATTTTTGGCAGGTGCCCGAGGGGCGGGGTAGCAGCGGAATCACCATGCCTCCCTTGCACGCGGTGGCGGTGTGGCGCATTTTCCTGCAGGCAGGCGGAGCGGCACGCGACTTTTTGGCTGAGATGTATCCCAAACTCAAGGCCTATCACGCTTACCTGTACCGGGAGCGCGACCCGGACAACACCGGCTTGGTTTACATCCGCCATCCCTGGGAATCGGGTTTGGACAACTCGCCCAGTTGGGACGGACCCTTGGAGCGCATTGAAATCGACCACGGCCGGTTGCCTGTTTATCAGCGGCGCGATCTGGATCACGGCATTCCTGCCCAACAGCGCCCCAGCGATTACTATTACGATCGCTATGTGTACTTGGTGGACCTGTTTCGCCGCGCCAAGTATGACGAAGCGGCCATCAGGTCCGAGTGCCCCTTTCTGGTGCAGGATGTGCTGTTCAACTCGATTCTCTGCCGGGCCAACCACGCCTTGGTCCAGATCGGCAAACAGGTCGGCCAAGACGTGAGCCAGCCCCAAGAATGGCTGGATGCCACTTCAAAGGCCATACAGCAAAACCTGTGGTGCGCCGAGCACAAACAGTTTGGCCCTTATGACCTGGTGGGACGGGAGTTGTTAAACATTCCCACCGCGGCCGGCTTCATGCCCCTGTTCGCCGTGGCCGCCGACGGCCAGCAGGCTCAAATCCTGTATGAACGGGCCAACTCGGTTTCCTTTTGCGCTCTGCACCAGGGCAACTGCTTTACGGTGCCCAACTACGACATGGCCAGGGACGACTTTGACAGCCGTAATTATTGGCGGGGCCCAGTGTGGATCAACATCAACTGGATGCTCAGTCAGGGCATGAAAAGTTACGGCTTTCGCGAAAAGGCCGACGCCATGAAAAAGGACATGATCCAACTGCCGGTGCGTTTTGGCTTTTACGAGTACTACGACTCCATCACCGGCGCTGGATATGGTTCAGACAATTTCTCCTGGACCGCGGCGCTTTTTATTGACCTGGTCGACGAATATTACGACAAGGAGAAAAACGCCCTGCACTGGCTGGGCGGAGAGCCCACCCGCAAGCTGTACGCACTGGTGGTGCTCAACGATTTAGAGCCATCCGGGCCCGGCGGAGTTGGGGACCTCGGGTCCAAGCTGTTGACCTCTATCAACCAACTTAAACAAAATTTCTACGATATGCACCGTGGCCTGGTTGACTACCAGGCCATGCGCCGATCCTCGGAGTACTTCGGCTACACCGAACTGGCGGCGCGGCTCAAGGATTTTGATCCCGCATGCCTTGTCAGCCGTGAAGACAAGCTGGCCTTTTGGATAAACCTGTACAACACCATCGTGGTGCACGGCATTGTTGAATTGGAGCTGGAGTCTTCGGTGCGGGAGGTGGAGAACTTCTTCTCTCACATCTGTTACCAGGTGGGGGAGCATCAATTTTCGCCTGATGACATAGAGCACGGTATTTTGCGCTCCAATGCCCGCCCGCCCTACCGGGTACTCAAATCCCTGGGCCAGGGTGATCAACGGGCCGCCTTTGCCCTGGAGCAGTTGGACCCGCGCATACATTTCGCCCTGGTCTGCGGCTCACGCTCCTGCGCTCCCATCGAATTTTACCAGGCCGAGCGCATTGACCTGCAGTTGGACCTGGCTGCCTCGCATTTTATCAACAGCTCCGAGGTGGTGGTCTTGCCCGAGCAGAACAAGGTGATGCTTTCGCAAATATTCAACTGGTACCAGCGCGACTTCGGCGGCAAAAAGGGGGTGTTTGATTTTTTACTGAAGTATATGGATGATGAACACAAGGTCGCCTTTCTTAAAGATCACGCTGGTGAGATTCATGTGGAGTACCTGTTTTACGACTGGAATCTGAACCATTAGGTGTTTTGCGGAGATACTGGGATGCCAGCCATTTTGGCCGCCGACATAGGAGCTACCCACAGCCGCTTTGCCTTTTTTGAAGGCAGCGAGTCTTGCAAGTTGAACCTGGTGCACAGCGTATGGTTGCCCACCAAGGAGGCTGGTAGCTTTTTGGAGCTATTGGAAACCTTGGAAGCCGGTGAACTGGGGCTTGACCACAAAAAGGCGGACCTGATCTGCCTGGCCGCGGCTGGTCCGGTGCAAAGGGAAACCTATTGCCAGCCTCCCCACATCTCTTGGGACATCGACTTGGAGCGCGACCTCAGCGAGCGCGGCCCCAGTTTGCTAATCAACGATTTCGTGGCTCAGGCCTGGGCTTGTCTTTCTCCGGTGGTGGACCGTGCGCAATCGGTGCTGGAGGGTGAAGCCGATCCCCGGGCGGCCAAGGCGGTGATCGGCGCGGGAACCAATCTGGGGCATGCCGCCTTGGTGCCTGACGGACGGGGTGCCTGGGTGCCGGTGGCCTCGGAAGGGGGTCACGCGGCCTTTGCCTTTTTTGGCGATGAAGAGAGGGCATACCAGGCTTTTTTAGGAAAAGAGCAGGGCGATCCCTATCCCATTGCCGATACGGTGGTGTCGGGCAAGGGATTGAGCTTTGTGCATCAGTTCCTCACCGGGCAGAAACTGGAGCCTCCCGCAGTGGGTGAAGCCCTGGACAGCTACCCGGACACCCTGAGTTGGATGGCCCGTTTCTACGGCCGGGCCTGCCGCCAGTGGGCCTTGCAGGTGGTGGCCCTTGGCGGGGTTTACATCGCCGGAGGGGTGGCCGCCAAGCTGCCCGTCCTGGTTAGCCACCCCGAGTTTGCCCGCGAGTTCCGCCTGGCCGATCCTTCCAATCGAATTTTGGAAAACATTCCGGTGTTTTTGATCACCGATGAAAACAGTGGTCTGTGGGGGGCGGCTGCCGCGGCTTTGGAGCGGTTGGAGTGGCACGGGTAGGCTATTAACTAGCTAGGTTGTGGTTCGGAGCGGAGAGGGGCTTCGGGCCAAGAGGGGGTGGGAAAGTAGGCGTTTCATGAATCCTCGCCGAGCTTTTTTGTCCCGTGGGTTGCAGCTTTTGGCCGGCGCTTCCTTGGCTTTGTCCTGGACTGGCCGATTGTGGGCAGAGAGCAAGCGCCGTATCCTGCCCAGCTACATCAAGGCCACTGATCTGTCCCACCTGAATCCCCGGAGCATCGACAACCGCAACTTGGCGATCACCCCTATGGACCAGTTCGGTACCATGGGCCAGAGCGACCTGGTGGTGGACCCGGCCAAATGGCGTTTGGTAATCGACGGGGCGGTGGATCGCTCCCTTAGCTTAAGCCTGGCCGAGCTCAAGGCCCTCCCGGTGGTAGAGCGCACCGTGCTGCTGATATGCCCGGGGGTGTTTTCTTTCAACGCCCGCTGGCATGGCTTTAGCCTGGCTGATTTGCTCAGGCAGGCGGGACCTGACCCCAAGGCCAACCGGGTGACCATCAAGGGCGTGGGCAATGCCGGAGCCAAGGTGGAGCGCTTCTCCTTGCGCGAGGTGCTGGCCGAAGAGGTGTTCATGGCCTATGGGGTCAACGGCAAGCCCCTGCCGCGCAAGCATGGCTTTCCCCTCAGGGTGGTGGCGGGCCGGCACTATGGCGACGACTGGGTAAAGTACGTGGCCAGAGTCAGCCTTTCGGCCCATGGCAAAAAGGGCTAAAGATTCCGTAAAGGCCGGGAGCCATTGACAGGCGGCTGGGCATGCGGTTGTCTATAAGTACGGCTCTCTTTGGAGATTTTAAGATATGACGCCCACACCGGAACTTGCCCCCATCACCTCGCATTTTGACTCGTCCTCCGCCGGGGTTCTGGTCATCGACGCCAAGGGCATCGTGGTCTATGCCAACCCGGCGGCCGGCCGCATCTTTGAGCAAAATCCCCTGGAGATCATCGGCACCCCCTCGGAGATTCTAGAGCCCGAAGCTTGGCACACCGCCCGGACCACCATCAAAAGCGGCGCTCCCCAACTGGGCCACCGCCTGCGCCTGGACCAGTGCAACGTGCTGGCCAATTACCTGCCCGTGTATACCGATGGGCAGGTGAATTGGGTGATGATGATGATGGGTGATCCCTGGGACCCGGAGCAGGGTTCCCTGTACCCCGAGCCCTACAAGGCTGTGGCTTCCCAATTGGAAGCCATCATGGATTCGTCCTTTGATGGCCTTTGGATAACCGACAATCAAGGAGTCGTGGTCAAGATCAACCGGGCAGCCCTGCGCCTTACCGGACTGCCCCGGGAAAAGGTTGAGGGCCGTTTCGTTGGCGACCTGCTCAACGAGGGCAACTTCAACGATTCGGTTACCCTGGAGGTGCTCAGGCGTAAAACCACGGTGACCATGGTGCAGAGCCTCAAGTCGGGCAAAAAAATTCTGGCCACCGGCAGCCCCATCTACGACGCCGAGGGTGAGGTGGCCTTTGTGGTGATCAATGACCGTGACATTACCTTGCTGGACCGTATGCGCCGCCAGTTGGAGGAGAGCGAGGCCCAGTTGGAGCAATTTCGCAGCACGCTTTTGGAAAAGCAGCTTGAGGAGATGTCCGACGATCACTTCATGTGCCGCAGCCGGGCCATGAAAGAGGTGTATGAAAAAGCCTTGCGCGTGGCCCCCACCAACTCCACGGTGCTCATAACCGGCGAGTCCGGTGTGGGTAAGAGCATGCTGGCAAAGCTAATCCACGCCAAGTCTCCCCGAGCCCAGGGGCCTTTTGTGCGGGTGGACTGCGCGGCCATCCCCAGCTCGCTTTTTGAGTCGGAGCTGTTCGGCTATGAAAGGGGCGCCTTTACCGGTGCCAGCAGCCGGGGCAAGCCGGGTCTGGTGGAGTTGGCCCACCAGGGCACCCTGTTCCTGGACGAGATCGGAGAGCTGCCCCTGGAGCACCAGGTCAAGCTGCTGCGCTTTTTGGAGGCGCGGCGCATGATCCGGGTGGGCGGCTCGGTGGAAAAGGAAGTGGACACCAGGGTGATAGCGGCCACCAATAAGGATTTGGCCGCCGAGGTGGAGGCCAAGCGCTTTCGCCATGACCTTTTTTACCGTTTCAACGTGGTGCCCTTGTTCGTGCCTCCTTTGCGCGAACGCCCCAGCGACATCCTCTACTTAATGGGGTTCTTTCTCAAGCGCATCGGTGAAGACAACCAGATCCACAAGCAGCTCAGTCCCGAAGCCCGCACCCTGATGCTCAATTACTCCTACCCCGGCAATGTGCGCGAGTTGGAAAACATCGTGGAACGGGTTTTAATCCTCAGCCCAGGCGAGGAAGTGCGCCCCGAAGACCTGCCTAGCGAGGTTCGCAAGGGCCAGGATCACGGCCAGGATCTAGACTGGGAGCAGGGCTTCGACCTGCGCCAGCGTCTGCGAGACCTGGAATTAGATTGGATCCGCGAGGCCTTACGGCGCTTAGGCACCCAACGCAAGGTGGCCCAGCATCTTAGAGTGAGCCAGTCGACCATCGCCCGGCGCCTGCAAGAAGAAGAGGAGGCCGCGATTCATTAGTGAATAATTGATTCTAAAATGAAAATATTAAGTTTAAATTATCATAATAGCCAATTGATTATTAGAACTATTAGGGTACCTGTGAGTAGGCGTTTAAATGGGTTAGAAATTGGTACCTTAGCTAATTTTGTCTGCAAAAATGGCTTTCATAGGTCTACACTAATGTAAAGGCCGGTTCGATATTTTTTGATTCACTTCTGCAATAAAATGCCAATCTGGATAGAACCGGTTCCCGCATCCTGAGGTCCTTTCGATAAGTCTCAACTGGTCCAGCGTAAAAACAACCTAATATCAAGCTATTAGCAGTCGCCGTTCACAATGTGGCGCGGTTGGCACGGTTATAGCTAATACAGAGGGCATGGGACCGCTAATTCCAGATGAAATAGAAAAGTACCTGGACAGGCGCTTATCCCATCTCATTTCTCGCCTAGACCGCCCCGGACTGCAAAAGCGTATCAAAGACCACCTTACTCGAATGGATGTGCACATCACCCACGAGAGCATTATTTCCGACGAGGTGGGAGTGCGCTGGTCGATTTTTTCCCTGCGCACCGAAAGCGCCCGGCCATTGGTGGTCGAGCTTATCGAGCATGGCTTCCCTCCGGATATCCGAGGCATAGACGCCCAACCAAATCGGGACGGCGGCAAGGCCGAGGAATCTCTCCAAAGGAGGGATATGTGAGTTACAGGCAATTCAACGTGGCAAAGCAAGTGCCCATACCCGGTAGGCCGCACCTGGCTGCTGGGCCAAGGATTTAGTTTGGGCTCGTCTTATAGGACAAGCCCCAAGCGGTTACTTAAACCACAGGGAGGTGCATAGAGATGAAAAGGTATAAAACTTCAACCCGTGCGTTGGTGGTGATGCTGGCGGCGGCTGCCTTGTTGGTGGCTGGTTCGCTGGCCATGGCCAAAGAAGCAGGCCAGTGGTGGCCGGTAAAGATCAACGCTTACTACGGCAAGTACGATGTCAAAATGAAAAAGCCCGGCCGGCCCTGCGCCAGCCTGGACGGCCCCAAGAAGGAGGCTTGGATTCCTCCCAAGCGGGCCAACAAGCCCTACACCATCGGCGTGTCTTTCCCCCACCTCAAAGACCCCTACTGGCTGGCGGTGGACTACGGCATCATCTCCGAGGCCAAGCGCCTGGGCGTGGGCATCAACCTGGTGGCCGCGGGCGGTTACACCGAGCTGGCCAAGCAGGTTAACCAGGTGGAAAACCTGGCCCAGCAGGGTGTGGACGGCATCATTTTAGGCGCCATCTCCTACACCGGCCTGGACCCGGTGGTCAAGGAGATCACCGGCAAGGGCATCCCGGTGGTGGAGGTGATCAACGATATCCAGGCTCCGACCATCACCGCCAAGGCCATGGTTTCCTTCTATGACATGGGCTTCCACGCCGGCGAGTTCGTCATGGACGACGCCAAGGGCAACAAGGAAGTCAACGTGGTCTTCCTGCCCGGTCCCGCGGGTAGCGGCTGGGCCCCGGACACCCTGGACGGCTTCAAAGAGGCCATCAAGAAGTTCC
>JAHLLJ010000089.1 GCA_020444205.1 Deltaproteobacteria bacterium | reverse complement strand
CGTGGAGCCCGGCGAGACCCTGGAGCAGACCGTGGCCCGCGAGGTGAACGAGGAAGTGGGGGTGCGGGTGAAAGACATCCGCTACTTTGCCTCCCAGCCCTGGCCCTTCCCTGATTCGCTTATGGTGGGCTTCACCTGTCAGTGGGCCGGGGGGGAGATAAGCATCGACGGCGAGGAGATCGTGGAGGCGGGCTGGTACGGCATTGGTGAGCTGCCCAACATCCCGCCCCGTTCCACCATCGCCCGCCACCTCATAGACCACGTTATCGAGGGCTCCGAGCGCCTGGACCCCAGCGGCGGCTGGCGGTAGGGGGCCGGATGTATCCCCTGGTGCGCACCGCCAAGGTGGCTCTGGCCGCTTTGGCCCGCCCACCGCTGAAGCTGGGCGACACCTCGCGCATATACCTGCGGGTGTGGCCCGGCGACCTGGACCTTTATCTGCACATGAACAACGGCCGCTATCTGAGCCTCATGGACCTGGGGCGGCTGGACTTCATCATCCGCGTGGGCCTGTTGCGCCAGATGCGCCGCAAGGGCTGGCGGCCCCTTTTGGCCGCGGCCACTACCCGCTTCTGGCGTTCGCTAAAGCCTTTCAACCGCTTCGCCATGGAGACCAGGGTGGTGTGGTGGGATGAAAAATGGATCTACCTGGAGCAGGAGATGCTGCACCAGGGGCAGGTGGCGGCCCAGGGCATGATGAAGATGGTGATCAAATCGCCCCAAGGGACCGTGGCCCCGCCCGAGGCGGCCAGGGTCTTGGGCGCGAACTCGCTGCCCGAGCCGGTGCCCCCGCCGGGCCTGGCCGAATGGATTCACTGGGAACGGGAGATCAAGAACGGAGGCCAGGCTCCCAACAGGGGTCTTGATCCCTAAGCCAGGTCCAAGGCGGCCCGCACCGCGGTGAGCAGCTCTTTGCGTAAAAAGGGCTTGGCCGCGAAACCTTGAACCCCCAGGGCAGTGATGTCTTCCATCACTTCCTGGGAGGCGTAACCGCTGGTCAGCACCACCTTGAGCTCCGGCGCCAGCTCCCTTAGTTGGATCAGGCAGTTTTTGCCGCCCATGCCCGGCATGTTCACGTCTAGAAGCACCAGGTCGAAGCTGCCTCCCTGGAGCCTAAAAAGGTCCAGGGCCTCTTCGCCGCTGCCGGCCAGCGTTACCTGATATCCGGCCTCGGCCAGCACCCGGCGTCCCAGATTGCGAATGGCGGATTCGTCATCCACCACCAGAATGCGTTCATGCCCCTGGGCAGGTTCCGGCAGGGAATCATCCCTGTGCGCCTGGTCCGCGGTGCGCTGGGCCGGGAAATAAAGATCAAAGCGGGTGCCTTGCCCCGGACGGCTGGCGCAGGTGATATGCCCGCCCAGGGACTTTACGATGCCGTACACCGTGGAGAGCCCCAGGCCGGTCCCCTGATCAGGCTCCTTGGTGGTGAAAAAGGGCTCGAAAATGCGCTCGCGGGTATCCGGGTCCATGCCTTGCCCCTGGTCGCGCACCGTCAGGCACAGATAAAGGCCGGGCGAAAGTTGCCCCCCACCCACCTCGGAGTTGGTGTCCAGGAAAAGGCTGGAGGTGGATACCTGTATAAGGCCGCCTTGGGGCATGGCGTCGCGGGCATTGGTGGCCAGGTTTATCAATACCTGTTCCAGTTGCACCGGGTCGCCGCGCATGACCTCCAGCTCGGGGTCCAGATCCAGCTCCAAGGTGACTGCCTTGGGCAGGGTGCGCCGCAAAAGCGCCACCGCTTCGTTCACCGCCTTATTGAGCTCCACCTCCACCAACTGCGGATCGTCCCGGCGGCTGTAGGTCATGATCTGGCGCACCAGGCTCTTGGCCTTGCGGCTGGCGGACAACACCTGCTCCAGGTCGCCGGTGTCGATCTTGGCCCGTTCGGCCTCGCGCTGGGCCAGCTCGCTGTAGCCCATGATCACCGCCAGGATATTGTTGAAGTCGTGGGCAATGCCCCCGGCCAGGGTGCCGATGGCCTCGAGCTTTTGGCTCTGCCTGAGCTGGGCGTCCAGGTGGGCCCGCTCCTCTTCCGCCCGCCGGCGCCGGCTGACGTCACGAAAAACCAGCACCACCCCCATTACCTCGCCTCGCTTGTTGGTTATGGGGGCTCCGCTGTCCTCTATGGGCAGGCGGCTGCCGTCGCGGGTGATCAGCAGGGTGTGGTTGGCCAGCCCCACCACGGTGCCCTCGGCCAAGACCTTGTCCACCGGGCTGACCACCGGCTGCCGGGTGTGCTCGTTGATGATATTGAAAACTTCGGAAAGAGCCCGCCCCTTGGCCTCGGAGAGGGGCCAGCCGGTCAGGCGGGCGGCGGTGGGGTTGAGAAAGAAGACCCGGCCCTGGCGGTCGGTGGCGATTACCGCGTCGCCTATGCTGGACAAAGTAGTGGCCAGCCATTGACGGCTGGCAGCCAGATCGGCCCTGGCGCGCTGCAGCCGCTCCACTATGACCCCGGCAGCTATACCGAATCCCAGAAAGCAGGCCAGTATCAATAGGCGGACGTAAAGCTCATGTGGAGGGACATCCAATATTTGCAGGCCCCAAAAACTTCCCTGGTAAAACCAGAGATAGTCCATGAAGCCGTCCAAGAACCAAAGAAAAAGGCCCAATAACAGGGCCAGTGCGACTATTTTGTGGCTGGTGCGCAACCCGATGGATTCCCACTGCAGGAATAATGACCGATCTCCGGCAGTTAGCCGATTAACCTTCTCGGCTATTATGCTGACAGATGGCTCCTAAAATAACAACCGCCCGATCCGGGCAGGGATTCAGACCCGGCCACCCAAAAACAACCAGCGGGTTGGCCTGGAGTGGCGGGCGATAAAGCGGGCAAAGGACCAGGGCAGCAGCACGGCCAAGACGAAGGTGAGGACCAGGCGAACCCACCATGTGGGCAACAACTTTAAATTCATCACTCCGCTTACCACAAACATGTGCATACCAAATATGGGCAGGGAATGACGGCCAAACAAACCTAGGCACTCCTCTAACCATGGCAAGTGCCGGGCCAGCGTCCCGCTCAGCAGGACACATGCGGCTGCGCCTGTTATGGCGCTTAGGTCCATCAGAGGCATCTCCCAAAGTCTGAGGCGCAGCACGTCCAATGACTCATACGGGCGGCTGGCGTACACAAAGGCCAAGAGCACCAGCAGGGACAAAGCGGCGGTCAGGCGCAGCCCCCGCCCTTGCACCGGCGCGGGGCGCTTCAAGCGCTCGGCGGCCACCCGGCCCGCATGAAAAAAGAAAAGCGAGACCAAGGCTACATCCAGGCAATAAGGCACGTACCGGCGGTCGATACCCTGGCTGAAAACCCATAAGCAGGCCATCTGTAGCGTCAAGAGGGCCACCAGGCCCCATAGCGGCCCCAGCCGCTCAAAAAATCCGGTGGTAAGGGCCAGGCAATTGAGGCAAAGCAGGGCCGGAAAAAACCAGAGCACTGCTTGGGTGGGCATGGAAAGCAGGGCCCAGTGATTGCCCCATACATACAGGCGCGCCAGACTGCTCCAGACATCACCCTGTCCAGGGTGAAACATTAGATGGTAAAGCAGGGCATAGACGCCTAGAGGAAGCATGAGGCGTAGATAGCGCCCGGCAATATAACGCAGCGGGCCACCGCCCCTCAGGCCGCCGAATAGCGCCCCGCTGAGCATGAAAAACAAGGGAATGTGAAAGGAGTAGACCAAACGCACCAGCCAGCCGGCCACCAGGCGCAGTTGCGGATCCGGCCAGGGGCTGCGGTTTAGCACATGGCCCGCAACCACCAGGAGTATGGCCATTCCTTTGAGGACATCCAACTGGGAGCTGTGGGCGGACTCACGGGGGGCAGGCTGGGTCACGTTTCGCCCTATGCTTTAACTACTTCCAGGCCGGCGGCCAGGGTGGCCCCGGCCTCGCGGGCCTCTTGCAAATATTCTGGGTGCTGCTCAACGTCGCCTTTGAGGTCAAGGCCCCGATAAAGCAGGCTTTGGCTGAGCTCCATATCCAGCACGTCCATAAAGTAGCGCACCGTGTGGAGCACCCCTTCGAAAAGCTTTTTGCCGTGGGTAGCCCCCACCGAGATGAACAAGCCCTTGCGCTTGGGGGTCCACTGGCCGAACTTAACCTTGTCTATCCAGTATTTTTTGACCCATAGGCTTTGGAAGCGGTCCATCATGATCTTGGTGTGGGCGCTCACCGTATAGAAAAATATGGGTGAGGACAGAATCATGGCGTCGGCGGCCAGGCATTGGTCATACAGGCCCTGGAAGTCGTCCTTGATCACGCAGCGCCCGTCCTTCTTGCAGCCGTATATCTCCAGGCAGGGCGATATGTTCAGGTCCCTGAGCACCACCCTGTCCACGTGGGCCCCGGCCTCCATGGCACCTTCCACGGCCTGATCGGTGAGTAGGGCGCTGTTTCCCCCCCGGCGGGGGCTGCCGTAAATGGCCACGATGCGGCTCATGCTGCTCTCCTCATGGGTTCGTTGGATTGCCCGAATATCAGAGCAATTTTAGCATAACCCCGCTGGACCTTTCCTCCCGGCCCGCACTGAGAGTATAAATAGTAAGCAGCAACGGAAGGATTCATGGAAACCCTTGTCCTGACCAACCAGATGATCGAGGTGCTGGTCCTTATCGGGCTGGCCGTTTTTCTGTTCGTGGTGGAGTGGGTCCGGGTGGACGTGGTGGGCATCATGATGATGGTGCTCACCCCGCTGTTGGGGCTGGTCACTCCCCAGGAGGCCTTTTCCGGCCTGGCCAGCAACGCGGTGGTCTCCATCATCGCGGTTATGATCATCGGGGCGGGGCTGGACCGCACCGGTCTGGTGGGCCTGTTGGTAAAACCGGTGCTCAAGCTGGCCGGCGGCCATATCCGGCGAGTGGTGGTGCTCATCTCGGGCACGGTGGCGGTCATCAGCGCCATCATGCAAAACATAGGGGCGGCGGCCCTGTTTTTACCAGCGGTGCAGCGTATCAGCCGCAGCCAGATGATCCCCATCTCCCGCTTGCTCATGCCCATTGGCTTTGCGGCCATTTTGGGCGGCACCCTAACCCTGGTGGGCTCCAGCCCCCTTATCCTCTTGAACGACCTAATCGCCCCCTTTGATCTGCGCCCCTTCAGCCTGTTCTCGGTAACCCCGGTGGGCGTGTGCCTGGTGGCCGCGGGCATCATCTACTTCGTGGTGCTGGGCCGTTGGGTCTTGCCCCGGGGCACCACCCCCTTGGCCGAGCGGATGTGCCACCTGCATCCCAGGGACGGCCGGCATTTCGAGGTGATCATCCCTCCGGAGCTGCCCCAGACCCTCACCGCCGAGATCATGGCCCGGCGCTACGGGGTGCATCTTTTGGCCTTGGACAAGGTAAACCACGGCGAGAAGGTATCGGCCCCGGACGAGCGCAGCGTGCTCTATCCCGGCGACGTGGCCGCGGTGCTGGCCGAGCCCGACTCCCTGCAGCGCCTGGCCCAAGACTTCAACTTGGAAATCAAGCCGGGCCTGGAGACCTTTGCCGAGGAGCTGAGCCCCCAGCAGTGGGGCGCGGTGGAAGCGGTGGTGGCCCCGCGTTCGGAGCTGGTGAGCAAGACCCTGGGCCAGGTGCACTTTGTCACCAAGTTCCAACTGAAACCAGTGGTCATTTTCCGGGGCGACACCCCCAACGAGGTGCTGCTGGAGGAGATGGAGCTCAAGGAGGGCGACAGCCTGCTCATGGAGGGGCCATGGCGGCGCTTTCGTATTTTAGCCGAAAAGGGCTGGCTGATCTTCTGCACTCCGGTGCGCGAGGAGCCCCCGGCCTCGGGCAAGGCGGCCTGGGCGGGAATCTGGTTGGCGGTGTCGTTGGTGATGATCCTGGGCTTTAAGATGCAACTGGGCCTGGGCCTGTTGACCGGGGCCCTGGGCATGCTGGTGACCCGGGTGATAACCGTGGACGAAGCCTATCACTCGGTGGACTGGCGCACCGTGTTTCTGCTGGCCGGGCTCTTGCCTTTGGGCATGGCCACCCTCAAGACCGGAGCCGCCGCCTGGCTGGCCCAGGAAATCCTGCGCTTGGCCGGACCCTTGCCCCCCCTGGCGCTTTTGGCCATGGTGGGGGCGCTGTCCACCGTGTTCACCCTGGTGGTGAGCAACGTGGGGGCGGTGGTGCTGTTGGTGCCCATAGCGGTGCAACTGGCCCTACAGGCCGACGCCGATCCCCGCCTGGCCGCCCTGGCCGTGGGCCTGGCCACCAGCAACTCCTTTATTTTGCCCACCCACCAGGTCAACGCCCTTTACATGGGGCCGGGGCGCTATCACTCAATGGACTTCATCAAGGCGGGGCTGCCCCTGTCGATCCTGTTCTTGGTGGTGATGCTGGCGGTGTTGTACCTGCTGTATTGAGGCGGGAGCGCGGGGGTGTTGGGTTTGGCCGCGCTCTAGCCAACCTGCGCGATTCTTATACAGGCCAATTCGGTCATGAACGTAATCACGGGGAGCATCTCCCTAGAGATGCTCCCCGTGATTACGTCTATTGCTGGATGACAGGTTAAGATGTTGTCGCACAACACCGCCCCCCAGCCGTCTGGCGCAGCCGCCGCCTAACCAAGCTTGAATAGCGAGCCCAGCTTCTGCGCCGCCATAAGATCACCCCCAATTTTGAGCTTGCCGGTCATCAAGGCCATGGCCGGGTTGAGCTTGCCCGCCACCAGCTTGAGCCAGTTCTTATCGCTCAGGGTCAAAGAGGCGGTGGGGTCGTCATGGATGCCGGGGCTTACCGAACACTGGCCGCCGGAGATGCTCACCGTCCAGTCGCCGGATTGGTCGCCGGTGATGTGAAACTGATAGACCATATCCACTCCCTCGGCCTTGTGGGGGCGGAAAGCTGTCGGCATGTTGTCAAAGACCTCTTGCACCGTGCTGGGGGCCATCTGTTACTCCCTTAAACCTGCTTGCGTGCGGACCCGTTCAGAGGGGCGGCCCATTTTAACCCTTGACGCCGAACCGGTCCAGAGTTGGTTTGTGCACTCATCTAAGCCTTGCTATAGTGGGGCAGTGGCACGCTTAAAGACCATAGCCGCTCTGGGCTTGGCTCTGCTAATCGCCTTGGGCGCGGCGGGATGCGGTGGGGAGGCCGACGATCCCAACACCATCCGCCTGGTGGCCTGGAAGTTCAACACCCCCGGCCTGTGGCGGCGCTTGGCCGACCAGTTTGAAAAACAGCACCCGCCGCTCAAGGTGTCCCTGGAGATCGGGCCCCACTCCTCCACCTCTTATCACGACATGCTCACCCAAAAGCTCAAGAACCGCTCCAGCGAGGTAGACGTCTTTTTGATGGACGTTATCTGGCCGCCGGAGTTCGCCAGCGCGGGCTGGGCCCTGCCCCTGGAGGAGATATTCACCGAGGAGCAGCGCAAGCTCTTCGTGCCCGCCGCCCTTGAAGCCTCTTCCTGGCGGGGCCGGGTGTACGGCGCGCCGCTTTACCTCACTGCCGGAGTGCTCTATTTTCGCAGCGATCTATTGGAGCGCTACAAGCTGCCGGTGCCGCAGACCTGGCCCCAGATGGTGAGCCAGGCCAAACTGATCCTGGCCCAGGAGGCTGGGGACATGGCCGGATACTCAGGCCAGTTCAAGCAATACGAGGGCCTGGTGTGCGACATGCTGGAGTTTATCTGGTCAGCCGGTGGACGGGCCCTGGCGAAAGACGGCAAGAGCTGCTTGTTGAACCAGCCCCAGGCGCTCAAGGCGGTGCGCTTCGTGCGTGATTGCATCATCGACGGCGTGGCCCCGCGCGGGGTGCTGGCCTATCAGGAGCCTGAGAGCCTGAGCCTGTTCGCTCAAGGCGGGGCGGTGTTTTTGCGCAACTGGTTCTATGCCTGGCCCATTTTAAACGACTCCCAGCGCTCCAAGGTGGCGGGCAAGGTGGGCCTGGCTCCGCTGCCCCACTTCAGTGGAGGCAACAGCGCCGCCTGCCTGGGCGGTTGGCAGGTGGGCCTGAGCGCCTACTCCACCAAGCCCGCCCAAGCCTTGAAGCTCATCAAGTTCTTGGTCAGCGAACCGGTGCAGCGCCGCCTGGTCTTGGAAGAAGGCCTGGCCCCCACCCGCACCGCCCTTTATCACGATCCGTGGGTGCTCAAGTCCCGGCCCCACTTCGCCGAGTTGCTGCCGGTATTGGATGGGGCCCGCCCCCGCCCCCGCACGCCCCTGTACCCGGCGTTGAGCGAGGTGATGCAAGGGTACTTCCAACGCGCCATCAGCGACGAGGATAGCGACCTGCCCGCCTTGTCCGAGCGCGCGGTGCAAGACGTCGACCGCCTGCTGGGGCTGGCCGGGGAGCAGTAGGCCGTGGCCGGTCTGGCCCCGAGGCGCGGCGAGAAGCTCCTGGCCTGGGGCTTGTTGTTGCCCTGCCTGGCCGCGGTGTGCGCCTTTGCCTTCTGGCCCATCATCTACTCTATGGTGCTAAGCCTGCACCGCATCGTGCTGGGCCTGCCCGGCCTGGGCGAGCCTTTTATCGGCCTGGACAACTATGCCCGCCTGCTCGGCGAACCGGCGGCCCGTTCCTCGGCCGGGATCACCCTGGTGTTCGTAGCGGTGAGCACCCTGTGCGAGGTGGCCCTGGGCACCCTAATGGCCCTGGCCCTGGACCGGAGCTTTAAGGGGCGCGGGCTGGTGCGGGCGGCGGTGCTGGTGCCCTGGGCCATACCCACGGTGGTGGCCAGCCAGATGTGGCGCTTTATCCTCAACGACCGCTACGGCCTGCTCAACTGGCTGATTTTTGGCGATCAGGTGGGCTCCTACCGCGCCTGGTTGGCCGAGCCGGGCTGGGCGTTGGCTGCGGTCATCAGCGCCGACGTGTGGAAGACCAGCGCCTTTGCCGCGCTGATCGTGCTGGCCGGGTTGCAGACCATTCCCCGGGAGCTGAACGAGGCGGCGGCCCTGGACGGGGCCGGGCCTTGGCAGCGCTTCCGCCACCTCACCCTTCCCCTGGTGCTGCCCGCCCTGGCCGTGGCCCTGGTGTTTCGCACCATGGACGCCTTCCGGGTCTTCGACCTGGTGTACGTGATGACCCAGGGCGGCCCGGCCAACGCCACCAACGTGCTCCAGTTCTACGGCTACAAGAAGATGTTCGCCGAGGGCTTCATGGGCTACGGCTCGGCGGTGAGTGTCATGGTCTTTGTCATGGTGCTGGCCGTGTCTCTGGTTTATCTGCGATTGGTGGGACGGCGTCTGCTGCACGGGGACACGCGGTGAAGCGGGGACGCCTCATAGCCATCATTGGCGCGGGGGCCTTTTGCTTGCTGGCCCTGGCCCCTTTCGCCTGGCTGGTCATCACCAGCTTCAAGACCCAGCTGGAGGTCACGGCCATCCCGCCCATTCCCTGGCCCAGCGGCTCCCTGGAATTCTACCGCTCGGCCCTGACCCGCTACGGCTTGATGCACTTCGTGCTCAACAGCCTCATCGTGGCCGGAGGCACCACTGCGTGCACCCTGTGCCTGGGGGTTGGCGCGGCCTACGCCCTGGCCCGGCTTCGGGTGCCGGGGCGGCCTTGGCTCATGGGAGCGCTCTTGCTGGTGAGCATGTTTCCCCAGATATCCTTGGCCGGGCCCATCTGGCGCATCCTGCAGAGCGCAGGATGGCTCAACACCTACCAGGGGTTGATCATACCTTACGTCACCTTGACCCTGCCCCTGGCGGTGTGGATACTCACCAGCTACTTCAGCGAGCTACCCCGGGAGCTGGAAGAGGCGGCCATGTTGGACGGCTGCGGCCGCTTGGGAGCCCTGGTGCGGGTGATACTGCCTTTGGCCGGGCCGGGGGTGTTCACCGCGGCCATCCTGGTGTTCATCTACGCCTGGAACGAATTTTTCTTCGCCCTGCTCATCATGACCCGGCAAGCGGTGCAAACCCTGCCCGTGGGCATCGCCTTGTTTCAGGGCCAGTTCACCATGCCCTGGGGCGAGATCGCCGCCGCCTCCACCGTGGCCACCGCCCCTCTGGTGGCGTTGGTGTTCTTCTTCCAGCGGCGCATTGTCAGCGGGCTCAGCGCCGGGGCCATAAAGGGATAAGTCATGAGCGGTTTGATTCTGGACAACCTGCACAAATCCTTTGGTCCGGAAAAGGTGCTGGACGGAGTGAGCCTGAGCGTGGAGCAGGGGCAGCTCGCCGTGTTGCTGGGGCCCAGCGGCTGCGGCAAGAGCACCATCCTGCGCCTGGTGGCCGGGCTGGAGGAGCCGGACAGCGGCGGCATCAGCATCCACGGCCAGGACTTGGCCGGGCTGGCCCCCAAAGAGCGGGACGTGGCCATGGTTTTCCAGAACTACGCCCTGTATCCCCATCTGGACGCCTTCGGCAATCTGGCCTTTCCCCTGCGCATGGCCCACCAGCCCAAGGAGGAGATAAAACGCAAAGTGGATGAGGCGGCGGAGCTGTTGGGCATTCAAAAACTGCTCTACAAAAAGCCCGGCCAGCTAAGCGGCGGCCAGCGCCAGCGGGTGGCCATCGGCCGGGCCATCGTGCGTCAGCCGCGGTTGTTCCTGTTTGACGAGCCCCTGTCCAACCTGGACGCCCAGCTCAGGGGCGAGATGCGCCTGGAACTGGCCGCCCTGCACCGCAAGCTGGGGGCCACCATGGTCTACGTTACCCACGATCAGACCGAGGCCCTGACCCTGGGCCAAGTCATAGCGGTGTTGCACCAGGGCCGGGTGCAGCAGGTGGGCGGGCCCCAGGAGATCTACCAGCGGCCGGTCAACCGCTTTGTGGCCGGGTTCCTGGGCTTCCCGCCCATGAACTTTTTCAAAGGGGAGATTGAGGACGGCCGTTTCGTGTGCCCCGAGCCCGCCTTCAGTCTATCGGTATCGGAGATGACCCCCGGCCCGGCGGTGCTGGGCCTGCGGCCCGAGGAGCTGACCCCGGTAGAGGGTTCCCTGCGGGGCCGCCTGGAGCTGGTGGAGCGGGTAGGCGGCCAGAGCGTGTTGCATCTCAGGGACGGTCAGGCGCGCTTTACCGCCACCGCCCCGGCGGATTTTAGCGCCGAGACCGGCGCAAAGATTACCCTGGACCCGGCCAAGGCCCGGCACCATCTTTTCCGGAATGATCTGAGAATAAACTAGGCGGAATAGCCGGCCTCGCGGGCCAGGGTGGCCACCCGGGCCTGCAGGTTGAGCATGTAGGCGGGCAAAGGCTGTTTGGGGCCGGTGCGGTGGTCATACTCGCCGGTGCGCACCAGCTCCACCACCCGCTCTTGGTCGCCGTTCTCCTGGTCCAGCAGGCGCAGCACCCAATCCCGGAAATGCCTGGCCGCGGCCATGCCGCGCGCGATGTGGTTCTTGGCGTCCGGACCGGTATGCACTGCGTGGTGACCGGGGCACAGGGTGTCCACTTCCAGGGCTTGCAAGCGGTTCAGGCTCTCCAGGTAAGCGTCAAAGCTCACCAGAAACTCGCTGACGATATAGCCGCCCGGCGCGTTGGTGCCCACCGCCTCCGAGGCCATGAGAACGTTTTTTTGCGGAATATAAAAGCTCAGCATGTCCCAGGTGTGGCCGGGGGTGGCCAACACCCGCACGCTTAGGCCGCCGCCCAGGTCAATCTCGTCTCCCTCGTCCACGGTGCCCTCCAAAGTGAAGGGCTTGAACTCGTGCGAGCTCCAGCGAGGCCCTTGCAGGCGGAGGTATTGTTGGGAAGCCTCTTGGTTGAGCCCGGCTATCAGCTTTAGGGCGTTGGGCCGGGTGATGATCTTGGCCGCCTTGGGAGCGGCCATTACCTTCATCTCGGGCCAGGCATCCTTAAACCAGCCCACTGCCCCGCAGTGGTCGAAGTGAACGTGGGACAAAAACAGCCAGGCTGGAGCTCGATCGCCCAGCACCGACCTAGCGTCATCCAGGTAGGCTTGGGTGAGGCAAGCGAAACCCGCCTCGAACAGGGCTGGTTGAGGGCCGTCCAGGAGAAAGGAGGGCACCCAGGGGCCGCCCAACCGGTAAAAGTCCGGCGCTATCTCCACAGGGCCTTGCTCGTGGGTGGTCATGGCCTCGCCTCTGGGGGTGTCCGTTCCCGTTTAGCCTTGGGCTTGTTGGCGGCGTAGCTCGCGCACCGCCTTGAGCCCCCGCACCGCTTCCTTGGCGGTGCTGCTGTTTTTGCCGGCGCTGTGCAGGGCCTGGTTAAAGGCGGCCTCGGCCAGGGGGAGCTGCTCGTTCTGCCAGGCCGCGTAGCCGGCCATGAGCCAATAACGGCCGGCCTTGTTTTTCTTGCCGCGCCGCTTGTCCTCCAGCTTGGCCGCCTCGCTATAGGCGCTGTGAGCCTTCAGATAAGCCTTTTGCTGCAAAGTTATCCGCCCCAACCTGGCCCAGCGCTTGGCCGTGGGCCGGGCCTTGGCCGCCTTTAGGGACCAAACGGCCGCCTTGTCCAGGTTATGGCCTTGTACATAAAGATCGGCCAAACGGTCAAGCTGTTTGATCTTGGTGGCTTTGCCGCCCCAGGCCTTGAGGTAATAGGGAATGGCGGCCAGGGGGGCTCCGGCGGCCCGGTACAGCTCGGCCAGCTGGCGCCAGCCGGCCTCATCGGGTGGCTTAAGGCGATAGGCCACGGCCAGGGCGGCGGCAGCTCCGCCGTAGTCCTTGTTCATAGTGGCCAGGCTGGCCTTTAGGCGCCACAAGGAGGCGTCTTCCGGCCAGCGGGCCAACAGGCGCCTGAGCACCTTGGCCGCCTGCTTGGTGCGCTTCAGGTCCAGGTAGGCCCGCAGTTGGGCGGTGAGCCAGGCCTTCTTGGGCTGGGGCCGGGCCGCCAGCTCCTCCAGCCAGGGCAGGGCCTGGCCAGCCTTGCCCGCGCCCAGCAGGAACACCGCGGCCTCGTAGAGCAGGTTGTAGTCCTTGGGCTTGCTCAGCAAAAAGGCGCGATAGGCCAGGCGGGCGGCCTGGGCGGGTTTGCCCTGCTCATAGCGCACCACCGCCAGGTTGCGCACCGCCGCCTGGAAGCAGGGCCAACCTTCCATGGCCTTGGCGAAATACACTCCAGCCTCGTCGCGCTGCTTGGCCTGATAGGCCAGCACCCCGCGCAAAAACCAAAAACGCGGGTGAGCCTCGGGGTTGTCCTTGGCGAACTCGGCCAGCACCTTGGCCGCTTCGGCGTCCTTTTTCTTGTCCATGAGCTGCTGGGCCTCATAGAGCACCTTGTGCACCCTATGAATCATACGGGGCTCCTTTTCGGAGCACTCCTGGGCCGGGGCGGCCAGGGCCGGGATAGTGGTCAGCAGCAGGTAAACCAGGACCGTTATGAAGACGCGCTTGATCATCGTTCCAGCTTGAAGCGGATGGTGGTCTCCACCCAGGTTTCCACCGCCTCGCCGTCCTTGATGCCGGGCGCGAAACGCCAGCGCCGCACCGTTTTGAGCACGCTCTCCTCAAAAATGCCCGAGGGCTTGGCCTGGATGATCTCCAGGTTTCGCACCTGGCCGTGGCGGTCCACCAAAAAGCGCACCGACACCGCTCCCTCTATGCCCCTGCGCCGGGCCAAATAGGGATAGGGTGGGGGAACCTGGCCCTTGGCCAAGGGGGCCCGGTCCACCTGGCCCAAGTTGTAGCGCTGGGGCTGGGGCGCGGGCACCGACACTCCCACGGCTAGGCGGGGGTTGAGCTCCAGGTTGAGCTGCGGGGTCTCCAAAACCGGTTGAGGCGTGGACACCGGGGCGGCCTGCACCGGCTGCATTTTCACCACCTTGGGAGGGGGCGGGGGAGGCGGCGGCTCTTCCTCGGCCTCCGGCGGGGGGGGCGGCGGCAGGGGTAAAAAGGCGCTGATGGAAAAGGCCTCCAGGTCCGGGCGCTCGGCCTGCTTTTTGAGCAGCCAGGAGGCGGAGCCGAAGATGACCAGATTTAGCAGCACCGCCCCGGTCAGGGCCAGAATCCAAGCCCACCGCGAAGGCGGGCGCTCCAGTGCGGAGCAGGTCACGAGCCCGGCCTCTTGGCGGCCACGGCCACGTCCTTGGCCCCGGCCAGGCGGCACTCGTCCAAAACCTCAACGGTGCGGCCGGTGGGAGTGGTTTTGTCCGCGGCTATGATCACCGCCCCGGCGGGGTCTTCGGCCAAAAAGCGCTCCACCAGGCCCCGCACCGCCCTGAGGTCCACCTGGCGGCGATCCACGAAGATGCGGCTGTCACCAGCCACGGCCACCACCAGGGCGCCTTTTTGCTTGGCCGCCGCGGTGGCCGCGGTGGGCCGTTGCACCTCCACCCCGGACTCGCGCACAAAGGTGGTGGTGACCAAAAAGAAGATCAGCAGGATGAAGACCATGTCGATCAACGGGGCCATGTTGATCTCGGCCTCGTCCCCGCCATTGTTGTCCATGCCGCCCAGGCGGCTTCGCAGCCTCAGCATGCCGCCTCCTGTCTGGAGCGCAGCCAGCTTTGCACCGCTGCGGCAAAGGACAGCAGGCCTTGCTGCAGCTTGCGCGCCTGGCGGCGCAGCACATAGCCCGCGAACAGGCCGGGTATGGCCACCAGCAGGCCGGTTTCGGTGGTAATCAGGGCCTCGCGGATGCCCCCGGCCATGGCCTGGGCGTTGCCGGTGCCGTACTGGCCGATCACCGCGAAGGTGTCGATCATACCGCTCACCGTGCCCAGCAGGCCCAACAGGGGGGCCACCGCGGCCAGCATAAGGATGGTGTCCACGTGCCGCCACAGGCGCGGACCCTGGCGGCGCACCGCCGCCTCCCAAAGGCGCACGTCGGCCTGAGGGGCGTGGTTGTGGGAGCCCAAAAAGTGGGCCAAGGCGGCGCTGCGCGGCCCCACGATTTCCGGAGTTTGGCCGCTAAGCACGCTCTCCAGGGCCTGGCCCGGGTCCAACCCTTCGCGGCGCACCTTGGCCAGCCACAGGAACTTGTAGAGCACCAGGGCCCACAGCCATAGGGACAAGGCCATCAGCGGCCACATCACCGGCCCCCCGGCCAAGATGAACTCCCATGCGGAGCGCAACGCGTCCATCCCTAACCTCTAGCCTTTATCAGGGCGGCGGACAGGGCCACCGCCTTTTCTTCCATGTCCCCGGCCA
>JAHLLJ010000088.1 GCA_020444205.1 Deltaproteobacteria bacterium | reverse complement strand
GTAGATGAACACGATACACATACCGATGATCACACCGGTGTTGATGTCCACCTCCAAAAAGCGGCTGAAGACCACGCCCACGCCGCGCATCTGGCCGCAGACGTAGGTATAGGACACGAAGATGGTACACGCCGCGGCCACCAGGCGGGCCGCGTTGGAATAGTAACGGTCGCCCACGAAGTCGGGCACCGTGTACTTTCCGAACTTACGCAGGTACGGTGCCAGCAGCAAGGCCAGCAGCACGTAGCCTCCGGTCCACCCCATGAGGTAGTACGCCCCGGGATAGCCCAGGAAGCTGATGAGTCCGGCCATGGAGATAAAGCTGGCCGCGCTCATCCAGTCCGCCGCGGTGGCCATACCGTTGGCCACCGGCGGCACGCCCATGCCCGCCACGTAGAAGCCCTTGGTGTCGGACACGCGGGTCCGCCAGGCCACGAAGATATAAAGGGCGAAAGTTATGCCTACGAATACATAGGTCCAGCCTAGAATACCCATAACCTACCCCCCTACTCTTCCACGTCGTATTCGCGGTCTAGTTTGCGCATCAGCTTGCAATAAACAAGGATGAGCACCACGAACACGTAGATGGAGCCCTGCTGGGCAAACCAGAAGCCCAGGGGGAACCCGCCCATGTGGATGGTATTGAGCGGGTTGACCAATATGATCCCCAACCCGTAGGACACAAAGGCCCATACCGCAAGCAGCCACGCCATTATGCGTAGGTTCTTGCGCCAATACTCTTTGACATCTTTACTCACCTAGCCCTCCTTTCCCGAGAGTCGTTGCTTACTCGGCTCTAAGGGGATGGCCGGCCTGCGGTGACCTGTCTTGAAGGGCTTAATCGGCGGGCTTTGGGTTGGGAAGCGGCTATATGAAAGGGGCCCGCCGTTTATCGGAGCCCTTCACTGGTGGAGACGTCCGCCTGTGCGACGCCCCGCGCCTTTACGGCCGCTACGGATGCGAGGCCAGCTTCCCTGAGCATCATGGTAGGAAAAGGGCCCGGTTGGGGGCCATGGGGGAAAACCCGTAAAAAGGGGGGGGAAGGCCCTACTTTTTCACAAAGTCGGGCGGGGGAAGACCCCCATAGGTTAATTATCCCAGAGCTGGGGGTCGATAATACCTATGCGAATCGCCATCTTAACCAACTCCAGGCGGTCCTTGAGCCCCAGCTTTTTCATGATGTTGGTGCGGTGCTTCTCCACCGTCTTGGGGCTTACGCAGAGCACGTCGGCGATTTGGTTGGTGCTGTTGCCCTCGGCCACCAGGCGGAAGACCTGTTGCTCGCGCTCTGAGAGCAGGTCGTAGCCTTTCACCGCCGGGGCCTGTTTGCGGCTGTCCAAATAGGCGTTGACCACCTCGGCTTTAATCTTGGAGCTGAGGAAATATTCGCCCTGGTGAGCGGCGCGCACCGCTTTGATAACGTCCTCGGTGGGAGAGGCCTTGAGCACGTATCCCAGAGCCCCGCCGTCCAGCACCCGGTGCACAAAGGTGTCCTTGCTGTGCATGGTCAGCACCACCACCTGGCAGGTGGGTACCGCGTCCTTGATCAGGTTCACCGCCTCCAAGCCGCTGACCCCGGGCATGGCTATGTCCAACAACAGCACGTCGGGCCTGAGCGACTTGGTCATCTCCAGGGCTTCCAGGCCGTCACCGGCCTCGCCCACCACCTCCATGTCTTGTTGGGCTCCCACCAGTTGGCGGATGCCCTCGCGCACGATGGCGTGATCGTCGGCTATGAGAACCTTGATGGTCTTGGGACTCAAGCTTCCCTCCAGATCCGGGGCTGGTCTTCAAGGGCCCGCTCGCTCTCCAGCGGCGGCCGCTCGGGCAGGGCCACCCGTATGGTGCAGCCTTTGCCGGGCGTGGTGCGGATATCGATGGAGCCACCAACCGAAGCCACCCGCTCGCGCATACTGATGAGGCCGATGCCCTGGCGGCGCTCCATGTCCGGGTGCAGGTCGGACGGGTCAAAGCCCTCGCCGTTATCGCTGATAACCATGATGGCCGTGGGATGGCTGTAGGTCAGGCGGATGCTCACTTGGTCCGCCCGGGAGTGCTTGACCACGTTATTGAGAGCTTCCTGCATAATACGATACAAGACGATCTCAACCCTGGGGTCAAGTCTTCTTTTAAAACCGATGGCTTCGAAATTTATTTTCAAGGGGGCTCGTTGGGCCAGCTCGCGCACGTACCACTCCAAGGTGGGGATCAGCCCCAGGTGGTCCAGCATGTCCGGCCTGAGGTCGCTGGATATCTTGCGCACATTTTCAGCCAGGTCTTCGATGATGCCGGTCAGCGACTCACAGTGAACCAATTGCTCCTGCAGTTTGGGAGGCAGCGAGCCAGCCAAGGAGCGCACCCCCAGGTGCAGGGCGCTCAGCGACTGGCCGAACTCGTCGTGCAGGTCGGCGGCCAGGCGTTTTCGTTCGTCCTCGCTGCCTTGGATGAGTCTGCGCGAAAGCTGGCGAATTTCATCTTCATGGCGGCGGCGGTCGGTAACGTCTCGCAGGTAGGCCAGGTTCACGGTGCGGCCCTTGTACAACACGCTGGTTGCACTGACCGCGATGAACAGGGACGTGCCGTCTTTGCGTAATCCCTTGAAGTCGTAACGGGCCGGGGAGGGCAGGCCGTCCCGGCGGGTGCCGCTGATCTCCACTACCTTCTCGCGATCCTGGGGGTGCACGATGGCGGTGAGGGAGCGCCCCACTATCTCCCGGCGCGAGCTGTAGCCGAACATCTCGGCGAACTTGTGATTCACATACCACAGGATGTTGTCCTTTATGAGCACCACCCCATCGTTGGAATATTCAATGGCCGTGCGGTAGCGTTCCTCGCTCTCGCGTAGCTGCTGTTCAGCCATTTTGCGCCGCAAAATCTGGCTTTGCAGCTCTGCCACCTTTTCTTCCAGCTCTTCGGCGTGGCGGTTGGCCAGCTCGTGGCGCTCCTGCAAAAAGTTAATGCGCCTCTTAAGGTCTTCGGGACGCGCCCTGAGCCCGGCCAGGATCTCGCCGTAGACCTCGCTGAGCTCCTGGCTTTCGCGCGGGGTGAACACCCCGGCCGAGGTGAGGGTGCGGTGGGCGCCAGCGGTGCCCACCACGCCGGCCAGGTTCTTTTCCACCTCGTTGTAAAGCTCGGCCAACTCGGTGATGGAGATGCGCTCCCGGTCCATGAGCCCGGTTTCGCGCAGGCATTTTTCCGTGACCGCAGCCGCTCCCGCCGGCTCAAAATAACGCAGCAGCAGGGTTTCAATGCGCCGCCTTTTGTCGGCCAGGCTGATGTAGGCCTCGTGACGGCCTCCCCGGCTGATCACCGTCTCGTCCAAGAGCGCGCCCACAAAGGCCTCGGCGTTGCGCTGAGTTTGCTGGGTGGGGCGCTGGGTAAGCGAGCCCAGGATGTAAAGGCTCAGGTTGGCTAATAAGCTCCAGAACACGCTGTGGCTCACCGGATCCATGCCACTGACCCCGAAGAGCTGCTCCGGCCTGAGGAAGCTCAGGTGCCAGGGGCCTTCGGTGATCAGGTGGGGGGAGAACCAGCCGCCGGTGACCAGGGCGGGCAGAAGCATGGTGTAGGCCCACACCAGGGCCCCGGCGAAAAGCCCCCACATGGCGCCGCGGCTGTTGGCCTGGCGCCAAAAGATGCCGCCCACAATGGCCGGGGCGAACTGGAGTACCGCGGCAAAGGAGATGATGCCGATGTTAACCAGCATCACCTGGCCCCCCACCAGGCGCTCGAACCAGTAGCCCATGAGGATGAAGCAGGTCACCGCCAGCCAGCGGGACTTGAGCAGGTGGCGCTCGATGAAGCCCAGGGCGGGGATCCAGTCCACCAGGGGCAACAACAGATGGTTGCTGATCATGGTGGCCATGGTCATGGCGGTGATGAGCACCATGCTGGTGGCCGCGCTGAAGCCGCCCAAAAACACCAGCAGGGTCAACAGGGAATGGCCGCTGTTTAACGGCAGCTGCAAAACAAAGGTATCGGCCTGCTCCACCGGAAGGCCGGTGATCAGCCCGGCCAAGGCAATGGGGTAGGCGAAGATGGTGATGAGCAGCATGTATAGGGGGAACATCCACATGGCTTTTTTGATGTGGTCTTCGTTCTGGTTTTCCACCACCGCGATGTGGAACTGGCGGGGCAGGAACAGCACCGCGCTGGCCGCCAGGATGAGGTAGCTGCCCCAGGTGATAAAGCTGATGCTCTGGGGCTTGAGCCCCAGACCGGCGGGCGTCTCGGTGAGGGCCGAGTAGCGGGTGAAGATATCGCCGAAGCCGTCGAAGAGGTAGTAGACCACGAAAACCCCGGCGGCCATGAACAGCACCAATTTGACCAGGCCTTCGGCGGCCACGGCCATGACGATGCCCTCGTGGCGCTCGGTGGGGTCCAGGCGCCGCACCCCGAAAATGATGGTGAACACCACCATGAGCGCCAGGACTATGGGCCCCACGTGGCTGCCGATCCAGGCGCTGGCCACCCCGGTGTCCTGGGTGATCATGTCAAAGGTGGTGAGCACCGCCTTTAGCTGTAGGGCGATGTAGGGCATGGTGCCCACTAAGGCGATGAGAGTGGCCAACGCGGCCAGGGGTATGGACTTTTCGTAGCGGGCCCCGATGAAGTCGGCGATGGAGGTGATGTGGTGGCTGGTCTTGATGCGCACCAGCTTGCGCAACAGCCCCCACCAGAAAATCACCACCATGGTGGGGCCCAGGTAGATGGTCAGAAACAGCTTGCCGCTGGTGGCGGCGTAGCCTACCGAACCATAATAGGTCCAGGTAGTGCAGAACACGCTTAGGCTAAGGGCGTAGACAAGGGGGTTGTTCACCACGCTGCGCCCGGCGGCCTGGCGGCGCTCGGCCCATACGGCCAGGGCGAAGATCAGGCCCATATAAAAGCAAAAGACGCTTATGACCGTCAGGCTCTCGAACATCCGGGCCTAACCATCCAAGGGTGGTCTCTTGTCCTCCGAGCCGGAGGAGGGTAGGAACAGGCTGTACAGGAACACCAGGGCGATGACGACGGTCCAACCCGCGAACATGGTGATGAAAAGATGGGCCGGGGTCCACCGGTCCTCTTCAGCCAGGTAGGGCCAGTGGAAAACAACCAGGCCGATCACAAACACCAGCACCGCGAATGCGGGGGTGCCCACCACCCGGCGAAAGCGTGCCTTGCGCCGCCCGCCGGATTCGGGGGCCGCGCCGTCCATTGGCTTGGCCATGCTTTAGACCTCCGGAATAACCAGGGGTATTGTAGCAAATGGACGGCGCGCTGGGGAATTTACCTGTGCACCGGGGCGGGTGAGCGCCCCTCGGTCTCGGATGGCTCGGCAAAGCGGGCGGTGAGGGTGATCACCTCGCCGTCATAGTTCGAGCGCACCTTGTAGGGCAGTTTCTTGAATAGGGCGATCATTCCGCGGTTGGCCGGATGGGTGTAGGCCACCAGGCCGCCTATGCCGTGTTCCCGGGCTATGTTGGCCAGCTTGCGCTGCAGAATGGTAGAGATACCCTTTTTCTGCCAATCGCTGCTTACCGAGAAGGCTACCTCGGCCAGGTTGGTGGCGGGCTCCAGGAAGTAGTTGCCCACTCCGATGACTTTTTCAAATCCCGGTTCGCCCACCACGGCCACCAAGGTCATGTCGTGGATATAGTCCACCTGGAACATCTCGGGCATGTCCTGGCGGGCGAAGCTGACTCGTTCATGCAAAAAGCGGCGCATCACGTCGTCGCGGTCCAGGTTGTAGAAGTGCTCCTGTATCTGGCGCTCGTCCGTGGGCCGGGCGGGACGGAACAGCACTTCCACATCGCCGAAGGTGCGGGTCTCCTCCACCGCCCGGGGGTAGACGCTCTTTATGCTCTCGGCCAGGGTACGCTCGCTACCCAGCAGACCGGCCTCCTTGGCTTGCTGGAAAAGCTCGTCGCGGAACTTGGGATGGGCCACGCTGATCATGGCGATGGCCCGTTCCTGCAAGCTCTTGCCGAAAAGGTTGACCACCCCGTACTCGGTGACCACATAGTGCACGTCGCCCCGGGGCACCACCACGGCCATGTTGTCCAACTGCACCGCGATGCGGCTGGCCTTGCCGTCCAGGGTGGTGGAGGGCAGCATGAGTATGGACTTGCCGCCTTGAGACATGGAGGCGCCGCGCACAAAGTCCATGACCCCACTCACTCCGGTGAAGTGGTTATAGGGCAGGGCATCGGCCGCGGCCTGGCCGGTCAGGTCCATGGCCATGGCCACGTTAAGGGCCACCATCTTGTGGTGGCGGGCGATGATCATGGGGTTGTTCACATAGTCGCTGGGGTGGAACTCGATGCCCGGGTTGTCATGCATGAACTCGTAAAGGTTGGCCGAGCCGATGGCCCCGCTGGCCACCAACTTGCCTTCGTTGAACCCCTTTTTGCGGTTGGTGATGACTCCCCGGCTCACCAGGTTGAGGATGGTGTCGGTGAGGAACTGGGTGTGAATGCCCAGGTCGTTTTTATCCTTGAGAGCCAACACCGTGGCCTGGTGGGTGGCGCCCAGGCTCATCTGCAGGGTGGAGCCGTCCTCAACGATGCGGGCCACGTGCTCGGCGATGAGCTTGGCCGATTCGAACTCCGGCGGGCTGCCCACGGTGAGCAGGGGCTCGTCAGCCTCCACTACCAGGTCGATGTCGTTGACGTGTAAAAAGCTGCGCCCCAACACCCGGGGCATGGAGGGATTGACCTGGGCAATGACCAGGTCGGCGGAGCGGGCCGCAGCCATGGTCACGTCCACGCTCACCCCCAGGCTCACCCAGCCGAAATCATCGGGCTCGCTCACCTGGATCAGGGCCACGTGTATGGGCATTTGACGGCTCTGGAACAGCCGCGGCACCTCGGAGAGGTTTATGGGAGTCAGAAAACGCTTGCTGGAGCTAAGCACCCGGGGCTTGGCCGAGCCCAAATAAAAAGAGCGGATGTTCAGGTTGCGGCAGGCGGTTTCGTCGGCGATCAGGGTGAGCGGCGCGGTCTCCAAACTGAGCACCCGCACCACCTCCACGTCGGTGAAGTTGCAGCTTTGGTGGGCCAGTTCCTTGACTAGGGTTTGGGGCTCTCCGCAAGAAGTGCCCACGAATACCCGCTGGCCCCTCTTGATCCGGGAGATGGCCTGACCAGCGGTGCGTTTTTTGGCTTGGTAGGCATCCGGCCAGTATATGGCGCTCATTATCTAGTCCTCGCGTGCGAAAAATCAGGTTCAGGTAGTGGACTCAATCCTGATTCTATGGCCTGCGGGCTACCTTGCCAAGGGCAGGGGGATGAACTGAGTCAGGTTAAGTTTCAGTTACGGGTTAGGCAATGCTTGGTTTTGACACCAAATACACCATATAATGTGGTTGCAACCCTAATGCATCCCATTATGGAGGTGTGCGCATTCCATGAAAAAAACATATGTGCTCGACACCAACGTTCTGTTGCACAATCCTGCCAGCCTCTTTTTATTCCAAGACAATGATGTGGTTTTGCCCTTGGCGGTCATCGAGGAGATCGATGACAAGAAAAAGCGCCAAGACGAGATCGGGCGCAACGCGCGCCAGGTCTCGCGCGAACTGGACCGCCTTCGCGCCCTGGGGCCCCTGGCCGAGGGCGTGGCCACCAGCCAGGGCGGTACCCTGCGAATCGAGCTTAACCACACACGCCTGGGCCAGGGCCTGCCCCCGGTTTTGGGGTTGGAAAAACCCGACAACCGCATTCTATGCGTGGCCTGGGGGCTCAGGGAGCAGGAAGACCTGCCGGTGATCCTGGTCACCAAAGACTTGAACCTTAGGGTCAAGGCCGACGCCCTGGGCATTACCTCGGAAGACTTTCGCAACGATAAGGTGGATTTTGACCACCTCTACACCGGCATACGCGAAGTGGAGGTTGAAGGGGTAATGGTGGATTCCTTTTACCGTCAAGGGCTCATCACCCTCAACGGACTGGGTCCGGCCGAACCCCACCAGTTCTTCGTGCTCAAAAGCCGGGCCACCACTCCACAGTCAGCCCTGGCCCGTCATCAGGGCGGGCAGCTGGTGCCGCTGAGCTTCGGGCTGGGCGAGTGCTTTGGCATAAACCCGCGCAACAAGGAGCAGCGCTTTGCCCTGGAGCTCTTGTTGGACCCGGCGGTAAAGGTGATCAGCTTGGCCGGACCGGCCGGCACCGGCAAGACCCTTTTGGCCCTGGCCGCGGGATTGGAAACCGTGGTGGAGCACAAAGCCTACCAACGCCTGCTGGTTACCCGGCCCATTGTGCCCATGGGGCCCGACCTGGGCTATCTGCCTGGTGAAAAAGAAGAAAAGCTGCGCCCCTGGATGCAGCCTCTATACGATAACCTAGAGTTTCTCTTCCGCGAGTCCACCGGCAGCAAGAACCGGGGCGGCCCGCCCATGGGCGCTGCCGACTATTTGACCGCTCAAGGACTGCTGGAGATCGAAGCGCTCACCTACATCCGGGGCCGCTCTATACCGGGCCAGTTCATTATCTGCGACGAGGCCCAGAACCTGACCCCCCATATGGTCAAGACCCTGATAACCAGGGTGGGCGAGGGCTCTAAAATAGTGTTCACCGGCGATCCCGAGCAGATAGACCACCCCTATCTGGACGCCAGCAGCAACGGGCTCAGCTACCTGGTGGACAAGCTCAGGAGCCAGGAGATCAGCGGGCACGTGACCTTGAAAAAGGGCGAGCGCAGCGAGGTGGCCGAGTTGGGGGCGCGCCTTTTGTAAGGAATTGCTTGGCTGGGAAGGGCTTAGGGAAGCGCACTGGTGAGGTGAGGCAGCACCAGAACCGCCAGGCCCAGAAAGATGGAGTAGCCGCCCACGTCGGTGGCGGTGGTGACGAAAATGGAACTGCCCAGGGCCGGGTCCAGCTTGAGGCGGCGTAGCACTATGGGCACCATGGCCCCGAACAGGCCCGCGATGATCAGGTTGCCGACGAGGGCCATCCACACAATGAGGCCCAGCCAGGGATTGCCATACCAAAGATAGGCAATGCAGGCGATCACCAAACCGGCGATTACTCCATTGAACATGCCTATGGCTACCTGTTTGGTGGCCACCTGCCGGTTTTGGGCCTTGGTGATCTGGCCCAGGGCCATGGCTCTGACCACCACGGTGAGCGACTGGTTGCCCGCATTGCCCCCCAAAGAGGCCACTATGAGCATCAGCGAGGCCAGGGCCACCGCGTCTTGAATGGTGCCTGAGAACAGGCTCACCACATAAGCGGGCACCAGGCAGGTGCCTAGGTTGCTCAGCAGCCAAGGCAGGCGCAGCATCACCGAGCGAAGCAGGGGAGAGTCGATCTTCTCGTCGGTGTCCAGGTTGGCCAGGTGGTACATGTCCTCGGTGGCCTCTTCGGCGATAACGTCGTAGAGGTCGTCAAAGGTAATGATCCCCAACATGCGCCCGCTTTCATCCAACACCGGCACGGCCAAAAAGTCGTAGCGGCTGGAGAGCTTGGCCACGTCCTCGATGTCCTCTTCGGCCTTGACGCTGATCACCTGCTTGCTCATGATGTCGCCCACCCGGCTGTGCCGGCGGGATACGATGAGATCGCGCAGGGACACCAGGCCCAAAAGCCTGCGGGCCGCATCCACCACATATATGTAATAAATGGTTTCCTTGGTGGCCGCCTGCAGGCGCACCTGCTCCAGGGCGGTCTGCACGTCGCTGTCCGGTCGCAGGATGGCGTAATCAGTAGTCATGTGGGCCCCGGCGCTGTCATCGGGGTATTTGATGAGCCTGAGCACGTTTTCGCGCTCGTGGCGCAGCAGCAGGGAGAGCAGGCGCTCCTGGAACTCGTCGTCCAGCTCTTCCACCAGGTCGGCGCGGTCGTCGGGGCTCATGGTGTTCATGAGCTGGGCCAGGGTGGCGCGGTTCAGGTGCCTAAGGGATTCTTTCTGGGTTTCAAAGGGCATGAACTCGAAGACCTGCAAGGCCTCCTCGGTGCCCACCAGTTCCACGAATCTGGCAATCTCGGCCGGCTCCAGGGCCCCCAAAGCCTCGGCGGCGTCCGCCGGGTGCGGCTCGGCGATTTCCCCGACCAGCCGGTGAGTGTCACCTTGGGCTATTAACTCTCTGAGATGCAATACTTTTTCTGGTAAGATCATCGCCGGCCTCCGGCCAAAAAGCCCCCTTACCCTGACCGGCGCCGTCAGGGGGAGGCGAAGAAAAGCTTTTATGAAGAACGGTGCCTATCTTAACACCGGGCCCAAGGGAACGGCAAGTTAAGGACTTGTAACAAAATCGCCCGTGGCGAGGTAACCATCGGCAGTGGCCTGGACAAGCCCTTTGGTTTCCAGAAGGTTCAAGTGCTTCTGGATCATGCGGCCCTCCCAATAGCGGGTAAGGTCGGGCCGGCTGTTATGTCCCCCGTAAATAGGCGATGCTTCTACCATTTCCGGGACAGACCTCTCCTCGGACAGGAACTTGAGAATACTCTGGTCTCGTTTGTCCAACACGCTCAGGTACTTGTCCATGGCCTGATCCAGGTCTTGGCTCAGGGGCATGCGGTGAGCGGACACCAAAAGGCGGGGGCGTAGGCCACGGGCTATTTCCACCGAGGCCCGCACCTGCTCCAGGGAGGACTCGCGGTGTCCGTAAAACGGCCCAAAGGAGGTTAGGTCGATATCCGCCGACAGCAAAATTCCATGCTGGGGCAGCCAAAAGCAGCAGTGATCCGCGGTGTGGCCCGGAGTGCCCACCACCTCCAACACGGTGGAACCTATTTTTATTTCCTGGCCGGGAACGAAATTGCCGGTGGGTTGGAAATCTTCAAACCCCATGGAGCGGGTGACGAACTCGCGCCAGATAGCGGCCAGGTGCCCCGGTTCGGCCAAGCGCTCGGAAAGCTTAACTTTGCTCCCGCCGAACTCCCAGGCGGCCTGAGGTATGAGTATCTCCGAGCCCACGAAAAAATGGTTTCCCGCGCAATGGTCCGGGTGGGTGTGGCTGTTGATCACCAGATCCACGCCACCGGAAGCGGCCAGGGGCTCCAATACCAAGGGGCCGCAGCCGGGGTCCAACAGGGCGGTGACACCCTGGTCCTTGATCACCACCCCATGGCAAAAGGGGAAGTTACCCCGCTTTTGGCCCACCAGGAGCCATACCGGCCCCTGAACCTGAATCATCTCGCCGGGGTTCAAAGCGCCATTCCCTCCCGCCTGGCCTGAAACTCCCGGTCAAGGCGCCGGGCCTCGGCCACCGCCTCTTTGGCTTCCATGGCCTCGAAACGAATTACCTGCCCGCTCTGGGCCCGGGCCAGCAGGTCCAGATCCGGGCCGAAAACCGTGCCGATCTTGGGGTAACCGCCCACGGTCTGCTCGCGCAGCATGATGATGGGCTGTCCCCCGCTGGGCACCTGAATCACTCCCGGGGTGTTGGGCTCACTCACCAGCGAAGCCGGGCTGCCCGGGGCGAACTCCAGGGCCTGTCCCTGCAGGCGGGCTCCCCGGCGGTCGGCCTGGTCGCTCAGCATCCAGTCGGCGTTGTAAAAGGTCTGCAAGCCTTGGGGCGAGAAGAACTCCTGGTTGGGCCCGGGCACCACCCGCAGAATGAGCACCTCACCCGGTTCCTCCAAGGCGGGACACCAAACTCCGGCCGGAGGCAGGGCACCAGGCCTCGTCTGCAGCACCTGGCCTTTGCTGAGCGGTGCGCCCATGCGCCCCAGCAGGTAGGTGGAGCGGCTGTCCAAAAGCTTTTCATTGGCCATACCCCCGGCCAGGGCCAGCACTGCCCTTGCCCCGCCATGGCGGGGGCCGCGGAAGCTCAGCACCTGGCCCGGATTCAGGGCCAGGGCTTTGTTGGCGGGGGCTGTTTTGCCGTCTATGGTCAGGCCCAGGTCGCTGCCCGCCACCGCCGCCACCACGGGCCACAGGGTCTTGAGGCGCGGTCCCATGAGGGTGATCTCCAGGGCCGCGTCGCCGGGGTCGTTGCCCACCAGCAGGTTGGCCTGGGCCAGGGCCGCCTGGTCATAGGCCCCGGAAACCGGCACCCCCCGGAACTGATGCCCCCAGCGTCCCGCGTCCTGAACCGTGGTAAAGGCGCCTGGAGCCAGCACCTCAAAGACCTTCACTCCCTTGGCCTCCCAGCCCAGGCTCAGGGGAGGCGGGTCGGGAAACTGGGTCTCCCGGCTGGGCACGAAGCGCACCAGATCCCCGGCCTCCAGCAGAGTGGCCGGGTCCCGGCGGGGATCGTACATGAGCCAAGGAGTGCGGCCGATGACCCACCAGCCGCCGGGACCGCCCAGGGGGTACACCCCGGTCTGCCCGCCGGCCAGGGCCACCGAGCCGGGAGGGTTGTCCAAGCGGGGCGAGTCCATGCGGGGCACGTTCAAAGACGGGTCCAGGCCTCCTAAATAAGGGAACCCGGGTGTGAAGCCCATTACATAACAGGGATGCTCCACCGCTCCATGCCGCCGGATCACCTCTTCGGGCGGCAGACCGGTTTGCTGGGCAACATAGCCCAGGTCCGGGCCTGCGTCGCCGCCATAAACCACCGGAAGCTCCAAGAGTCGCCCGGCCTGGGCTGTGCCCTGAGGCAAAAGGCGGAGCTCCTGGCGCACCCAGGCGGCCATCTCCCGGTGATCGGTTATCAACGGGTCGAACTGCACTTGCAGGCAGTGGTAGGCGGCCAGCACCTCGCGCACCCCGGGCAGGGGCCGCTCGGTCAGCCGCCGGGCCAGGGCCCGCACCCGGCAGTTCAAGGCGAAATCTATGCCCTGGCCCAGGTAGACCAGCAGGGCGGCCTCTCCTTGGGGACTGGCGGGTAGCTTGTCGGTCACGTCCCTAACCGGCATGTCCCATGGCCTTGAGCTCCACCCCGGCCTCGGTCAGGGCCTGGCTGAGCGCCTTGACCAACTCCACCGCGCTGGGGTTGTCGCCGTGCACGCAGATGGTGTCGGCCTTGAGCTCCACCGGTTTGCCGTCGATGCTCTCCACCACCCCTTCGGTGGCCATGCGCACGCAGCGGGCGGCCACCAACTCGGGATCGTGGATCACCGCCCCTTGGGTCCCCCGGGGCACCAGGCGTCCCTCGGCGGTATAGGCCCGGTCGGCAAAGGCCTCGCTGGCCACGGTCAGGCCCATCTCCCCGGCCACGGTGCGGAAGCCCTCGCCCGCCGGGCCGGCCAGGGTCACCAAGATAAGGCCGGGGTCATAGAAGGCCACCGCCTGGGCGATGGCCTGGGCCGTGGCCGGATGGGCCGCGGCGGTGTTGTAGAGCGCGCCGTGGGGTTTCACGTGCTGAAGACTTACGCCGTGGGCCTTGGCTATTCCCGCCAGGGCCCCGGTTTGATAGAGCACATCGGTGCGCACCTCGTCCGGAGTGGAGTCAAGGTTGCGCCGCCCAAAACCCCTGAGGTCGGGGTAGCCGGGGTGGGCACCCACCGCCACTCCGTGCTCCGCGCAAAGGCGCACGGTTTGGTCCATGACCAGGGGATCGGAGGCGTGGAATCCGCAGGCCAGGTTGGCGCTGGTGATGTAGCGGATAACCTCGTCGTCGCAGCCCAGGCAGTAGTCGCCGAAGCTCTCGCCCATGTCGCAATTGAGGTCCATGAACTTCAAGCTCCTTTCGCAGGGGGTATAAGGAGTCAGTCTAACCAATGGAGCCGCGATAGGCAATGCCCCAATGCATTAGTGGAATCAGGTTGTTAAGGGGCTGGTCAAACCAAGGGTGATTCCTTATAATGAAACTTCACATAATGAGATTGTCATATTTGAGTCCGCATCTTCACCGCAGGCGCGATGTATCGGGTAAACGGCGAACGCCGTAAGGGAGGTCCGTTTTCCGCCGAGCAATGAGGCCATACCTTGAACATCAATAATGCCTCACCCCGCCAAGTGCGCGCGGCCATTGCCAGGGGAGAGATCACCGGCAACACCGCCTCGCTATGCCCAGGCTATGCCCAAGCCAACCTGGTGATTTTGCCCAAGGACTGGGCCTTTGACTTCCTTTTGTTCGGCCTGCGCAACAAGCAGGCCTGCCCCATTCTGGAGGTTCTGGACCCCGGCGACCCGGTGAGCAAGGTCATAGCGCCGGGGGCCGACGTGCGCCAAGAGCTGCCCCGCTACCGTCTGTGGCAAGACGGCGAGTTGGTGGATGAACCCACGGACATCAGCCACCTGTGGCGCGAGGACCTGGTGAGTTTTTACCTGGGGTGCAGCTTCAGCTTTGATGATGCCCTGAGGGCGGCCGGCCTGCCGGTGCGTCACCAGGAGATGGGGGTGAATGTGCCCATGTACCGCACCAAGCTACCCGCCGCACCGGCTGGTCGGTTGCACGGCCCCCTGGTGGTATCCATGCGCCCCATGTCCCCTGAGCTGGTTCAAAAGGCCCATCTGGTTTCCGGCGATTTTGCCGAGGCCCACGGCGCACCGGTGCATACCGGCGACCCGGCCCAAATCGGGATCGCCGACCTGGACTCTCCGGAATACGGCGATCCGGTGGAAATTCACCCCGGCGAGGTTCCCGTGTTCTGGGCCTGCGGGGTCACTCCCCAAGCGGCGGTGGCCGCCAGCCGGGTGGAGATGGCCATAACCCACGCCCCGGGGCACATGTTCATAAGCGATATCAAGGCCGAGGATCTCGGCGGCAAGGCCCTGGTGTCTTGCGGCTGAGTTGGATTTTTTGGTGAGCAACCATCTACTGCCTCAAAGGGAGGAGAATTCAGATGCGTAAAATCGCTCTAGTGGCTGCCATCGCATTGGTGGCGGCGATGTTGGTGCCGGCCATGGCCTTGGCCGCTCCCAAGGAGATCAAGATCGGGGTGATCTATCCCCTGACCGGCCCTGCCGCCGCCGCCGGGCGTGAGCTTAGGGCCGGGGCCGAGCTGGCAGCGGAGATCGCCAATAAGGTCATGCCGGGCATAAACATGGATATGGCCAAAAACGCGGGCGTCAAATCCCTGGGCGGGGCAAAGATTACCTTGATAATCAAGGACCACCAGGGCAACCCCCAGCTGGGCGCCGACTTGGCCAAAAAGCTGATCCTGGACGACAAGGTGGTGGGCATCCTGGGCTGCTACCACAGCTCGGTGACCAAGACCGTGTCCGCGGTG
>JAHLLJ010000087.1 GCA_020444205.1 Deltaproteobacteria bacterium | reverse complement strand
GCGCCTGGACGCGGTCACCTACATCTGGGCCGAGCCGGGCACCGAGTGCATCCACCTGGAGCAGACCCACGAGATCGTCAAGCTTCTGCGCACCGTGGTGGCCGCCGCCGCGCCGGGGGTGGCCCTGGTCACCGAGACCAACGTGCCCCACGCGGACAACATAAGCTACTTCGGCAACGCCTACGACGAAGCCCACATGGTCTACAACTTCGCCTTGCCGCCCCTGGTGCTTCACGCCATATACCGCCAGAGCGCCAAGGTCCTGACCGCCTGGGCCGCCGACCTGGAGCCGCCCAGCGATGCCACCGCCTTTTTCAACATTCTCGACACCCACGACGGCATAGGCCTGATGGGGGTTAAGCAGATTCTGCCCTCCGAAGAGGTGGAGTTCATCGTGGATTGCGCCAAGGCCAATGGGGCCCTGGTGTCCATGAAAACGGTGGAGGGCGGGGGCGAGGAGCCCTATGAGATCAACAGCACCTGGTGGAGCGCGATAAACCACGAGGGGGGAGAGGACCACGAACTGCAGGTGGAGCGTTACTTGGCCAGCCGGGCGGTGGCCCTGGCCCTCAAGGGCGTGCCAGGGGTGTACATACACGGGGCCTTGGGCAGCTCCTCGGACCTGGAGGCCTACCAAAGGACCGGGCACAAGCGGGACGTGAACCGGGGCACCGTGAACCTGGCCGTGCTGGAGGCGGAGTTCGAAGACCCCTCTTCGCGCCTGGGCCGCCTGGGACCCCGCATAAGCCATTTACAGGTGACCAGGGTGTCCCAAAAGGCTTTCCATCCCCATGGCGTTCAAATGGTGCTCCAGGCCCCGGAGCAGGTGTTTGCCCTGCTGCGGGTCTCCCCGGACGGGAGCGAGCGCCTGTTGTCATTTATAAACCTCAGCGCGGCAAAAGTGAGCTTTGATTTAGAGTTACCCGGGCCAGCCAAGGGGGCGGGAACCTGGCACGACCTGGTGCAGCAGGGCCAAGTGCAAGAAAACGGCGGGAAGCTGAAGCTGGCACTGGAGCCCTATCAAGTGATGTGGCTGCGGCCCCAGGGCGAACCCGGAGCGCCCGCTTAGGGCTAGCCCGCATATTTCATGAGGGTTGGGTGGTATTTAACAACGAGCCCGTATTCATGAAGCCGTTATGAAAAAAGCATCCGCGTTGCCAAGGTGCAGTTTGTACCCCGGCCCGGCACAGCCAGCCGGCGGCGGACAAGGCGTCTGGCAAGCGAGGGCCGCTGGCGTAGCCGCAGCTACGTCGAGGCCTGAGCGCGGCCAGCAACACCGTATGCCGGTGGCTGGCGCAGCCGGACACACGGCCCTCGTGAAATATTCGGGCTAGTTAGGTTTTTCAGGCTTGTCACTCATGAGCTTGGGGTAAAGCTCGGCGGCGCAGTCCGGGCAAAGGCTGTGGGTGAAGTCCAGGTCCAAATGCTTGCTCAAATACAAATCCACCCTATGCCATAGGTCTTGGGTGTCGCGTACCTTTTTGCAGCGGGCGCAGATGGGCAGCATGCGCCTGAGCTCCACCACCTCGCCGATGTCCTCCAGGATGAGCACCACCAGCTTATGCTCCTGGTGGGCCAGGGGGGCGGCGGAGACCAGGAAATGAACCTCATTCACCTTTTCGCCGTCGGCCAACTCCAAACGAGCCCTTCTGCGGCTTAGGGCACCGGTGGCCAGACATTGGTTCACCGAGCCCCGGATTACGCACTCGCGGCAGGGTTCGGAGCGTCCACAACCCAGGGGAGAGATGCCCGCGTTGAGACAATGCAGCACTTCTCCGGCCCTGCGGTGCTTGACTACCTGAGTATGGGGGGAGAGGATGTCTTTGGCGGCTTGGTTATGATCGATGATGCAAACGTCTTCGTTTACGACCAAAATGGGGGAGGGCACTGCGTTGTAAACGGTACGGTTAAAAGATATATCGCTGATTATACTATCTTTATCTAGCATGGTCCCCCCGGGCACAGCATGGTGGGCAAGAGGTATTAAGCAATGAAGCCTTTTACATTTTAGGTATTGAGTTTTACATAGTCAAACTTGTGTTTATAAAAGTGAACATGAATTTGGTTCAGACACTCGTATAGGGGGTATTGTTGTGTTAGCCTTGGGTCAGTGCTTGTGCCAGCGTAACCTGAACTGAGAGTAACTGCAATCATGCCTGAACAACGAATACGCTATGCACCTCTGCGGGACAAGATTACCAGTGCCGCCGAGGCGGCAAGCCACATTAAAGACGGTACCAGCTTATTCATCAGCGGTTTTACCGCCGGTTATCCCAAACTCATCCCCGCCGAACTGGTAAAGCGGGCCGAAGCCGGCGAGCAGATGAAGATAAACATCTACGCCGGCGCCTCCACCGGTGATGCGGTGGACGGAGTCTTGGCCAGAGCCGGCATGGTCAAATGGCGCCGCCCCTACATGAGCGACCGGGGCATGCGTAAGGCCATCAACCAAGGGGACATCCTGTTCAAGGACGACCACCTTTCCGGCCTGTCGGCCGCGGTGCGCTCCGGGGCCTGGGGGCCGGTGGACGTAGCTGTGGTGGAGGTGGCCGCGGTAACCGAAAAGGGCCAGCTCATCCCCACCCTCAGCGTGGGCAACACCCCCAGCTACGTAAAGATGGCCGACAAGGTCATCCTGGAGGTGGCCGACGCTGATCCGCCCGAGCTGGAAGGCATCCACGACATCTACATTCCCGAGGACCCGCCCTGGCGCATGCCCATTCCCATCTACCGGGCCGGCGACCGGGTAGGCAAGCCCTTCATCGAGCTGGATCCCGACAAAGTGGTGGCCGTGGTCTACAGCCAGGAGTCCGACGCCTGCGCCTATTTTTCAGAGCCCGACGAGGTGTCGCTGCTCATTGCCGAGCAGCTTTTGGACTTTGTACGCCACGAGACCAAAAAGGGCCGCATACCCGAAAATCTGCCTTGGCAGTCCGGAGTGGGCGATGTGGCCAACGCGGTCTTGGCGGGCTTTAGGGAAGACGACTTCTTCCACGACCTGAGCATCTACTCCGAAGTGTTGCAGGACATGGTTCTGGAACTCATCGACATGGACAAGGTGCGTGCCTCCTCGGGATCGGCCCTGACCCTGTCCGCGCATGCCCGCGAACTCTTTTTCAATGACCTGGAACGCTACAAGGAAAAGATCGTGCTGCGCTCGGTGGAGATCTCCAACTCCCCGGAGGTCATCGCCCGCCTGGGGGTCCTGGCGGTAAACACTGCCCTGGAAATAGACATCTACGGCCAGGTAAACTCCACCCACGTCATGGGCAGCCAGATGATGAACGGCATCGGCGGCTCGGGAGACTTTGAGCGCAACAGCGCCATTTCCTTCATGGTCACCCCCTCCACCGCCAAGGGCGGAGCGATCAGCAGCATTGTGCCCATGGTCAGCCACGTGGATCACTCCGAGCACTCGGTGGACGTGATCATCACCGAACAGGGCCTGGTGGATACCCGCAATCTGACTCCCCGTCAGGTGGCCGAGGCGATCATCAACAAATGCGCCCATCCCATGTATCGCGACCAACTCATGGACTACTACCAGCGCGCCGTGCATGAAACCGGCGGCCATGAGCCGCACCTGCTGGCCGAGGCTTTCGGCTTCCACCAGCGTTTCATGCAAACCGGCGACATGCGCCCCATCACCGACCGCATCCGCTCCGTGGGAGGCGGCCGCGAGTGAGCACCCAGCAGGTCGTCATCGCGGTGGACCGGCAGGTGAGCCTGGAAGCAAGGCTCGACCTGCCGGCCCAAGCCGAGGGGGCGGCCTTGATCCTGCATCCCCATCCCCTTTACGGCGGCTCCATGCACAACAACGTGGTCGACGCCCTGGCCCAGGCGGCCTCCGAGGCGGGTTGGGCCTCGCTTTGCATAAATTTTCGGGGGGTGGGAAACAGCACCGGCAGCCACGATAATGGCGGGGCAGAGCAGGATGACGTGATCGCCGCCGCGGCCTGGCTGGCGGACAAGGCCCCAGGGCCCCTGGTGCTCATGGGCTATTCCTTTGGCTCTCTGGTGGGCGCCCGGGCGGCGGACAGGGTCGCCGGCCTGGCCGGAGGTGTGTGGGTATCCCCGCCCTACGTGTTGGGCGACCTGCCCCCCTGGCCAGAGGCGCGCGGGCCGCTGCTGGTCATCACCGGCGAGCGCGACGAGTACGGAGACCTGACCAAGCTGGAGGCCTACATGCACGCTATGGGTGCACTGGGCACCCTGAAGGTACACCCTGGGGGTGACCACTTCTGGTGGAGCGGCCTCAGTGCACTAAAGCGGCAAACCGTGGATTTTCTGGCGCAGCTTAACACCTAAGATCAGTGGCGGTTCCCGGCCCACCTTGGCCAACATTTTGTGGGAACTGAAAAAATCTATACAATATGTAGTTTTTGTGCTTGACATGGTGTTAACTACCTTGTTACCTTGCATCTAACATAAAATGCACCGTACCACTAGATGTTTGCCCTCTCTCCACCCCGTAAGCGTGCCGAAAACCTTTCCGACAGGGTGCACTGGACGCATACAGGGTGGTCGTTCCCCCCAGGAAGGTCACCGGCCTTCCCCCTCCCCGCTCAGGGCCGGATTAAAAACCCGGCCCTGATCCTTTGGCGGCCAAAGAAAACTGGACCCGGTCCTTCGGGAGATTGTCTTGCCCCGCAGGAGTGCTTCTGCTAAAAAATTAGACATACCCTTATTCAGGATTTGCCATGGACCCCACTCCGGGTGAAGACAATACCTGCCGATCCGATCTCCATGAGGTGGCCCAGGAGCTGGAAAAGTTCAGGCAAATCGTGGAAACCGCTGAGCTTGGCGTAGTTACCATCAATGAAAACCACGAGGTGGTCTACATCAACGCGGCCGCCGAAAAGATGTTTGGCTATGGCCGCCAGGAGATCATGGGCAGAGACCTTTCTCCCCTGATTCCCTCGGAGCATCGCGAACACCACCGCAACTATGTGGAGCGCTACGTGCGCACCCGCCGGGGCAAGCTCATCGGCCACACCGCCGAGCTGGAGGCCGAGCGCCGCGACGGCTCCCGCTTCCCCATACACATCAGCTTTTCCACCGCCGAGGTGGCCGGCGGCCTGCTCATGACCGCCATTATCCGCGACCTGAGCAAAGAGGCCGGCTTGGAGCAGGAAGTGCGCCAGAGCCAGCGCCTGGCCATTTTGGGGGAGATGGTGGCCACGGTGAGCCACGAGATCCGCTCGCCGCTCACCCTTATCGGCGGCTTTGCCCGCCAACTGGAGCGCGAACCGGAGCTCGGCGACAAGGTGCTGAATAAGCTGAATATAATCACCAGCGAAGTGGAGCGCCTGGAGACTATTCTCAACGAGCTGGGCGACCTCTCGCGCCCCCACAAGTACGACTGGCGCGAAACCGACCCCGCCTCGGTGGTGGAGCACGTGGCCGAGCTCATGGAGCCGGAAATCAACCGCGCCGGGGCCGAGCTGAGCGTAAGCCGCGATGGCGACCTGCCGCCCATAATGGCCGACGCCGACCGCCTGAGCCAGGTGTTGATAAACCTGGTCAACAACGCCCTGCAAGCCAGCGGAGAGCATCCGGTGATCGAGGTAACGATCCAACCCAATGCCGATGGGGTGCTCCTGGAGGTGCGCGACCAGGGCCCTGGCCTGGACCCCGAAGCGGCAAGAGAGATGTTCACCCCCTTCTTTACCACCAAAAAGGGAGGCACCGGATTGGGCCTGCCCGTGGCCCGGCGCATTGTGGAGGAGCATGGCGGCCGCATAGAGCTGGCCAATCGCGAAGGCGGCGGGGCTGTGGCCAGGGTGCGCCTGCCCGCCGCCCTGGGAGTTCAGCAAAAGCTGCCCCTAGGTGATCTCTAGCCCTTATCCCTCCAGCCGCCCCGTGGCCAGGCGAGCTCAATGCCCGGCAGGCCTGTGAGCGGAGCCTTGGTGGGCCCCAGGAACAAGAAGGCGTCGCGTGGACCCAGGTGGTCTGCGCAAAAATCATTGACCCGTTGGTCGTGGTGCTGGGGAGGCTTGCCGTGCCAGGGTGGCTCTGGGTAGATGTCATGAAAAACCACTCCCTCCAGGGAGCAGCGGTCCGCCCCGAAGAGCTTGCCGCACAGGCGCGGGCGCAGCGACCTTAGCTGCTCGTCGCCGGTGTTCCAGTCCAGGCGGGGATAAAACCGCGCCCAGGGGCTTTCCCACAGCTTAGCCACCACCCGGGGGTTGGCGGTGCGCAAGGCCACGTAGAAGTCCCCTTTGCCAAAGGCCTGGGCGGCCAGGCGCAGGCAAAGGCCGATGGAATGGGGCATCAACCGGCCCCGGCTGGCGGCCCTGGGGCGCACCATGCCCAGGATCAGGTGCAAAACCGGATGATGGTCCACATGAGTAAGCTCGCTGATGAAAAGCCCGGCCAGCTCCGGCCCGCGAAAAACCCGCATATAAAGGTCCGCTCCCAGAAAGTGCTGCAAATACAGGCGGTCGTACTCCGGGTGGTCCAGGAAAAGCTCATGCAGCAGGCGGCGAAGCTCTGGCTCCAACTCGCCCCGGCGCTTTGGGCTGAGGCCGAAGTTGATCTCCCAGGTAAAAGGCTCGAGGTGCACTCGGGCGGGCGCGGGCCAAGTCAAGGCATGCTCCTTTTGGGCTGGCCCTTATTATGCTGACATAAGGGCGGCGTCCAGGTAAAGCCTCGCCGGGCTTTATCCCCGCCGCATGGCACGCTATACTTAGCCGGAAACCAAACAACCGGATTTAGAGAACAATGGCCGTATTGCCTATAAAGACCTTCCCCGACCCCCTGCTGAGCAAGATCTGCCGCCAGGTACAGGAGGTGGATGAAGACCTCAAGCAGCTGTCCAGGGACATGCTGGAAACCATGTACGCCGCCCCAGGAGTAGGCCTGGCCGCCCCTCAGGTGGGCCAAGATCTGCGCCTGGTGGTTATAGACTGCTCGGCCAGGGACGAAGAGCGCGAGCCCCTGGTGCTTTTCAATCCCCGCATAGTGGAGATGGAGGGCCAGGTGGTTTTCGAGGAGGGCTGCCTTAGCGTGCCCGAGTTCACCTGCGACGTAACCCGGGCCGAACGGGTGGTGGTCAAGGCCATGGATGCCGAAGGCAGGCCCATCACCGTGGAGGGCGAGGGCCTCATGGCCATCTGCCTGCAGCACGAGCTGGACCACTTGGAAGGCCGCCTGTTCCTGGACCGCATCAGCCCGCTCAAGCGTTCCATGTACAAAAAACGCCGCTTAAAACAGATCAAGCGGGGCGACGAGTGAGGCGTCTGCGCCTGGCTTTTTGGGGCACCCCGGATATAGCCTTGCCCTGCCTCCGGGCGGCGGCGGCCGAGCACGAGGTGGTCCTGTGCCTGACCCAGCCAGACCGCCGGGCCGGGCGGGGCCGCAAGCTAAAGCGCCAACCCGTGGCCGCGGTGGCCGACGAGCTGGGTATCGAGGTGTACCAGCCCGCCAAGGCCGACCAAGCCCTGGAGCGTTTGGCCGCTCTCAAGCCCGAGGCCATGGTGGTGCTGGCTTATGGTCAGCTCCTCTCCCCGGCGATGCTGGCCGCCGCTCCCCTGGGCGCGGTGAACATCCACTTCTCCCTGCTGCCCCAGTTGCGCGGGGCCGCGCCCATAAACTGGGCCATCCTGCGCGGCCATGAGCGCACCGGGGTGAGCAGCATGTTCATGGACCAGGGCCTGGACACCGGCGAGGTGATCTATCAAAAGGCCTGCCCCATCGGGGCCCAAGAGACCGCCGGCTCCCTGGCCGATCGTTTGGCCGAGATGGGGGCTCAGGTGCTGTTGCCCACCCTGGAGGCCATTGCCTCGGGCAATGCGCCCCGGCAGGCGCAAAATCACCAGGCCGCCACCTGGGCGCCCATGCTCAGCAAAAGTGACGGCCTCTTGGACTGGAGCCAGAGCGCGGTGGAGCTGGACCGCCGGGTGCGGGGCCTGGACCCTTGGCCCGGGGCCTACACCACCCTGGGCGGTAAGCCGCTCAAGCTTTTCGCGCCCACTAAAGTTTTAGAAAGCAACCAGGGGCAGGCCCCGGGCACTGTGCTGACCTGCGAGGAGGCCCCGGACATGCTCTGCGTGGCCTGCGGCCAGGGGGCCCTGGCCCTGGGCTCGGTGCAGGCGGCCGGTAAGCGGCGCATGGAGGCAGCTCAGTTCCTGAGAGGCGCGGGGCCGGCCGCGGGCGAACGGCTGGGAGCATGAGCCAACCCCGCCGCGCCGCCTTCCGCGTCTTGCTGGAGCTGGATTCCGGCCCGGCCTTGTTGGAAAGCAGCCTGGCCCGCCACCTGGAAAAGGCTGCGCCCCGCGACCGTGCCTTTGCCACCAACCTGATATTCGCGGTGCTGCGCAACCGCCTTTACCTGGACCATCTTCTGGCCGCCCATCTGGACCGACCCCTCAAAAAGCTGGACCTGCCGGTGCTGACCGTGCTGCGCCTGGGCGCGGCCGAGGCGGTGCTGTTGTCCACCCCGGCCCATGCGGTGGTATCGGCGGCGGTGGACTTGGCCAAGGCCACCCCGGCCCGGCGGGGGCAAAAGCTCATCAACGCGGTGCTGCGCCGGGTGGTCAAAAGCTGGCAAGAGGTGGCCATGCCCAGAGCCGAGGCCGACCCGGTTCAGCGCCTGTCCTTAACCTACTCCCACCCCGCCTGGCTGGTGGCCGAGCTTTTGGCCCAGCACCCGGCGGAGGTGGTGGAGGCGTGGCTAAAGGCCAACCAGGCCCAGCCGCCCCTGACCCTGCGGGTCAACCCGGCCCGCGCCAAGCGTGAGGACCTGGCCGCCAGCCTTAGCGAGTACGCCTCAGAGGTCAAGTCCCATCCCCTGAGCCCCGAAGGTCTGATGCTGCGCGGGGTCAAGATTCCGGCCGCCCAGCTTCCGGGCTTTGAAAGCGGCCTGTTCTCCATCCAGGACGCGGCAGCCCAGGCAATGAGCCATCTATTGGCCGTGGAGCCGGGCATGGCCGTGGCCGACCTTTGCTCCGGGGCGGGGGGCAAGACCGGGCACTTGGCCGCCTTGCTGCGGGGCCAGGGCAGGCTGTGGGCCGTGGACCCCAGCCCGGCGCGCATCCGGGCTCTGCGCAAAAACCTGGGCCGCTTGGGGGCGCAGTGGGTCTCAGTGAAGCAGGCCGACGCCTTGAGCTTGAAAAACATGGACGCCAGCCTGGACCGGGTGTTGGTGGATGCCCCCTGCTCGGGCCTGGGGGTATGCGGCCGCAGGCCGGACGTGCGCTGGCGGCGCACTCCTGAGGACCCGGCCCGCCTGGCCAAGCTGCAACTGGGGCTGGCCGCCAAGGCAGCCGAGCTGCTAAAGCTCGGCGGGGCCATGCTCTACGTCACCTGCACCGTGACCCGGGCCGAGAACGACCAGGTAGTGGCCGGGCTGCTTGCCCGTTGCCCCGGCCTGCGGCTAGAATGGCCCCAGGATTTGGCCCCAGCGATCAGGACCTGCATCGGCGAGGATGGCTTTTTCCGCACCATCCCGCACAGGGATAGGGCGGACGCCTTTTTCGCGGCCAGGTTGGTGAAAGAGGGGCATAGGGGGTGCAAATGAGATTGTCTACACTAAAAAAGTATGTAAGCGGGGTCAGAGAAGGCATTAAAGAATATGTAGAAAAAACGGGAGCGAAACCTAATAAGTATAAAGCTATTAAACATTTTCCTAAAGCATTTGTTGCTACCGAGAAGCAGCGTGGAAGTACTCATTTAACTAAACAGATAGAAGAACTAGACTGGCGACCAATCATCGGCAATTATCTAGAGGAAGAGGTGTCTAATGAAAAAACCTTTATAGGAGTCGTCGATGAGATATATAATAAAAATAAAGAATTGATTAATAATAGAGTTGGGAAAGATGATAATACTCAGAAGGTAGGTGTATGGCTTAAAAATTTTATTGCTGAAATATTAGTCAGGGATTTCGAAGGTGGGCTGACAGATGATGAGCTAATTGAGGAGCTACATTTATTTTTAACTACCATTAAAACAGGGGATTATAAACAGAACGTATTAATATTCTTAGAAGGCGTGTATCTTGGAACTAATCAAATAAACTTTAACGATACAATAGTATTGAGAAAGTCGCAAAAAAAGGATTTTGTATGGTATGAGCATGAAGGGACTTCTTTGTTCAGTCCTATTGACTTTTTTGCCGTTACTGGGTCTATATTAGAAATCAACGCTTGTGGCAAGCTGATAGTTAATATGATGGATTATATTGGTAAATATTTAATGGTTATGCGACTATATAGGTTGGGTTCTGTCTATCCAAAAAGAATAAAAACTACACAACAGTCACCTCTTATAGGTAGAAGGATGTTTTGGAGTTCTTCTAGCTTAAGACACACAGAAAAATATAAATATACAATAGTTCCGCAGGCAAAAAGGAATTTTATTAAATTTTCCAAAGAAATAGTTATCCAATATGAAGGGTGGAAGAAAAACGGCAATCAATTTAAAATAGATATTGCATTGGAAAGATATTATCATGCTTTGTTAGAGCCTCTTGATAAAGAGCGTTCTTTGATGACAGCTGTCATGGGACTTGAAGCCATACTGTCGAAAAGTAAGGATCGGGGCGAGAACGCATATAAACTAAGTATGCGTACAGCAAAATTGATGGGCGCAATAGGTTATGATCCCAAGGAGGTATATAAAACAGTAGACTATTGTTATGGTATCAGAAATAGTGTGGTCCACGGTCGACAAATAAAAGGATTAAAGAGCGCAGTTATCAACGATAATTCTAAGAAGATATTAGAATATTTGAGATTGTCGTTGGTTTTTTGTATGGGCTTTACTGGTGAAAATTCTGAAGAACATATAAATGTTATCGAAGATTCTTTACTTAATTCAGGAAGCGGTAATAGCTTAAAAGCGATAGTAGATAAAACGAATGGTAAAATGGGTAATACGCTATCAAACTTTAGGTAAAATCTAGGACAAGGATTAGCGGACAGTCTAGGAGAACCCCATGATCAAAATTGCCCCTTCCATCCTATCCAGCGACTTCGCCCGCCTGGGCGAAGAGGTGCGGGCCGTGCAAGAGGCCGGGGCCGACTGGATTCACGTGGACGTGATGGACGGCCACTTCGTGCCCAACCTGACCATCGGCCCGCCGGTGGTCAAGGCGCTCAGGCCGGTGACCGAGCTGCCCCTGGACTGCCATTTGATGATCTCCAATCCCGATGACTTGCTGGAAGACTTCGTGGCCGCCGGGGCGGACTGGATCAGTGTGCACCTGGAGGCCTGCACCCACCTGCAGCGCACCTTGACCCGCATCCGCGAGCTGGGGGCCAAGGCAGGGGTGGCCCTGAACCCCCACACCCCCCTGGACGGCCTGGAGTGGGTGCTGGGCGATCTGGATTACGTGCTGATGATGAGCGTAAACCCCGGCTTCTCGGGCCAGGCCTTCATCCCGGCGGTGGTGGACAAGGTGGCCCGCTTCACGGAGATGGCCGCCATGGCGGACAAGGAAATTCTCATCCAGGTGGACGGTGGCATCGACGACACCACCATCGGGCGCATGTACTCGGCCGGGGCCCGCTGTTTTGTGTCCGGCTCCTTTCTTTTCGGCCACCCCGGAGGCTACGCCGCCGGAGTGGACGAGCTACGCATCAAGGCTGAACAGGACTTGTGATGCCGGCCAGGAGCCGCGCCTGGGACCCGGCCCTGTGCCTGGTCTGGGTGGGGCTCATCTTTGTGGGCATGTACTATGGCCGGGCCCTGGGCCCCTGGTTCCAAGGGGCGCGGGGCACCTGGGCCATGCTGCTGCTGGCTCTGGCCGGGGTGGGCTTCGCGGCCTGGGTGGGGTGGCGCATCAGGAGCCTGGCGCCCGCGCAACGGGCGGGCCGAGGCTTGGGAGCGGTGCTGTGCTTGATCGGCCTGGGCCTCCTGGCCTGGTGGCAGCCGCTGTTGATCGAGCGCACCCACCTGCTGCTCTATGGAGTGCTGGGCATTCTGGCCTGGCGCGCGGCCGGGCACTGGAAGGGTGGCGCGGCGCGCCTTATCTGGGCCGGGGCCTGCTGCGCCCTGGTGGGCCTGGCCGACGAGGTGGCCCAGTACTTCCATCCCCAGCGGGTCTTCGACCTGCGCGACGTTCTCACCAATGCCCTTAGTGCCTGGCTGGCCATCGCCGCGTTGAGTTTGCTGAGCCCGCGAGAGGAGTAGGAACTGTTGGGTTTCGGGCTGGGAAGCCCTCCACGCCAACCCACACTATTTGTAAATAAAATTAAGTAGATGCGTAGGTTGGGTAGAGCGATGCGAAACCCAACAACACCTTATTGTCGTTGCGAGGAGCCTAGCGACGAAGCAATCTATGCTCAAAGGAGACGCCCGCGCGTGGTCTTCAACGCCTGATCAGGGCACACTCTACCCGCCTCCCATACAGCTTATAGCCGTCATTGCGAACAGCGGCGGAGGCAAAAGCTGGGAAAATAAAGGCCGTCACTTCCGTCGCTGTGTGGCAATCTTCCATTTCCTTTGCCATGCCTGCGCTGGCCAGATTCGGTTGATCCCCTCCGCCCTCCAAGCCTCAACCCCTCCCGCCTGGGGGAAGTGGAAGATCACCACGTCGCATCTCCCCAGAGATGCTCCTCGTGATGACGGCTGTTGCTGGAGGAAGCTGGAGCAGGAGTGGGGCGCCCTGCTTGAGGAGTGATTTGTGTGCCGGGAGGTCTTCTTCGCGCAGAGATCGCTTCGTTGCGCCCAAGGGCCGCACCTCGCGACGACAAGACGTGTGGTTTAAACAAGCGGCAAAGGTAGCAGCGGGCCTTACCCCCGCCCCCAAAAAAATTGCCCGGCTGGCATCCCAGCCGGGCATTGGTCTCAATAGCATCGTTGTGGAGCAGAGATCGCTTCGTCGCTACGCTTCTCGCGACGACAAAGCCGCAGCCCCCGGCTGCCTGGCGAAGCCGCCTTACCTGATACGTCCAGTCAGCTTGACCGTAAAGGCCCGCTGGTCCATCTGAATCAGCAGGTCCTCTTCAAAGGGCCCGGTGGGCAGGTTCTCCAGAATGGGGGTGACCACCAGCAAGAGCTCGTCGCCCTGCTTCTGAGGGAAGCGCTCCACGATGAACAGCTTCTTATTGTAGTCGATCAACTCCACATTGAGCTTGTCCGCGCAGGCCTTCTTGACCAGCACCGAGCGCTTGGGCGGCTTGGGATGATTCTTGGCAATGGTGCCGAACATTACCTCATGGGGCCGCACGGTGAAGGGACCGCGTACCTCGGCCACCACCCACACGCTCACCGGCGGGCCGCCGGGGGCCTTGAGGAACAGGGGCCCGGCAAAGTCCAAGGGCTCGTTGGCCTTGGAGGCCAGGTCCAGGGTGTAGGTCTTGCCGTCCTTGCTGGGGGTCAGCTTCACGTCCAGGTAGTCGGACATGGGGTTTTCGATCCCGGTGATCACCAGCTTGCCGCCCTTGGGGTCGCTTAACGTCGCGCTGGCGGTAACGGGTTGGCCCAAGCAGCCCTTGAGGCTGATGCGCCGCCCCTTGTCCACCTTGATGCGCCCCATGGTTTCGCCGGTCATGATCAGCATCACCACCGGGTTGCTGGGGTCGTTGGTGGCCACCGAGGCGGTCTTGCGGAAGGAGCCACCGATGCCGGTGGTGTCCAGCAGCAGGGTCACCGTGCCCTTTTTACCGGGCGGGGTTACCTTGTCCCAACGGCTGGCGGTGCAACCGCAGGAGGGGCTTACCTTGTCGATGATAAGGTTCTGGTCACCAGTGTTGGTGAAGTGAAAAATGGCTGTGAGTTCCTTACCTTCCACGACATCCTTGAAGACCACCTCCCTGGAGTCGAAGGCGATCTTGGGGCCCTTGAGGGCCAGGGCCGGAGCGGCCATGAGGATGAAGCTCAGAAGCAAGGATGCGGTCAAAATAAGGCGTCGGGTCATGTTATTCCCCCGGGCGTGGTGCTCACATGGGCAATCATGGTAACCTTTCGCGAGAATAACACAGGGGCCGGGGGCCGTCCACCCGGCCTCCCATAATGGGAAGGCAGCATGGCCCGCTCCAATCTATTCCGCAAGCAAGTTTTCACCCGCCTGTACCTGTGGCGCCACCCCGAGGTGCGCGGCGGGGCCGATGGGGTGGTGTTCGGCCACACCGACGTGGCCCTGAGCCGCAACGGCAACAAGCAGCTAAGGGGCATCGTGGGCTACATGAAGCAAAAAAAGGTGGCCGCGGTCTATTGCAGCGACCTGCAACGCTCCCTGCTGGTGGCCGAGGCGGTGGGCAAGACCCAGGAACCCCGGCGCAAGCCCATGATCCGCCACGACCTTAGGGAGCTTTCCCTGGGCAAGTGGGAGGGCCTGAGCTTCAAGACCCTGCAGGAGCAGTACCCCGAAGAGATGCAGGCCCGCTGGAGCGATCTGGCCGGATACCGCATCCCCGAGGGCGAATCCCTGGAAGACCTGGCCGAGCGTATCATCCCGGTGTTTCAGGACATCATAGGCGAAAACCAGGGCCGCGAGGTGTGCGTGATCAGCCACGCGGGAGTGAACCGGGTATTTTTGGCCAAGCTTCTGGGCATGCCCATGGAACGCGTCTTCCGCCTGGACCAGGAGTACGCCTGCATGAACCTCATCGACGTGTTCGAAGACGGCATTCCCTTAGTGCGCACCCTGAACTACCGGGCTGCCGAGCAGTAAACCTACCCTTACAAAAGATAGGCGGCGGCCAGGCGGGGACCCTGGGCGGCCACCTCCAGGGCGTCGCGGCGGTCCACCTGCACTCTGACCACTTGGTTAGGCTTGGCCTTGCCATAGCCCGCTACCAGGGCGGCGGCCAGCTCCAGGTCCGGTCCCTCGGTGAGGCCAAAGTACAGGCCCAGGGGGCCGGGAAGGCCCTGGGTGATGAGCCAGTGGGCCGTGGGTGGGGCCAAGTTCTCTAGTATTTGGTTCTCGCGCTGGTTGCGCCCCACGATCAGCTTGGCCTTGGGGCTCAGGCGCAAGTGCCGCCCGTGCTTCAGGAGCTCCACCTCGGCCAGGCCTGCGTCAGGCTGGTGAGTAAACAGGTCCTTTAGGCGGCGGCTGAAGCCAGGCTCGGTGAGCAGGCAGCCACCCGCCGGGGCGGGATAATCGCTGATGCCCAGCTCCTCGGCCAGGGCCATCTGGGGCTTGCGGCTGCG
>JAHLLJ010000086.1 GCA_020444205.1 Deltaproteobacteria bacterium | reverse complement strand
AAGTGGTTCACCAAGGACCTGTTCGAGTTCCTGGTGGGCCTGACCAAGGGCAAGGCCAAGGGGCTCAAGGCGATTCCTCGCGATGAGATCAACACCCTGGCCTCGGCCTGCGAAAAGACCGAGTGGGGTTCCAACGTCTCCATCGAGATTCAGAACTTCGCCAAGGAGTATGGCTTCAACCTGGCCTCCAACATTCTTTACGCGGCCAAGAGCCCGGACCTGTCTTCCGAGGTCCAGAGCATGATCGCGGCCAAGCCCGGGGCCATGCTGTTCGCCTCCTACACCTCTGACGCCCTTTTGATGATCAAGACCCTCAAGTCCATGAAGGCCAAGCCCAAGATCATCTGGGGCCAGGACGCCGGCTTTGACAAGCCCGAGTTCGTGGCCTTGGGCGACGACATCGTGGGCATCCTCACCCGCTCGGTGTTCTTGCCCAGCGTGGTCAAGATGAAGCCCCTGGCCGGTCAGGTGAACGAGCTTTACGTAAAGATGATGGGCCACGATCTGGGCGGGGCCAGCGCCCGTTCCTTCACCGGTTTGCAGACCTGGGTCTACGTTTTGGAAAAGGCCGGCAGCACCGAGCCCAAGGCCATTCAGGCGGCCTGCAACACCATCAGTATTCCCGGCAGCCAGCTGGTGGTCCCCTGGGTGGGGGTCAAGTTCTCCACCAAGGGCGAGGAGATCGGCCAGAACGTGCTGGGCGGAGGCCTCATCGGCCAGTACCAAAAGCATAAGGACGGCAAGGTCGGCCTGGAGGTGGTCTATCCCTTTGATATCGCCACCGCGCCCATGGTCTATCCCTTCCAGGGTTACTAGGCCGGCGCTTAGCCGAACCTGTTAAGTAAGCTGTGTTTCCGGGCCGGACATGGAGCCCGGCCCGGAAACACGTGTCCCCAGCCGGGGCAGGGGAACGCCCCCGCCTCGCGGAGACGGCATGGAAGAACTAGGCATCCAAATCCTTAAATCAGTGGTCTCCGGCCTGCTCATGGGGCTGGTGTTCGCCCTGGTGGCCCTGGGGCTCACGGTCATCTTCGGGGTCATGGACATCGTCAACTTCGCCCACGGCGAATTTTTGATGGTGGGCATGTACACCACCCTGCTGACCAGCCCCCTGCTGGGGGTGGACCCGGTGCTGACCCTGCCCCTGGCCGGGCTGGTGGGCGCGGTGCTGGGGGTGATGTGCTACTTCGGGCTCATACGCTTTCTCTTGCGAGGGCCCATGATAGCCCAGCTCTTTGGCACCTTTGGGCTGATGATTTTCTTGCGCAACCTGGCCTTGCTTTTCATGGGCAGCGAGCCGCGCATCATGCACGAGGGCTGGCTGGTGGGCAAGAGTATCCTGGTGGGGCCGGGCATTGTGCTGGAGTCCACCAAGCTGGCCGCCGCGGTGCTCAGCCTCTTTAGCTTCGCGGTGGTGTGGTGGCTCATCAACCGCACCAAGGTGGGCAAAGCCATCACCGCCACCAGCCTGGACGCCGAGGGCGCCCGCTACATGGGCATCTCCACCGAGTACATGAACGCCCTGGCCTGGGCCGTGGGCGGGGCTTCGGTGGGAGTGGCCGGCGGGCTGCTGGTCAACTTCTGGCCGGTGGAACCGGGGGTGGGCCTGCTGTTCACCATGATCGCCTTTGCCACCGTGGCCCTGGGCGGCTTCGGCAGCGTGCGCGGGGCCCTGGTGGCGGGCATCCTCATCGGCTTCATAGTCAACCTGCCGCCGGTATGGGACGCCATCCTGAGAGCTATCGACGCAGCGGGCCTCAGGGGCCTGGAAATCCATAGCTTCAAGTACACCATGGTGTACGCGGTTTACTTCTTGATCATGGTCTTTCGGCCACAGGGGCTCTTCGGATGGAAGCAATAAAGAACGCCTTCGATTTCGGAGATCTGCCCCGCACCGAGCTGGGTCTGGCCGCCGTGGCCCTGGCCTTTCTGCTGTGGTTCCCGGCCATGCCCCACTCCAGCTTCGGCATGGCCACCATGATCCAGTTCCTCATGTTCAGCCTCTACGGCATGGGCTGGAACCTCATCGGCGGCTACGGCGGCCAGGTGGACCTGGGCAAGGCCCAGTACGTGGGCATCGGCGCCTACACCACGGCGGTGATGATGATCCGCTGGGACGTGCCCTTCTGGTTCTCCATGCCCGTGGGCATGGCCTTTGCCGTGGGTTATTCCTTTATCATCGGCTACCCCCTGTTCAGGCTAAAGGGCCACTACTTCGCCATCGCCACCATCGCCACCAGCTTGGTGCTCAAGGACCTGTTCGAGGTGTGGGATTTCGTGGGCGGGGCCAGGGGCTTGGAAATCCCCCTCAAGGGCGGCTTCCCCAACTGGCTCTATCTCCAGTTCCGCGAGGATTACTACTACTATTACATCCTGCTGGGCATGTTCCTGATTGGCCTGATTTATCAGAACGGTTTCAGACACTCGCGCCTGGGCTACCAGCTCAGGGCCATAAAGGACAACGAGCACGTGGCCCGCAGCCTGGGCATAGACGTGCACTGGTCCAAGATCAAGGCCTATGCCGTGGCCACCGCCTACGTGGCCATGGTGGGCTCTTTCCATGCCTGCTACAACTTCAACATTGAGCCCGAGGACACCATGAGCCTGGACCTGTCGGTGTTGATAGCCATGATGGCCATGCTGGGCGGAGCGGGCTCCATGTGGGGGCCCATAATCGGGGCGGCCATCCTGGTGCCCATGAAAAATTACCTGGGCTCCTGGCTGGGAGGCCAAGCCGGGTTCGCGGGCATGGACTTGGCCCTGTACGGGTTGATCATCATGGTGATAGCCGCTGCCCAACCGCGCGGCGTATACGGCATCGTGGAAGCGGTGCGGGCGCGGCGGAGGTGAGGCCATGGCTCTGCTGCAGATAAACAATGTGACCAAGCGCTTCGGCGGCCTGGTGGCCAACCATGACGTCACCTTCGAGGTGGACCAAAACGAGGTGGTGGGACTCATCGGTCCCAACGGTGCGGGCAAAACCACCCTGTTCAACTGCATCGCGGGCTTCCACCAGATAACCTCGGGCCAGGTATTTTTCGACGGCCGGGACATCACCCCCCTGAACGACTTCCAGGTGGCCCGTCTGGGCCTGGCACGAACCTTTCAGATTTTCCAGGCCTCGGGAGATCTCAAGGTGGTGGAAAACGTCATGGTGGGTTCGTTCATGCGCACCCGCTCCCGGAGTGCGGCCCGTAAAGCGGCTCTGGAGGTCATGGAGTTTTTGGGCATAGCCGACACCGCGGGAGAGATGATGACCGAGCTGCCCGTGGCCGCTCAGAAGCGGGTGGCCCTGGCCACCGCCCTGGCCAGCAACCCCATGCTGATCCTGCTGGACGAGGTGGGGGCGGGCCTCAACCCCATGGAGATCGACGGGCTTATCGAGCTGCTCCAGCGCATCCACAGTGAGAGGGGAGTGGCTTTGTTGCTCACCGAGCACGTGTTGGAGATGGTGATGAAGCTCAGCCATCGGGTGATCGTGCTGGAAAGCGGGCGCAAGATAGCCGAGGGCGAGCCCGCCGCGGTGGTCAAGGACCCGGAGGTGGTGCGCGCCTACCTGGGCGATCACTACGTGAAGCGGCAAAAGGAGAACGGCGATGCTTGAGGTAAAGGGCATTACCGTGCGCTACTCCGGCCTGCCGGTGATGCGCGATCTTTCCATCAAGGTTGAGCGCAACCAGACCGTGGGCGTGGTGGGGGCCAACGGGGCGGGCAAGACCACCCTGCTCAAGGCCATCATGGGCGCGGTGAAGCTGGCCGCGGGCGAGGTGATCTTTGACGGCAAGCGCATAGACCGCATGCGCACCGAGGAGATCGTGCGCCGGGGGCTGATCTATGTGCCCGAGGGGCGGCGGCTCTTCGGCCCTCTGAGCGTGGAGGAAAACCTGCTGCTGGGCGCCTACACCGTGGGCGAGGAAGCGGCCAAGAAGCGCAACCTGGAACACGTCTACGAGCTGTTCCCCCGCCTGGCCGAGCGCAAAACCCAGACGGTGGGTTCCATGAGCGGAGGCGAGCAGCAGATGGCGGCCATCGGCCGCGGCCTGATGAGCAGCCCCAAGCTGCTCATGCTCGACGAGCCCAGCCTGGGCCTGGCTCCGTTGATGGTCTCCGAGGTTTTCGAGACGGTGCGCCGTTTGCAGGCCGAAGGTGAGACCACGGTGCTGTTGGTGGAGCAGAACGTGCTCGAAGCCCTGGAGCTTTCCGACTGGGCTTATGTCCTGCAAACCGGCCGCATTCGCGACCAAGGCCCGGCCAAGGACATGCTGGCCTCGGACGGGGTTCGCCAAGCCTTCCTGGGTATGTGAGCCTCCAGCTTCAGCCTACTTCATTTCCGGCGGCCGGGGCGCAGACACATTTTCCTCGGTCAGGGCACCTTCCTGAGGGATGGTCAAGGTGAAGGTGGTGCCTCTGCCAGGGCGGCTGATTACGGTCAGGTCGCCCTGGTGCTCCAAGGCGATTCGCTTGGCCACGGCCAGGCTCATGCCCACCGCGTCGGTCTTGGTGGTGAAGAAGGGGTCAAAGACATAAGGCAGGTCCGCCGGGCTCATGCCCTTGCCGGTGTCACTGACCGTGATCACTCCGCTGATGTTGTCGCAAAGCAGGCCTATCTTCAGGTTTCCTCCCTCGGACATGGCCTCCAGGGCGTTGTTTATGAGTATCTGCAACACTCTGGACAATAAGAGGGGATCGATCAAGGCCATGCTGGGCGGGTGTCCTTTGCCGGTGCCGCTCAGGTTCAGGCGTATTCCTTGGCGCTTGGCTTTCTCCCGGAAAGGGGCCACTATGTCGCCCAGCCATTTGGCCAGATCTACCTTGCGGTGCACCGGGGCGGGAAGGTCTGCATAGTTGCGCACCTCCTCCACCACCCGTTCCAGCCGGGCGGTGCCTTCCAAGATGCGCTTGAGATAACGGGCGTCGCGGCTGGTGGCGTCTTTGTCGTTAAGCAAACGGGTGGCCAGGCCGCCTATGGTGGTCACGGGGTTTCTTATCTCATGGGCCACCGCCCGGGCCAGGCGGTCCAAGCTTTCGAGCTTTTCCTGAAAAAGGCGCCGCGACTGACGCAGCAATTCCCGGGAGCGCCGGTGGAGCTGGGTCAGCTCGCTAACGTCCTTGAACATCACCAGAACCCCGCCCACTTCCTTTTCCTGGTCCTGGCTGGGCAACAAGGCGGTGGTGATGATCAGATCCTTGGTGCCGCCGTGGGGCACCTTGTAGGTTACCTGCTTGTTGTAGTGGTAGATGCGTTCGGTTATGACGTCCACGATGATCTGGTTGAACTCGCGGTTGGAAGGCTCGGCGAAAAACAGCTCCGCCCAACCCCGGCCCAGCATCTCATCGGGCAACAAATCCAGGATGCCGCTTAGGGCGGGATTGGTGAAGATGATTTCGCCATCCTGGTTGATCACCATGAGGCCGTCGCTCATGGAGGCCACCACGTTGCGCATGGCTTCCTGTTGCCTGAGGCCGTGGCTGGAAGCCGCTTCTGAGGGAGTCGGTTGGCTTTGTTTGTCTTGGGGCACGGACCACTTCCGTTTGCAGTGACATCGCTTGGAATTTGCCAGACTACACCTTATTATAAGCTGGGCCGCGCTGCCAAGGTCCAGCCGGACATTACATCAAGGTCATGAGGCTGGCACTTTCCCGTCCCTGGCCATGCGATCCGGGGCGCGGCCTTATACATAAGCGGCAGTGGTCACCAGGTGCACCGGTTCGGCGGCCCTGGCGATTAATTGTGATCCGGTAGGCGTTCATGTGCCCGGAATGGGCAGGACTTAAGGAAATCAAAAAAATAGATGCGGCGGGGACGCCTCCGGCTCCCTTTCGGGGCAGCGGCTCCATGAGGGGCAGGCCTGGTTGCATGGAGTCGCTGTCGATAACCGAGGCCGATATAGCGTCCCGCCGCTTAAAATTATTACTCTGCTGGGACCCTTGATGCGTCCCAGCCGTTGTCGACTATAGTCAAAGGCCTGACGATGTCTTCTTATATATTTTATTATCCTATAATTAAAAACGTTTAAAATAGATAATTCCGATGGCAAGTTCCAAATAAATCTGCCGCTTGCCCCTGGAGCGCCCCGTGGCTATGCTGGGCGGAGTTGTCCTGTTGAGGAGATGCCATGAGCCGCATGCGCGAAAAAGCCGCCCAGGGAATAGAGGCAGGTGACGTTTTTGCCGTGACCCGCACCTTTAGCCGGGAAGAAACCGAGGCATTCGGGCACCTGACCAAGGACTACAATCCGGTGCACTACGACCAGGAATTCGCCGGGGTCAAGGGCTTCCCCCGGCTTATTTTGCATGGGCTATTAACCGCGGGCATGATTTGCGAGGTCGGAGGCCAGTTGGCTTGGCTGGCCACGGGCATGGATTTTCGCTTCCGGCGGCCGGTGTTTTTCGGCGACACCATCACCTGCACCGTCACCGTCATTTCGGTGGACCCGCGCGGCTGGGCCAAGGCCGAGGCGCTCTACACCAACCAGCATGGGGAAGTGGTGGTAAGCGCCAAGATGGAAGGGCAGGTGCCCAGGGGGGATTCACAGGAGATTCTGCAGCAACGCGTGGATGAGGGCGATCCCTACAATCCTCTGCGCTAGACCTTATTGCATATCGCTGGTGTCGCCCAGAGGGATGCCCAGGTCCGCCGCCCTGAGCGCCCGGCGCAGCAAGCGACCCTTGCGGTTGCGGGGCAGAGCGTCGGTGAACTCCAGATCGGCCAGGGGGGTGCGCGGGGCCAGGCGGGCAAGGGCGTTGTCCAACAGCTCCCGGCGCAATCGGGTGTTGGGGGCCCATCCGGGAGCCAACACCACAAAGGCCTTGAATACCGGACGGTACTCCTCGCCGGGCCGGGCGATCACTGCTACCTCCTCCACCGCCGCATGGGCGAGAATCAGGCTTTCCACCTCATGGGGGCCCACCATGTGGTCCTGCACCCGGATCAGGTCGTCCGCCCGGCCTTGCATGTAAAAGTAGCCGTCCTCGTCGGTGAGGGCCAAGTCGCCAGTGCGAAGCCATTGGTTGGGATCATGTTCAATGGGCACCAGGCGCCCTTGCTCCCAGAACCCGCAGGCCAGGCCCGGCCAGTCCGGTCTTAGCGATAGCTGGCCCAGGGTGAGCAGGGTCTGGGGCCTACCGGTGTCATCCACCACCGCCGCCTCGATGCCCGGCAGGGGCTTGCCGCAGGAGGCCAGGCGGATGTCCAGGCTGGGCAGGTTGGCCAAGGCGATGATTCCGGTGAAGGCCGTCCACCAAGTGTCATGGGGCGGCAGGCCAAGCTGGTTACGGGTCCAGAAAAACAGCTTGGCGTCCAGGGGCTCGCCCAGGGTGGCCAGATGCATCAACCGGCTGAGGTCGTAGCGCCCCGGCAAATCGTCCCCCTCCTGGGCCAGTTGACGTAGGCGCTCCGGGCTGCTGTACAGGGTGGTTACCTCGAAGTCTTCCAGGGTGCGGTACCAGGTGGAGGCGGGCATGGGCGCGGCCTGCACCAGGGTGGTGACCCCGCACAGCCAGGGGGCCCAGGTGCCGTAAACCGTGGCGGCGATGCCCCAGGGCTCCAGATCGCACCACAGCACTGATTTTTCCTTGAGGTCCAACACCCAACGCGCGCTGACCAGTTGCCCGGCCATGTCGCCGTGCGTGTGCACCACCGCCCGGGCTGGACCGTCCGGCGTGTTGGCGAAGGTGATGAAAAGGGGATGCTCCACCCCCACCCAACAGGGTTCGTGCTCCGTGGAATGGCCCCGCATGGCCTCGGGCAGACACATGTCGCCGGGGTCCATGCCGCCTGCCGGTTCGCGGGTGTAGAGCACCCTGATGCCCTCGGGCCGGTACTCCCAGGGCAGGCGTTGAGCCAGCTCAGGCTCGGTGATCAAGGCGGCGGGTAGCAGACAACCGATCTGATCCCTAAGCTGCTCCCGGGTCAAATGCGGGGACAGGCAGCAGTAGGCCAGCCCCAGGCGGGCGCAGGCGGCTTGCATGAAAAAACTCTCCGCCGTGGCGGGCAGAAAGATGGCCAGGCATTGCCCCGGTTCCAGGCCCAGGGAGGCCAGCAGGTTGGCCAGGCGGCAAGACTCCCGGTGCAGCCTGCGAAAGCTTATGGCGTGAGATTGGCTGCCCTGGGCGTAGATGACCGCGGTATGATCCGCCTTGGCCCCCAAGGCCCAGCGGTCCACAGCCTCAAAGGCGATGTTGATTTGGCCACTTTGGCTCCAAGAGAACTCGGCCTCTGACTGACCCCAGGAAAAGTGGCGCCGGGCTGCGGGATAATCAGGAAGGTTGGCTCCTTCTTGACGGCTGGCTATGCGTGCTCTTTCCATTACCCGTCTCTAATCCACCCACACGCCGTAGCGGCGATGCACCATGCGGACCCGCTCGGCCCATTCGGCACCCCGCTCACTGGAGGCCTTGTCCAAGATGGTGGAGTCGCCCTGCCAAGCCATCAGTATCCGGCGCAGGCATTCGGCCAAATCAGTGGGATCGTAGCCACCCTCCAGGGCCAAAAGCAGGGGAGCCCCGCAGCCCCTGGGGCCCAGGTCGGCTAAAAGCTGACCCAAGGCGCCGAACCCCGCCGCGCTCATGCTCAGATTGCTCAAGGGGTCGTCGCGGTGGCCGTCAAATCCGGCGGCCACCAGAATTATCTGGGGCTGGTAGCGCTCCACCACCGGAGGCAGCAACTGGCGGTAAAGCTCCACCACGTCGTTGTCGTCGGCCCCGGGCGGCAGGCAAATATTCACGGTGTAGCCTTCTCCGGCCCCCTCTCCAGCCTCCTCCCAGTCGCCGGTGTGGGGATAGGAGTGCAAATGGTGGCTGGAGAAATACAACACCTCGGGCGAGTCGTAAAAAACCTTTTGCAGGCCATTGCCGTGGTGCAGGTCCCAGTCCACGATGAGGATTCGCTTTAGCCCTTGGCGCAGCAACTCCAGGGCGGTGATGCCCAGGTTGTTGAGGATGCAAAAGCCTTCGGCCTTGGCGGGTTGGGCGTGGTGGCCCGGGGGGCGCACCAGGGCCAGCCCGGCCTGGAAGTCTCCGGACAGGGCCTCGCGCGCCCCGCGTATACAGGCCCCGGCGGCTAAAAAAGCGGTGAAACAGCTGTCCGAGCTGGCCGTGGTGTCGGCGGCCAGGTTGGTGAAGCGCCGCCGGGCAGTGGCGATGACCATGCGCAGGTAATCAGGAGTGTGCAGGGCCTCCACCTGCTCCAGGGTGGCGGGCTCGGCCGACCGCTCGCTGAAGGAGGCGGCAAAGTCGTAGTCCAACATACGGTGAACCACGGCCAAGCGCTGCGGCGCCTCGGGGTGGGACAAGCCGGTCTGGTGTTTCAGGAATCTCTCGTCGCGGATTATGCCGATATTCAGGGGAGGCTGCATGGCTTAGCCCGAATAATTCATGTAGGCCGCGCGTCCGGCTGCGCCAGTCTTTGACATACTTGGTTGCCGATCGCGCTCGAGCCTAAACTTAGCCTTGGCTGGGCTTACGGCTTTTGCTTGCCGTTGGCCTTGTCTGCCGGCGGCTGGCCGTACCAGATTCAGGCTCGGACGATTTCCGGATAAAGCCGGTATGTTTTTGATAGGGACCATATAAGCACTAAGTTAGCTGTTTATGGCCGCCCAGCCTACTTGAAATATCCGGGCTACACTCCGCCGCCGGGAATTATGCCTCCTCCGCCAGCGCCAGGGGCAGGATCAGCCGGAAGGTGCTGCCTTGCCCTGGGGCGCTTACCACCTCCACCCGGCCATGATGCACCTGGGCGATGTGTTTGACAATAGCCAATCCCAAACCGGTGCCTCCCAGCTCCCGGGAGCGGTTAGTGTCCACCCGGTAGAAACGCTCGAAAAGCCGGGGCTGGAACTCGGTGGCTATGCCCGGCCCGGTGTCGCTAACGCTGATAACTACCTGGCCGTCTTTCTCCTCCATGGTCAGGGTGACCTTGCCGTCCTTGCCGGTGTATTTGATGGCGTTGTCCAGCAGGTTCAAGACCGCTTGCTCCACCTGGCGGGCATCGGCGGCAAACACCAGGGATTCGCGAGGCAGACGGCGTTCCAGCTCGATGCCCTGGCTTTCGGCCAGGTCGATTACCCCCTCCAACACCGAGTCGGCCAGCTCGGCCGCGTCAATGGGCCTGAGCCGCGGTGGTGATTCGCCTGACTCCAACCGGGCCAACTCCATAAGATCCTGCACCAGGCGCTCCAGGCGGTGGCTTTGGCGTAAGATCAGCTCGGCGAAGTGACTGGCGTATTGGGGGCTGTCCAGGGCTCCGTCCAATAGCGTTTCCGCCGCGCCGCGCACCGCGGTCAGCGGGGTGCGCAGCTCATGGGAGACGTTGGCCACCAGGTCTCGCCGGGTCTTTTCCAGGCGCTTGCGTTCGGTTATGTCGTGCAACACGCAGACCATGCCCGGTCCGTCGGCTTCGCCGGAGATGCGCACCACATGAGCCTCCAGGAAACGCGGGGTGTTGCCCAAGGTCTGGATTTCGCGCCACACGTACTCTTTGCCCGCCCGGGCCTCGTCCAGGGCCTCCAGCAGGTCGGCGTTGCGGATGATCTCCGAGGGCAGGCGTCCCGGGGGCACCGCCTTTAGCTCCAACATATCCATCAAGGCCCGGTTGGCCAGGAGCACGTGGCCGTCGTTGTCTATGACCAAGACTCCCTCGACCATGCCCCTGAGGATGGCCTCCAGGCGGTCGCGGGACTGGGTGATGTCGTTGATGGTGCTTTGCAGGTTGTCGGCCATCTGGTCAAAGGCCTGGCCCAACTCGCCTATCTCGTGGCGCGGGTAGCGGGTGAAGCGCTTGGAAAGGTCTCCCGCGGCGATGCTGGCCGCGGTTTGGGTGAGCTTTTGAACCGGACGGCTGATGCTGCGGGCCACCAGGTAGGCCACGCCTATGGACAAAAGAACGCCCAAAAACACAGCCCACAGCACCAGGCTGCGGGCGCGGCTGAGCGCCTGCTGCACCTGGCTGAGCGGCAGGGCCAAACGCACGAAAAGGTTATTTCCGTCCGGCCCTTGCAGGCGAAGGGCGGTGTACATCAGGTCCAGCCCCAGGGTGGAGCTGTAACGCACCGATGAACCTTCGCCTTCCTTCTTGGCCTGGATGATTTCCGGCCGGTCGGCGTGGTTCATCATGTCGGGAACCTGGTCCCGGGCCATCTGGCTGTCGCCCACCACCTTGCCCTCGGGGGTTATCAGGGTGACCCGGGCCCCCACGATGCGGCCCATCTCGTCGGCCAGCTTGTCCCCGGCGGCGATACCCTCGCCCGGATGCCAGCGGTCGCGCACCACCTCGCGCACGGTGAGGATTTCCCGCTGCATGGAGGAACGCACCACCTCGAGCATGTGGCTGCTCAGGGAGCGCTCCATGACCACGGCCACGAATATCAGGGTGGAGACCACCACCACCAGGCAGCCCCCTAATATCCAGCCTTGGAAGCTGAGGCGCGCTTTCACCGTTCTTCCCGGAAGCGATAGCCGATGCCGCGCACCGTCTCAATACGGTCGGCCAGGGAGCCCAGTTTCTTGCGCAAACGCCTGATATGGGTGTCCACGGTGCGGGCGTAACCTTCATAGGCATAGCCCCACACCCTTGAAAGCAGTATTTCGCGGGTCTGCACCTTGCCCGCATGGGCGGCCAGGTAATGCAGCAGCTTGAACTCGGTGGCGGTGAGGTCCAGCTCCTGATCACCGGCCCGGGCCTGGTGGCGTTCCGGGTCTATGCTCAGCCCGGCTATCTCCAGGTGGCCGGTGTCCACCACCGGCTCCTGGCTGCGGCGCAGGATGGCTTGTACCCTAAGCGCCAATTCACGGGGGCTGAAGGGTTTGGTAAGATAGTCGTCGGCCCCGATCTCGAAGCCGATGATGCGGTCGGTCTCGCTGGACAGGGCGGTGAGCATGAGCACCGGAATGCCTCTGGTGTCCTCCCCGGCCTTGAGGCGGCGGCAAACTTCCTTGCCGTCCATGCCGGGTAGCATGAGGTCCAGTACCACCAGGTCCGGGTTCTCGTGTTTGGCCAAACGCAAGCCTTCGGCTCCGTCAGTGGCCTTGAACACCCTATATCCTGCCTGACGCAGGTTGAAATCAACGACGTCGAGGATATCTTTTTCGTCCTCGACCACCAAAACCGTAGCCTTGGCCATGTACACTCTCCGAGGAAAAACTTACAAACTCCAACCACTTCTCCCACCCTAACCTCTGTAACATTGCTTGGCAATAGCGCAAGTGGCAATGTAACCACGTTGACATATGGCCTGGTGGTGGTATTTTTCGCTGTTGTATCCGTTAGATAACTAAAGAGGCCTCATAAATTTATGAACCCGGCGGCCACCAAAAACAAGCGTTCCATATTCCACCTCGCTGATTTAATGGCGTTTTACCGCCAAGATCCTACCCGGCGCATCGCTATCAGCATACTCATAGGGGTGGTATCGGGGTTGGGGGCCATAGCCTTTTTCGTGGCCCTGGAGTGGTCCCGCTGGTTTTGTTTGGCTTACTTGGCCGGAGCCGGCTCCCCGGAACCGGCCGGCGAGCAACTGGTGCACATGGCTGTGCACACCCCATACCGGCCATGGCTGTTGTTTTTCATACCGGCCATCGGCGGGCTAATCTCCGGTCTGGTGGTCTACACCTTCGCTCCCGAGGCCGAGGGTCACGGCATGGATGCCATGATTTCGGCCTTTCATAATTTAAAGGGCTTCATCCGTACCAGAGTGCCCTTTGTCAAGGGCTTCGCCTCCATCGTAACCCTGTCCACCGGCGGCTCGGCGGGCCGCGAGGGTCCCATCGCCCAGATCGGGGCGGGTTTCGGCTCCTGGGTGTCGCGCGTACTAAAGTTGTCGGTGCAGGAGCGGCGTATTTTCATGCTCTCTGGTTGCGCGGGCGGCTTGGGCGCCATCTTCCGGGCTCCCCTGGGAGCGGCCATCACCAGCGTGGAGGTGCTATACCGCGAGGACTTTGAGAGCGAAGCCATCATCCCCTGCGTGATCAGCTCGGTCATTGCCTTTTCCATGTTCACCTTTGTCTTCGGCTTTGACCCCATCTTCGCCACGCCGGGCTTCGTGGCCCACGATCCGCGACAGCTTCCCATCTTCGCGGTGCTGGGCCTGGTGTGCGCACCCATGGGCGGGCTGTACGTCAAGGTGTTCTACGGCACCCGCGACGCCTTCCGCCGCTTGAGCATCCCCAAACATTTCCGCCCCATGCTGGGCGGCTTAGGGGTCGGGGCCATCGCCCTGTTCATACCCCAGGCCATTGGCGGCGGTTACGGCTATCTGCAGATGGCCATATTCGGCGAACTGAGCATCCTCATCATGTGCCTGGCGGCCACGGCCAAGATCGCCACCACTAGCCTGACAATAGGCAGCGGAGGCAGCGGCGGGGTGTTCGGCCCCACCCTGTTCATCGGCGGCATGATCGGCGGGGTGGTGGGCCTGGTGGGCATGGCCGCCTTTTTCTCCGGCGCGGCCAAGGCCCCCCTGGGCGCCCTGATCATGGTCACCGAGATGACCCAGTCCTACGCCCTTCTGCCCCCCCTGATGCTGGTGTCGGTCATCGCCATTTTGTTCAACCGGGGATCGAGCATCTACGAGAAGCAGGTGGCCAACAAGTTCCAGTCCCCGGCCCACGAGGACGACCTGACGGTCAACGTGATGGAAGAGCTGACCGTGGAGCAGGTGTTCAAGCCCGAGCGGCCCTTCACCGCCCTGCCGGCCAACACGCCTTTCGCGGGGCTGCAAAAGGCGGTGGCCACCAGCGGCCAGACCATCTTCCCGGTCACCGACGACGACGGCGCCTTCGTGGGGCTGTTGTCGTTCACCAACGTGCGCACGGTGCTCTTCGAGGACTCCCTGCGCGATCTGGTGGTGGTGGGCGAGCTTAGCAGCCCGCCGGTGAGCCTGCGCCTGGGCGAGAGCCTCTACGACGCCCTGCTCAAGTTCCTGGAAACCGGCTACGGCCAGCTGCCGGTGGCGGAGCTCAGGCAGGGGCGCCAGCACATCCTGGGCATGCTGGACCACAACGAGGTCACCGCCGCCTATCACCGGGAAGTCAGCCGCCGCATGAACCCGGAATAGCCTCCCGGCTTGCGCCGGCAGCCCCCTGATACTAGAATTCAATTTGTTTGCACCCGCGAGGCGCCTATGCAGAGCAAGGTGGTGGCCGTGGTGCCGGCCGCCGGGTTTGGGACCCGGCTGGGCGGGGCCAGGCCCAAGCAGTTCCTTTCCCTGGGCGGCCGCCCGCTCCTCACGCGCACCCTCATGGCGCTGGAGGCGGCGGCGGCCCTGTCGGCGGTGGTGGTGGTGTGCCCGCCCGGCGCCGAGGACGAGACCCGGGAGAGCTGCATCGCGCCCTACGGCCTGAGCAAGGTGGCGGCGGTGGTGCCCGGCGGGGCCCAGCGCCAGGACAGCGTGGCCGCCGGGGTGGCCGCGGCCATCGAGCTGGGGGCCGGCTGGCTGGTCATCCATGACGCGGCCCGCCCCCTGGCCCCGCCCGAGCTCTTCGCGCGGGTGCTGGCGGCGGCCCAAGAGACCGGGGCGGCCATCGCGGCGGCCCCGGCGGCGGACACGGTGAAGCGCTCCGACGCGGGCGGGCTGGTGGCCGCCACCCTGGAGCGCTCCGAGCTGTGGCTGGTGCAGACGCCGCAGGTTTTTGAGCGGGGCCTGCTGCTCCGGGCCCTGGCCGCCGCGCAAGAGGAAGGCTATTACGCCACCGACGAGGCGGGCCTGGTGGAGCGGGTCGGCGGCAAGGTGAGGCTGGTCATGGGCGGGCGGGACAATTTCAAGATCACCACCCCGGAGGATCTGGCCCTGGCCCGGGGCCTTTTGGGCGGCGAGGCGCGGGTGGGGCAGGGCTTCGACGCCCACCGCCTGGAGCCGGGCCGCCGCCTGGTCTTGGCCGGGGTGGAGCTGGAGCACGAGGTCGGGCTCTTGGGCCACTCCGACGCCGACGTGATCACCCACGCGGTGATGGACGCCCTGCTGGCCGCGGCCGGCCTGGGGGACATCGGCCAGATGTTCCCGGACAGCGACCCGGCCTTCGCCGGGGCGGACAGCATCGCCCTGCTCAGGGCGGTGGTGGAGCGCCTGGCCGCCGAGGGCTGGCGCCCGGCCCAGGTCAGCGCCACCCTGCTGGCCCAGGCGCCCAAGATAGCGCCCCACTACCCGGCCATGCGCGCCCGCCTGGCCGAGGCCCTGGGCCTGGCCCCCGGGGAGGTGAACCTGGCGGCCAGCACCACCGAGGGCCTGGGCTTCGTGGGCCGCCAGGAGGGCATGGCCGCCCTGGCCACGGCCCGCGTGGCGCCGCGCTGAACCCAAGCATCCCGAGCAAGCGGAGTATGTGATGCCCCTGCTGATATACAACTCGCAGACGCGCCAAAAAGAAGAGTTCACCCCCCTGGTCCCGGGCCGGGTGAGCATGTACGTCTGCGGGGTCACGGTCTACGACGAGCCCCACATCGGCCACGCCCGCTGCTACGTGGCCTTTGAC
>JAHLLJ010000085.1 GCA_020444205.1 Deltaproteobacteria bacterium | reverse complement strand
AGCGAAGACGAGGCCATGATCGAGGCGGTGGAGGTGGGCGCTCTGAGCCTGGAGAAACTGGAAGCCATGACCGCGGTATGCTCGGTGGGCCTGGACATGTTCGCCGTGCCCGGCGACACCAGCGCGGCCACCTTGTCGGCCATTATCGCCGACGAGCTGTCCATAGGCATGGCCAACGACAAAACCACCGGGGTGCGGGTCATTCCCGCGCCGGGTACCAAGTCCGGGGACACGGTGGACTTCGGCGGCCTGCTGGGCCGCGCGCCGGTGATGCCGGTGGGCCGGTTCTCCGGCGAGGCGTTTGTGTCGCGGGGCGGCTCCATGCCTGCCCCCATACGTTCCTTGCGAAACTAGACTGGATCAACCGGGCGGGGAGGCCCGGGCCGGACCGGTGCTAGGGGGGCACGATGGATTTCCAGCTTAGGGTGTTGTCTTCTATCGCGGTTCTGGTGGGCCTGATCTGCCTGGCCGTCTTGCTGCGTAAGCTCAAGGTTCTCGACGAGTCACACGGCGCGCTTTTCGCCAAGCTGGTAGCCCAGGTGACTCTTCCTGCCACCATCCTGGTCTATCTGGTTGAAAAGCCCATTCCCTGGGGCGACATACAGCTGGCGGGCCTGATGTTTTTGGCCGAGGTGCTCTGCCTGGCCTTGGCTTGGCTGGCGGGACGCGCCATGGGCCTGGACCACCCACGCATGGGTTCGATGATGCTCACCGCCGGATTCGGCTCCTCGGCCCTGCTGGGCTACGCCCTGGTGTCGGAGGTGTATCCCGGCCAGGCCCAGGCCATCGTGGACGCGGTGGTCATCTCCGAGATAGGCGTGGGCCCGCCGCTTTTCACCATCGGAGTCATGGTGGCCATCTACTTTGGCAGCGGCCAGGTGGGGGCCAAGGAAAGAATATCGGCTGCCTTGGCCTTTTTCCGCTCCCCGATTTTCTTCGCCGTGGTGCTGGGCCTGGTCTGCGGAACCATCGGCCTGCCCCTCAAAAACCCGGTGCTGGCTTCCATCCTGGACGGCCTTCGGGTAGTCGCCGGGGCCAACACCCTGGCCGTGGCCCTTACGGTGGGGCTTATCCTGCGCCTGAACGTGATGTCCGCCGGAGTGGGGCTGTTGGCCACAGTGTGTCTCATTAAGCTGGTGGCCGAACCTCTGCTGGTGTGGCTGCCGCTTTCCTGGGTGGATCTGCCCGAGTTGGGCAAGCACATCCTTATACTGGAGGCGGCCATGCCCTCCGCCCTGCTGGGGGTGGTGCTTTCCAAGCGCTATGGCTGCGACGGCGGCCTGGCCGCCAAGCTGGCCTTTTCCACCACCATCGCAGGCGGAGCAAGCATTTTGCTGGTGGCTGCGCTGCTCATCTGACCCGGGGATTTCACTGTGCATCGCTGATAGAGCAGGCTGCATCGCGGATCGGCTATGCCTTGATGCCCAGACACCCCAGATGCCATGATTAATATATAAACGCACTCATCCCGTAGTCCCCGACCCGCCCGGCCGGGGAGGAGAGAGCCATGTCCGTAAGGGTGCTACTTGCCTGCACACTTCTGCTTGCTCTTATAGTTCCTGCTCAGGGAGCCGAGGACTATGCCGCCCAACGCCAGGAGATGGTGGCCCGGCAGTTGGCCGCGCGGGACATTAGCGACCAGGGGGTGCTGGAGGCCATGAACCAGGTGCCGCGCCACGAGTTTGTGCCCCCTAAGATGCGCGGCCGGGCCTATGGCGACCATCCTCTGCCTATCGGCCAGGGGCAGACCATTTCCCAGCCCTACATAGTGGCTTTCATGAGTCAGGCGGTGCGGATCAAGCCCGGGGACAAGGTGCTGGAGATAGGCACCGGCTCGGGATACCAGGCCGCGGTGCTGGCGGCTATGGGAGCCCAGGTCTACAGCGTGGAGATCATCCCTAAACTGGCCGCCCAGGCCGAGGCGCGCCTGCGGCGCCTGGGATACCAGGTGCGGGTCAAGGTGGGTGACGGCAACTTCGGCTGGCCTGATCAAGCGCCCTTTGAGGCCATATTGGTCACCGCCGCGGCCCGGCATATACCTCCCAAGCTGGTGGAGCAGCTCAAGAAGGGAGGGCGCATGATAATACCGGTGGGACCGGATTCCTGGGCCGAGGAGTTGGTGCTGCTGACCAAGGACGACCATGGCAAGGTGAGCAGGCGTTCGCTTATGGCGGTGCGTTTCGTGCCCTTGGTGGGCGGCGGCGAGAACAAACAATGAGATGTTGAGATTCAAAGAGGTGGGTTATGGAAATTTATCTGATGCAACATGGACCCAACCTGCCCAAGGAGCAGGACCCCCAGGAGGGCCTGAGCCCGGAAGGGACCAAGGTGGTCACCCGCACCGCGGTGGCCTTGGCCCGCCTGGCTTTGCGCCCCGGCCTCATAATAGCCAGCCCCAAGGACAGGGCGTGCCAGAGCGCGGAGATCGTGGCCCGAGCTCTGAATTACGACTTGGAGGAGATTCTCATCAGTGATTTGGTCAAGGCCATGGCAGAGCCGGGCGACACCTTGCAATTTTTGGCCACGCACCAGGAACAGGCCCCCCTGTTGGTGGTGGGGCATCTTCCCAATCTGGCCAAGGTGGCGGCCGGGCTGCTGTCCGCCGCCGGACAGGCCAAGGTGGATTTCCAGCGGGGCGGAATTTGCGCCATCGAGGTGGAGGAGTTGCCCCGGGGCAAGGGCAAGCTGCTGTGGTACCTGCCTCCGGAGATCACCGCGCTTATGGCCCCCTAGGAAGGGCTAGTCCTCCAACTCCTCAGGGTGCTCGGGGACCCAATTGGGTTTTTTGATCCGGTCCAGAATAAAAGGCGGCAGGCTGAGCGCTACGATACCCAGGACCAGGAAGGCCTCGAAACCGATCAGGCCGCTGGTCTTCAGGTGTATGGGTGGTACGAATCCCACGAAAAAGGTGAAAAAGCAGGCGGCCAGGCCTATACCGCCTATTAGCCACATGCCGATGATCCCGCCGGGCACCTGATAGGGCCGCTTGGCGCCTCGGTCGCTGTAGCGTAGCCTGATGGCCGCGGCGAACATGAGGATATACATGATCACCGTGATCTGGGCGGTGAGGGCGGAGAGGATCCAGTAGAAGCTGTTGGCGTTGGGCACCAGTAAAAACAACAGCACGAACACGGTGCTCACCAGCCCCTGGGCCACCAGGATGGAAACAGGCATGTGGGCCTTGTTCACCCTTTCCAACGTTGGGGGCAGGGAGCCGTCCCGGGCGGTGGCCAACAGGCCTTTGGAGGGGCCCACCAGCCAGGTGGATATCTGAGCGATGCCTCCGGCCGCCACCAGCACGGCCAGCAGAGGCACCACCCACTTGAGGCCAAAGGGATCAAAGAATCTTTCCATGGCCTGCATGAGCCCAGCCACCAGGCTTATGTCCTTGGCCGGCACCACCACGGCGATGGCCAGCGAACCCATGATGAAAACGGCCACGATTGTCACCACCGAGAGCAGGATGGCCTTGGGATAGTCGCGCTTGGGATCGCGGGCCTCGCGGGCGTGGTAGGCGGCCATCTCTATGCCGAAGTAGCCCAGGATAACCCCGGCGAAAAACGACATGTTCGACAGCTTCATATCCGGGAAAAAGGCGTCCCAGGATACTGCGAACTTCACACCCTTGCCCATGACCAACCAGACCACGGCCATTATGATCAACAGGCAACCGGGAATGATGGTGCCCGCGATGGTGCCTATGCTGGAGATGAGGCCCGAGGCCCTCATTCCGTAGAAGTTGACAAAGGTGGCTCCCCAATAGACCACCAGCATCACCGTGACCATGAATGTTTTGTTTTCATCCAGGCTGGGGGCCACTACATAGGCGATGGTGGCGGCCACAAAGGAGAGAACCGTGGGGAACCAGACCACGTTTTCCACCCAGTCCATCCACACCGCCAAGAAGCCGTATTTGGGGCCAAAGCCACGTTTGACCCAGGCGTAGACCCCGCCGGCCTCGGGGTAGGTGGTGGCCAGCTCGGCGGCCACCAGGGCCACGGGCAGGAAAAAGGCCAAGGCGGCCACGCCGTAGAAAAACACCGAGGCCAGGCCGTAGTAAGCCATCAGGGGAAGATTGCGCAGGGTAAGGATGGCGGCCATGTTAATCATGGCCAGGGTGAAGATGCCCAAGGTCCTGCTTGGACCGCCGCCGGGATTACCTGCCATGCCTACCTCGCGAACCGGATTAACGCAGTCAGGGATTTTATAGCCTCCTAACGGTGGGCCTTTAGCTGAGGGTTTGTCAAGCTCCTTGCCGGTTGACCAGCCCTCCTGGTGCCAGTATCCTTGCTTTCTTCATTTCCCCCTGCTGAGCCCAGGGTTTTCGACTGAGGTGTAGGTGATGTTCAGGCGTTGGTCCCAACCAAATGGCTATCGCCACGTATTGGCCGTGGGCCTGCCCCTGGTGGTGAGTTTCGGCACCACCTCCCTGATTCACTTTACGGACCGCGTGTTTCTGGCCAACTACTCCATGAACGCCATTGCCGCGGCCTTGCCCGCGGGGATCGCTTCGTTTCTGACCATATGTTTCTTCATGGGCGTGGTCAGCTACGTCAACGTGTTTGTGGCCCAATACGTGGGCGCCGGCGCCTTTCAGCGGGTGGGGGCTTCATTGTGGCAGGGAATCTACTTTTCCCTGGCCTCGGCGTTGTTTTTGGCCTCGTTGTATCTCATCGCCGAGCCTCTTTTCCGCTTTGCCGGGCACCATCCCCAGGTCATGCGCTTGGAGGTAGTCTATTTCCGTATCCTCACCCTGGGGGCGGGCGCGGTGGTGCTGGCCACCAACTTGAGCTGTTTTTTCTCCGGCCGGGGGCTGACCCGCCCGGTGATGCTGGTCAACCTGGCCGGGGCCACTCTCAACATTCCCCTGGACTACGTGCTTATCAACGGGGTGGGCTTTTTTCCGGAAATGGGTATTGCCGGGGCGGCGGTGGCCACCGTGTCTTCCCAAGTGTTGGTGATGGTCTTGTTCGCCTTGGCCGTGTTCACCAAGAGCAATGATCGCCGCTTTGCGGTGCGCCGTTCCTGGTCCTGGGACAGCGAGCTTATGCGGCGTATGCTGCGCTACGGCCTACCCGGCGGGGTGCAGTTTTTCCTGGACATCCTGGTGTTCACCTTTTTCGTGTTTATGATAGGCCGCCTGGGCCGCACCGAGTTGGCGGCCACCAATATCGTCATGGCCATCAACACCCTGTCCTTCCTTCCCATGATCGGCCTGTCCGTGGCGGTGAGCACCCTGGTGGGCCAGGCCATCGGCGCGGGCAAACCCTCGGGAGGGGTGCGGGCCACCACCAGCACCTTGCACATCGCCTTGATCTACATGGGGCTGGTGGCCCTGGCTTTTGTGCTCCTGCCCCGGGAGCTGCTCAGCTTTTTCGAATCCAGCCACGCCTCCGCCGCGTCCCAGGCCCGTATGGTGGATCTGGGAGTGCAGCTTTTACGTTTCGTGGCGGTCTACTCCCTGTTCGACGCCATGGCCCTGGTCTACATGGGAGCCCTCAAGGGCGCGGGGGACATCCTCTTTGTTATGTGGACCATGGCCCTGGCCTGCTTGGGCATGGTGATCACTCCCATGCTGCTGGGCGTAGAGGTGCTGGGCCTGGGGCTGTACTACATTTGGGGCTGCGTCACCTTCTACGTGGTGGTGCTGGGCGTGGTGTTCCGCTGGCGCTATGGCCGGGGGCTGTGGCAAAAGATGCGGGTCATTGAGGCCGCGCCGCGTCCCGAATAAGCCTCGACGCCGATTCCAGTCCGTCTTTTACCTACTATTTGTGTAGTGTAAGATTATAATTTGGGCTCTTGACCCATCCGGGCCATGGGCCTAATCTGATTTTTATTCGGGCTTTTTAGCCATCATGGAGCAATAAATCTTGAGCACCTTGGAGCAGGACATACCCATGCAGGAGTTGTTGGATCAACTCCCAGTGGCGGTCACCGTGTTGGACCGCCGAGGCAACATCGTTTTTTTCAACCAGAACGCTCCCAGCATCGTGGACCGCAAGCCCGAGTACCTGGGCCGCGATATCCGCGAGTTCCACAAGCCCGCCAGCAATGCCAAGGTTGACGAGATCCTGAGCGCCTATGCTCAGGGCGGCCGCCAAGAGCATTCCTGGCGCCTGGAGCGTGGGGACAAAGAGTTCATGGTGCGGGTGAGACCCTGGCTGAAAGGCCAACAATGGGCCGGCCTGGTGCACACGGTCATGCTGCTGGGTTAGAGCATGGTGGGGGGCCAGGCCAAAGCATATCCGCCGCTGTGGCTGAGTTGGCTGGTATGGGGCCTGGGGGCTCTTTTCTATCTGGTGGGCTTTTATCAGCGGGTGGCTCCGGCGGTTATCACCAGAGAACTGATGAGCCAGTTCGGCCTATCCGCCGCCGCTTTGGGCAACCTTTCCGCCTATTATTTTTACGCCTACGTGGCCATGCAGATTCCCACCGGGGTGCTGGCCGACCTTTGGGGACCACGCCGCTTACTCTGCGCCGGGGCTTTAGTGGCTGGGGCGGGCTCCCTGCTTTTCGGCCTGGCTCCCTCTCTGGGGTGGGCCGAGCTGGGCCGCCTGCTGATCGGCGGAGCGGTGGCCGTGGCCTGGGTGGCCTTGCTAAAACTGGCCGGGCACTGGTTCAGCACCAGACGGTTGGCCACCATCACCGGTATGGGCTTGTTGGTGGGGGTGATCGGGGCGGTCACCGCCGGGGCGCCTCTGCGCTTGGTGGTGGACCTGTTTGGCTGGCGCCCGGTAATGGCGGCCACGGGCGTTCTGACCTTGGCTCTGGCCCTGGCCATATGGCTGGTGATCCGCGACGACCCCAGCCAGCGCGGCTGGAGCAGCCACACCCCACCGCAGGACACTAAAGACGTTTCCCATGGAATTTTAGCCGGGGTGGTCCACATATGGCGCTACCCCAACACCGCGCTTTTGTTTGTGGCTTCCGGTGGTCTGGTGGGTCCGGTGCTCACCTTTGCCGGACTGTGGGGAGTGCCATATCTTTGCCAACGCTATGGCTTGCACCCAGCAGAGGCGGCCTTGATCTGCTCGGTGCTCATGATCTCCTGGGCGGCGGGCAGCCCCCTTTTGGGAGGGCTTTCCGACCGTTTAGTGCGGCGCAAGCCCATCTTTCTGGCCGGGGCCGTGGTGGTGCTCTTGGGCTGGCTGATCATGCTTTACCTGCCCGGACTACCCTTGGGCGCCTTCGTGGGGGTGAGCGTGGTAACTGGCTTGGCCACCGGCGGCATGATAATCACCTTTGCTTGGAGCAAGGAATCGGTGCCCGCTCATCTGGGAGGCACGGTGAGCGGAGCGGCCAATATGGGGGTGATGCTGGGGCCTACCCTGCTGCAACCGCTTACCGGATGGCTGCTGGATCTGAACTGGGGCGGTCAAATGGCCCAGGGAGCGCGCATCTACGATTTGTCCGCCTTTCAAGTAAGCTTTATTCCCATGGTGGCCTGGGCCCTGGTGGCGGTGGTGCTGGTGGGGCTGGCCCGGGAAAGCCATTGCCAACAGATTGTTTGAATATATAAATAATTGCATATGGCGGTTTAAGGGGGGTGCGTAAAGGGTTCTTGTTTGAGGTCCGATGCCTTTGATGGTAAACAGACGGGTGGGAAACCGAGGCGTTTTACAACAAAGGCGATTTCATATGCAACATGCGAACTGGGCACGGCGTCCGGTGATAATCACCGGCGCGGCGGGTTTTTTGGGCCGTCACCTGATCAAGGCTCTGGCCAAGGCCGGGGCAACGGTTTTGGCCCTGGACCAGGCCGCGCCGCCCATGGATCTGCCCAGCGGGGTGCAGTGGCGCCAGGTGGATCTGATGAGCCCGCTTGGCTTGGCCGAGGGATTGGGTCAGGGACCGGGCCCGGCGGTGGACACAGTGCTGTTTCATTTCGCCGCCTTAAGCATGCCGGTTGATTGTGCTCGTGATCCCCGGCGGGCCAGAGACCTGAACGCGGGCATGGCCACGGCCCTGGGCCGGGCCTGGTTGGAGCAGGGAGGCCGCCAACTCATATTCGCCTCCAGCGCCCTGGTCTACGCACCGGTCCAGGGCAGCGTCAACATAAGCGAAGACAGCCCGGTGCTGGGACGCGATCCTTACACCGAAGCAAAATTGGCCGCTGAGGAGGGCTTGAGCACTTTGGCGGCAAAGGATGGCTTGGCCCTGCAGATATTGCGCCTGAGCAACGTCTACGGACCTGGGGCCCACTCCGGCACGGTGGTGCTGGAGGCCATGGAGATGGCCCGCGCCGGGAAAACCCCCATCATGCGGCGCCCCGGGGTGGAACTGGACCTGCTCTACATTGACGACGTGATTCAGGGGATGCTGCTGCTGGCAAACCTAGAGCCGGTTGCGGGCTGCCGTATCGTCAACCTGGCTACGGGCAAGGGCTGGCGGGTGGCCCAGATGGCTACCGAGATCAGCCGATTGGCCGGAGTGGAGCCACCTCCGGATGATGAAACCCAACCTGGATACGGCCAGCGACTGGTGTTGGACAACAGCCGCTTGCGCAGCCTCACCGGCTGGACCCCGCAGACCGAGTTAACCCAAGGCCTAGAGTTAACCTGGCCCGCCTACTGCGCCTGATTCTCTGCACGGCTGCGCATCAGGGCACAACCCAGTTTAATTTTCCGTAAAAGATATTCGGATGTCCAGATCAGGGGGCAAGGACGGACCCCGGCGGCTCAGGCGTATATAACGCGCCGGCTGGGAATCCATGAGCAAACGCACTGGCCCGGGTGAGACGGCCATGGGCGCCAACCCGGCCCAGTAGAGCTGGGACGGCCACATTGATTTGAACTTGGCCGGGGTGTAGTGCTCATCGTCCAGGGAAATATCCAGGCGCAAGCCAGCCAGGCTGACAGCCTGTCCCTCTGGCGGCAGCAATTCCACGGCCTGCAATTTGCGGGCAGCGCCAAGGTCGGCGGACAAAGTCCGACCCTCAGGCCGCAAGTTCACTCGTAGACCATTTTTGATATGCGATGATGCGGGCGGCTCAGCGATGATCAGGCTGTAGCCGTGGGCGCTCTTGCTTTGTAACTTACGGCCGGTCGCGGCCAGGGCTCGCATGTAATACCCGGTCCGGCCTGCTTCACAGGCCAGGTACAGGCGGCGGTCGTCAGGCATCAAGCCAGGAGCCTTCAAATAGCGCGGCAACCAATCTGGGTGAGCGCGGTGATAGGGCCGAGGCCGCATGCCTTCCGGCAGCCAGGCAGCCAGGCCCGGGGGGCACCAAACTCTGCTATCTTCATTCAGCTCGCGTTGCAACCAGGCGGCGGCGGCTTGCGGGTCGGGCCGAAGAGCTCCTGCCTTGCCCACCAGGATTTCCAACACAGACCAGTTCCAGTTGGGGCGATGACCTGTCTGCTCAAGCCGCAGATAGCGCATTCTGCTGGGCGGGAAGCGCAACTCCTGCCAGTTGTCAAAGCGCAGGGCCACCAGCTTGTCTCCGCCGGTCCAGGCAAAAGGCACTGGGTCCCCTTCCACCTCCACCAGCTTGTCCCAGTTTTGCCCGTCAACGCTGCCCAGCACCCTAATATGATGAGGCGCGTCTTCGGCCATGCCGTTGAACAAAAGTACCTGGCACACGTCGCCCACCACCCGGCCCAGGTCCACCACAAGGTGCTGGCCCGGTTTTTGGCCTTGCCGGGTGCGCCAACCCAGGTTGGCGTTGAAGTCCGCGGCGCGAGGCGACCAAGAGGGATTGGGCATCGCCTCCAGCTGCCAGCTAGCGGGGTGCAATAGCTCGGGGTGCACTGGTGGAGGAGTTAGGTTATAGAAGATTTGCCAGCCACGCAGGTGGTGCTCCTCGAATCTAGCCCCCACGGATAAAAGGTTATCACGCAACCGGGGCACGGCTGGCTTGCCGATCTCGCAAAAGGCGAAGCGCTTGGCCCTGAGCAAGCCCCGCTCAAAGGCCGGGTTTCGGTCTTTGCGCGAGACCACGAACACCACCTCCTGGCGGCAGTCAAAGGTGAGCACCGGAGCGACCCAGTAGTGGGACACATAAGCATGGCTCACCCCTTTGGCGGCCAGGAAGCCGGATAAGTCCCGAGCCAGGGCGGTGGAGCCCTCATAGCGCTGTTGCAGCTTGGGATCGCCCAAGGGGGACACCCGGTATACACCTACAGCCAACAGCACCACTACCGCGCCCAGCCCGGCCCAGGCGGCCAGCTTTATGGCCGTTCCCCGCTTCTGCAAACGATCAAAGGTCCAGGCCAGGAGCAGGGGCCACACCGCGTACAAGGGCACCAGGTAGCGGTGAGTGCCCGAGGATGATAGCCCCATGACCCCGAACACCAGCACCACGGTAAACACGGTCAACAGCAGCAGCTCCGAGCCATCGCCCCGATTGCCCCACACGGCCCGCTTGAATAGGTTCTTGCCCCATACCAAAAACCCGGCCAAGGCGCTGAGCCCGGTGAGCCCCAGAACCACCTGGCTCAACCCGGGCACCACCACCGCTTCCTTGCCCACCAAGGCGAAGTAGTGGGCGCCCAAAAGCACCGGCAGGCTGCGCTGCCAGATAAAGCTCACACTTTGCCAGAAAGGCTCCTTGGGCTTGGGGTGGAACATGAAGTAATAGGTGGACCAGTCGGTGACGATGTTGTGCCACCACAAGGGAAGGCTGCCCAGGAAAAAAGCAGCCATCATCAGGGCAAAGGCCGGGCGTATCACCAGGCGCGGATCGCGCCGCCACCACACAATGGCGCAAGGCAGGATGAAATACACCGCCAGCATGTGGCACCAGACCGCCACTCCCGCCAACAGGCCGAAGACCACACAGAGCCGGGTGTAGCCCTTGCTGCCTGGCTCGTGGCGCAAGGCACGCAGGGTGACCCAGATCAGCCACACTCCCAAGGCCAGGGTGTCGATGTAAATGGCCCGGGGAAGCACCGAGTGCCATATCAAATAAAAAGGCCCAAGGGAGGCCAGGAACAAGGCGATCAGTCCGGCCCGGCGGCTCCAGAGGTCGCGGCCGATAAGGTACACGGCGGCCAGGTAGAATAGGGACATGAAGGTGGGCGAGAGGTACAGGGTCTGGCGGCTCACCCCGAACAGGGCAAAGAATCCGGCGGCCAGGATGGACTCCAGGCTGCCGCCGTAGTCCTGGCCCCAAAACATCAGGGGCAGATGGCCATTGAGGATGTCCATGCCCATGAGCCCCACCACCGCCTGGTCCGAGTCCAAGGATGGGGCCAAGAAGAAAATTCCCCGCACCGCCAAGGCCAGGAAGGCGATGACCGCGATCCACCAGAAGGGGGAAGTATTTTTCTCCTGGGTTTGGTTCACTTTATTTGGTTCCGCAGTTTAACAAGAGTGGGTTTATCACGAAATCAGCGCAGGCGCAGCCAGTCCAAACCCACTGCGTCGCGTCCGTTGTGACTCAGCATGGAGACCCTAAGGTGATACCGGCCTGGATCAATATTTACCGGTAGACGATAGATTCGCCAAGAATCGTACTTCACCAATACCTGCCCCAGTAGCTTACCGTCCAGATAAAAAGCAATAAGCGGCGGGGGAGGGCTCAAAGGTGGGTCCACCACCCGGTCCGCCTTTACTTCCAGGGTAGCGGTGCCCGCTCCGGCCACTATCATAGCTTCCCCATAATCGCCGGGGCCGCGTAGTACCAGCTGCACCCGGTCGTTATAAAGATCGCCATAGAGCCGCGAATGGGCAGTGTGCAGGTTTTCCGCTTCCAGGTAGCTGGTGGGGACCAGCCAGCCCAGGCAGACAGTTAGGAGCATCACGCCCGCCAGAAGCGCTCCGGCGGCCAACCCCAAACGCCCCAAGCTCCAGGCGGGCCGGTCAAGGTGAGCGGCGCGGGGTGCGCGCCAAAGGTAAAACGCCGCCGCGATCAGCAGGGCCAGCCAGGGCAATACCGGCAGGATGGGTTGCCAGGATATTTCGTTGAACGAAGGCCAGAAGCGGTGGGCGGTGGCGGCCAGGCGGTCATCCAGCCAGGCCAGAAGATTATTGATGCCGGTGCGGCGGTGAAAGCGCCACTGGGGTATGAGGGTGAAGACCCAGGCCAAGACCAACCCTGCCAGGCCCAGGGCAGCGCACAGGAGGCGCCATACGCGCCCGGCCCGTGACCAGGCGGGCAGGGACCACAGAGCCAGCAAAGGCAGCAAGGGAGCCAGAAAACGCCCGGGTGGGGTGAAGCCGCCTTCCCACTGCACCCAGCGCCAAAGCACCACCGCACCGATCGCCACCGCCCCGATAATCAGGGTGTAAAGCATTTGGCGGGTATGCTCCCGGCCAAAACGAGGCGCTGCCGCCAGACCCAGGAGCAGCCAAGGCGCGTAGGCCAGCAGCCCGAATTGCTGGTCGAATAGCATGGCCGGAAAGGAGAGCAGCAAGGGCCCCGGCTCGACCTGGTAAAAACTCCCCATCTTGTGGGCCAGGTGATGCAAGCCGGGTAGGTCCAGAACGGCACCTATAACCATCGCTGCCAACAGGGCGGCCAGGCTGACACCGGCAATGGCGATGCCGCGGCGCCAGGTGGGGCGGTGCAGATACAGGGCAACAAGGGTGGCCAGGGCCAGCCCCAGAGAAACCGGGGCCAGGCGCATCTTGACCAAGGCCAGCAACAAGACGGTTCCGGCCAAGCCCAGGATAACCCACCTGGTGCGCCTGCCTATATGCTCCAGCCAGTACAACCCGGCGGTGACGCCCAAAACCCCCAGGACGCCTGGATAGACGTGTTGGGTGAGTTGCAGCAAGGGCAGGGAAAATCCCAAGAGCCAGGTGGCGGCCAAGGCAGGACGGGCGCGGTAGCCCAGGTCCAGGGCCAGCCGGCAGAATAAGCCCAAGGTGAGCGCCCCGGCCAAAGCCAGGGTGGCCAGGGCTCCTAAGCGCCCTGCGATTAGCCAGCCCGGCCCCAGCATGGCGAACAAACCCCAGGACTCTCGCAATGGTTTGGCCAGGCTCTTGCTCCAGCCTCCCCAGTAAAACTCCAGACGGCACTGGGGTAGGTGAGCTTGGCCTGAGGAAAGGCCCAAGCTGGCCATTAGCCGGTCGGTGTTGATCAGGTACAGGGTCTCGTCGCCGCAGGTGCTAACTGCCTGGACTACCCAGAAGTTGAGGGCCAGGTACAAGGCCAGGGCCAGGCCTGCGCCACCCCAGGCCAAAAAGCGGCCGTCGGGAACCGGGTGGCCGCCCGCTTCCCACAGCAGCGAAGCGGCCAGCGCGGCCTGCCAGGTCAGGGCGGCCAAATAGGCGGCTCCACACAATAGGGACCAGGCCGGGGTTTGGCCGTGCAGGGCGGTGAAGCCAAGGATCAGAGGCAGGGCTAGGTAGGCGAGCCAATCGCGTGAGGCCAAGCGGGAAGCGTGGCCGGGGGCATCCACCGAGGCCCAGCGGGACAGCAGGTGCCCGGCACTGCTCATGATTAAAAGGCCCAGGGGAGCCCAATCACTGAGGAACTTCCACCAGAAGCCAGGGCGGTCCAAACCGATGAGGGGAGCCAGCTCGCCGGACGGCGAGTCGGGCAGGCCCAGGCGCTGCATCAGCAGGCGCATGGCCAGGGCCCAAAACAAGGCGGTTGCCGCTTTTCCCAGCCATGATTTAGGAATCTTCAAAGCCGACCCCCCACATGAAAATTGACAGCATATTCACGCCTTTCATCGAGCGGGGCGCGGCCTTCCCCCCCATTGCTGCGTGATGAATGTAAGATACCAGCCTCCCTGGGGGCTGGGCAATAAAATGGCTCCTTGAGACAGGGCAAAAAAAGGCCGCCGCGCCCAAATGAGCGCGGCGGCCTGGCATTACGCTGATGTGGGGCTATTCAGGAATAGCTTCCTTGGCGGTGACCTTTTTCTGGCCCGGCCCCACCTTGCGGTAGACCTCGTGGGGAGTGCGCTTTACGCCGTCCACGGTGAGCAGGTCATCGATGCTGATGCCGAAGTGGCGCTCGTTGGCTTCCAGGTAGGGGAGAATCAACTCCCAATCCTGGTCGGTGAGCTCATAATAGGCTCCGCCGTTGAGCTGCTGGTCCACCAGCTTGTGATGCGGGTCGCGTACGTATATGGCCCCGCCGCTGGCCAGGGAGAACAGGTTGGAACCGGGATAGGGGCTCTCCAGCGCCACCACCTTGCCTTCTTTGTCAAAGGTGATGCCGTTGAGCACCACGAAGCCGCCGCCATTGTAGGGGTCGCCGGCCATGAAGGACTCGGCCAGGAAGTCCAGGCAGGTGCCGTTGATCACCACCCGGGGGCGGCCCACCGCGTTGATCAGCGGACGGCCCGCGCCATTGCCCAGTATATACACCTGGCCGCCCTTGGCGCCGTACATGAAGGCCTGGCCCACGTCGCCGTGAATCACCAGGGTTCCGTCCTTCATGATCTGGCCCAGCTGGTCCTGGCCATTGTCGTGGAGCTGAATCTCCAGTCCGTCCATGCCCGAAGCTATGTAGTCGCCGGAAGCGCCGTATATGTCAAAGCGCACGTCCTCGGTGGCCGGGCCCAGGCCGCAGCCTTGGAAACGCTGACCCTTGAGGCCGTAGACGATGAACTTCTTCCAGCCCAGGTGATAGGCCTCAACCTCCACGCGGGCGTCGCACTCGTCGCCCTCGGGCGGGAAGTGATGGGCGTAGACCACCAAAACCTCTTCGTCGCCGGCGGGGGCGCGCAACTCACCCTTGGTTTCCCAGTCGATGCGGGCGTAGCGAGTGCCCTTGTTCTCGGCTATGGCCGGGGTGCGGTCCAGGATGCCGTTGACGGAGCTACGCAAAAGTTGCAGGACCACCGAGCGCTTCATGTCGCCGGTGTCGTAGCGCCGGTCATTTAGCAGGGTCAAGAGCTCCAGGGCCCAGTGGGTGCCCTGGTCGCTGGCCTGGGCCACCTTTTCCACCTCAGCGATGAACCAACGCAGTTGCTTGAAGCTCCAGGAGGCTATCTGTGAGGCCACCTGCTCATACACCGCAAAGGGCTCGGCGCCCTGGGGAGCGGCGCTAAGCACCTCTTCCAGGCTTTGGGCCTTGTCCGGAGCGGCCACGGCCTCCTCGGGGTCAAAGCGCCATTGGCCGGCGTCAACCTCGATGGTGGTGCCGAACTTGTCCATGCAGGTCAGGTCGTAGCCTTGGCCGTTGCCCTGCACGTTGAACAAGAAGGCGCCACCGTCGGTGGAGCTGCCGCCGCGGGCGTTCCAGTAGCGGTCGGCCACCAAACGGAAGCGGGGGTCTTCTTCGTTCAGAGAGAGCAGGGTAGCGTCGATGGCCTGCTTTTCCGAGCCCACCAGGCCGATGGATACGTCGCCGTGCTGCAGGGCAAAGACCTGGGGACGCAGCATGGAGGTATCGGTGATACCCAGAAGCTGGTACAGGTCCTGGTCAGGGTTGGAGCGGGCGATGATGAAGAACCAAGGCCCGTCCGGGCTGCCGTGCATGTGCATGGCCTGGATGGCCCGGTACACCGGCTTTTTCTGAGCGGCCAGGCGCTCGAAGTCCAGCTCGGTGGTGGGGGCCATGGCCTCGATGACGTACTCC
>JAHLLJ010000084.1 GCA_020444205.1 Deltaproteobacteria bacterium | reverse complement strand
GGTGACCACCAAGTACGGCATGATCAAGACCGACCATATCTTGTTCATCGCCGCCGGGGCTTTCCACGTGGCTAAGCCCAGCGACCTGGTGCCCGAGCTGCAGGGCCGCTTCCCCATCCGGGTGGAGCTCAGCGCCCTGAGCGCGGATGATTTTGTGCGTATCCTCACCGAGCCGGACAACGCTCTGATCAGCCAGTACGAAGAGCTGATGAAGACCGAGGGCCTTACCCTGGACTTCAGCCCCGAGGCCATTCGGGAGCTGGCCGAGATCGCCAGCCGGGTGAACCAGGCCACCGAGAACATCGGGGCGCGCCGCTTGCATACGGTAATGGAGCGCCTGCTGGAGGAGGTGTCCTTTGAAGCTCCGGACATGGAAGGGGTAACCCTTAAGATCGACGCTGATTACGTGAAGCAGCGTTTGGCCGATATAAGCACGGACCGGGATTTGAGCCGCTATATCTTGTAGGAAGAAAGATATGACCCCCATAGATCCCAAGATAACCGCACAGACCCTCATAGAGGCGTTGCCCTATATCCGGCGGTTCGCCGGGCAGACCGTGGTGGTCAAGTACGGCGGCCACGCCATGGTGGACGAGACCCTCAAGGAGAGCTTCGCCCTGAACGTGATCCTGCTCAGGGCGGTGGGCATCTACCCGGTGGTGGTGCATGGCGGCGGTCCCCAGATCGGCAAGCTGCTGGAGCGGCTGGACATCGCCTGCGAGTTCATAGACGGCATGCGGGTCACCAGCCCCGAGGTCATGGACGTGGTGCAGATGGTTCTGGTGGGCCAGGTCAACGCCTCCATCGTGGGGCTGATCAACAAGCACGGCGGCCGGGCGGTGGGGCTCAACGGCCACGACGGCGGCCTGATTCAGGCCTCCAAGATGCAAATGACCCGCAAGGGCCAGCCGGACGACCAGCCGCCGGAGATCATAGATTTGGGCCTGGTGGGCCAGGTGGACACGGTGGACGCCCAGGTTTTGCACGCCTTGGAGCACGGCAACTTCATTCCGGTGATCGCCCCGGTGGGGGTGGGCCCGGAGGGTGAGTCCTTTAACATCAACGCCGACCTGGTGGCTTCGGCCGTGGCCGCCCGTCTCAGGGTGGCCAAGTTGATCATGATGACCGATACTCCCGGTGTTTTGGACGGAGACGGCAAGCTCATCAGCTCCATGACCGTGGCCAAGGCCGAGGAGCTCAAGCAGAGCGGAGTCATTGCCGGGGGCATGATCCCCAAGGTGGGCTGCTGCCTGGATGCCCTGGAGGCCGGGGTGGAGCGGGCTCACATCATAGACGGCAGGGTGCCCAATGCGCTGCTTTTGGAAGTGTTCACCGATCAAGGGGTGGGCACGGTGTTCAGCACCCACTGAGGCGTTGGGCCGGGAATAATTCTGATGCACCAAAAACGACGATAAAGCCGCGAACCTCAAGAAGAGACTGTATTTAAGTATCGTTTTGAGCTTAGGAGCATAGCAATGGACGCGGCAAAACTTATCGATAAATACGTGATGAACACCTATGGCCGGGCGCCGATCACCTTTGTAAAGGGTGAGGGCACCCAGCTTTGGGACGATCAGGGCAATCAATACACCGACTTTTTGGCGGGTATCGCGGTGGTCAACCTGGGGCACGCCCATCCGGATGTGACCGAGGCCATCTGCGAGCAGGCCGCTCAGTTGGTGCATGTGAGCAACCTTTACTACACCGCGCCCCAGGCCAAAGTGGCCGAGCTGTTGGTGGAGAACTCCTTTGCCGACAAGGTGTTCTTCTGCAACTCCGGGGCCGAGGCCAATGAGGGAGCCCTGAAGCTGGCCCGCCTATGGGGCAAAGAAAAAAAGGATGGAGCCTTCACCATTATCGCCATGGAGAGCTCTTTTCATGGCCGGACCCTGGGCACTCTTTCGGCCACGGGACAGGACAAAATCCAAAAGGGCTACGAACCCTTGGTGCCCCGGTTCAAGCATGTGCCCTACGGCGATTTGGCTGCGGTGAAAGCCGCTTGGGATGACAAAGTATGCGCCGTGCTGGTGGAGCCGTTGCTGGGCGAGGGCGGGGTGGTGGTTCCCCCGGACGGGTATCTGCCCGGCCTGCGGGAGCTGTGCGACGACAATGATGCCCTGCTTATGTTCGACGAGGTGCAGACCGGTTTGGGCCGCACGGGCAAGCTTTTTGCGCACGAGCACTTTGGGGTCAAGCCCCATGTGATGACCCTGGCCAAGGCTCTGGCCAACGGCCTGCCTGCCGGTGCCATTTTGGCCGACGCCAAGGCGGCCGAGATGTTTGGCCCCGGTTCTCATGCCACCACTTTTGGGGCCGGGCCGGTGGTCATGGCCGCCGCCGGGGTGGTGCTGGAGCATCTGGTCAACGGCGGCTTGGTGGAGCACGCCGAGGCCACCGGATTCTACTTCAAGACCCAGCTGGAGGGTCTGGCCGCCAAATACCCCAAGGTGGTCACCCAGGTGCGCGGCCTGGGCCTGCTCTTGGGCATGGTCCTTAACCAGGCAGCCGGTCCCTTGGTGGCCCGGCTCCGGGAAATGGGCTACATTGTGGGGACCGCCCAGGACACCGTGATCCGCTTTGCGCCGCCTCTGGTGGTAACCCAAGGCGATATCGACGGGTTGGTGGCCGCACTGGACCAGGCCCTGGCTGAGTGCTGATTGTGATATACAATCGCCATATTGTGGCGAAGATTGATAAGTGATATTAACGATGCAACTTAATGCCAAGCATTTGTTGACCATTAGGGACCTGAGCGCCCCGGAGATCCGGGAGTTGGTGCGGCATGCCGCAGAGCTCAAGGCCGCCCTCAAGGGGCCGGGGCATGCCAAATCCCTGGCCGGTAAGAGCGTGGCCCTGATCTTTGACAAGCCCTCCACCCGTACTCGGGTCTCTTTTGAGGTGGGCGTTTCCCAGCTGGGCGGCAAGCCCTTGTTCATGACCTCCCGGGACAGCCAACTGGGGCGTGACGAGCCCCTGAAGGACACCGCCCGGGTCATGAGCCGCTACGTGGACGCCATGGTGGTGCGCACCTTTGGCCAGAACGTGGTGGAGGACCTGGCCCAATGGGGCAGCGTGCCGGTGATCAACGCGCTCACCGATCTCTACCACCCCTGTCAGGTGCTCAGCGACCTGTTGACCGTCAGCGAGCACAAGGGACGCCTTGAAGGCCTTACCTACGCCTGGCTGGGCGATGGAAACAACATGGCCCACTCCTGGCTGGAGGCGGCCGCCGCCCTGGGGCTCAACCTGCGCCTGGCCTACCCCCCGGCGTTCATGCCCGACCAAGAAATCGTTGAGCATGCACGAAACCAGGGCGCTCAGATAACTTTGTCCCACGATCCCCGCGAGGCCGTGGCCGGGGCCCATGTGGTCAATACCGACGTTTGGGCCTCCATGGGCCAAGAGGATCAGGCCGGCGAACGACGCGGGGCATTTGAAGGATTTACCCTGGACGCGGGATTGTTGTCCCTGGCCGATCCCGCGGCCATTGTGCTACATTGTCTACCCGCCCACAGGGGCGAGGAAATCAGCGAAGAAGTCCTGGAAGGCCCCCAATCGGTGGTATGGGACCAGGCGGAGAACCGCCTGCATATGCAAAAAGCCATCATGGAAGCCCTCCTGGCTCCGCAAGCGAGTTGAAAGCCATGACTAAAGACATAAAAAAGGTGGTATTGGCCTATTCCGGCGGCCTGGATACCTCCATCATCCTCAAGTGGCTCATTGAAACCTATGACTGCGAAGTGGTGGCCTACGTGGCCGACCTAGGCCAAGGCGAGGAGTTGGAAGAGGCCCGCCAGAAAGGCCTGGACACCGGGGCCAGCGAAGTAATCGTGGACGACCTGGTCGAGGAGTTCGTGGGCGATTACGTGTTCCCGGCTTTTCGCGCCGGGGCCATATATGAGACTCAGTACCTGCTGGGCACCAGCCTGGCCCGCCCGGTCATTGCCAAGGGCCAGGTTGCCGCGGCCCGCAAGACCGGTTCCGACGCGGTGAGCCACGGAGCCACGGGCAAGGGAAACGACCAAGTGCGTTTCGAGCTGGGCTATCAGGCCCTGGCTCCGGACCTGGCCATCATCGCTCCCTGGCGCGAGTGGGACATGAATTCGCGCGAGGCCCTGATGGCCTACGCCAAAAAGCACGGCATTCCCGTGCCGGTTACCAAGGCCAAGCCCTATAGCAGCGACCGCAATATCCTGCATATCTCCTTTGAAGGCGGCATCTTGGAAGATCCCTGGGCCGCCCCGCCGGAGGACATGTTCGTCTTAAGCGTCTCTCCCCAAGACGCCCCGGACAAGCCCGAGGAGATCGTTCTGGAGTTTGACAAGGGCGATGCGGTGGCCCTGCACGGGGAAAAGCTCTCCCCGGCCACTCTGTTGGCCAAGCTCAACCAGCTTGGTGGTAAGCACGGCATCGGCCGGGTGGACATGGTGGAAAACCGCTACGTGGGCATGAAGAGCCGCGGAGTGTACGAGACTCCGGGCGGAACCATCCTCCGGGCCGGGCATCTGGCCCTGGAGACCTTGTGCCTGGACCGCGAGGTTCTGCGCATCCGCGACAACCTGCTGCCCCACTATAGCGACCTTATTTATAACGGTTACTGGTTCAGCCCTGAGATGGAGCTGTTGCAGACCATGATGGACAAGGCCCAGGAGCCGGTGTGCGGCGAGGTGGCCTTGCAACTGTACAAAGGCAACATCACCGTGATGGGCAGGCGCTCGCCCAACAGCCTGTACAGGCCGGATATCGCCACCTTTGAGGCGGACACGGTCTACGACCAGGCTGACGCCACCGGATTTATCCGGCTCAACGCGCTGCGCCTGCGCATCCGCCACGCCCTGGAACAGGTCAAGAAGGACTAGCCGGACGTTTGATGAGCGAGAGCAAGGGCAAAAGACTCTGGGGCGGCCGCTTCGGTCAAGGCCCCCACGAGTTCATGGAGCGCATCAACGCCTCCATCTCGGTGGACAAGCGCCTGTATCTCCAGGACGTGCGGGGCTCCCAGGCCCATGCGGCCATGCTGGCCCGCCAGGGAATTTTGAGCGCCACTGACGCTGAGAAGATCATCGCCGGCCTGGATCAGGTGCGCAAAGAGATCGAGTCCGGGCAGATGGAATGGTCCGACTCTCTGGAGGACATCCACACCCACGTGGAGATGCGCCTAAAGGAGATCATCGGCGACGCTGCAGGGAGATTGCACACCGCCCGCTCGCGAAACGACCAGGTGGCCACCGACCTGCGCCTTTGGGTGATGGACGCCTGCCGGGAGATTGATGCGGCGCTGCTGAAATTCCAGCGCGCCCTGGTGGGTTGCGCCGAGGATAATCTCGGGGTGATCATGCCCGGCTACACCCATTTGCAGCGTGCCCAGCCGGTGCTGCTTTCGCATCATCTTTTGGCCTACGTGGAGATGGCTTGGCGCGACCGGGCCCGCCTGGCCGATAGTCTGGGAAGAGCCTCGGTGTTGCCTCTGGGCGCCGCGGCCCTGGCCGGCACCAGCTTCGCCTTGGACCCGTCTTCCGTGGCCGATGAGCTGGGTTTCACCGGGGTGTTCGCCAATTCCCTGGATGCGGTGAGCGACCGCGATTTCGCGGCCGAGTTCCTGTTTACTTTGGGCCTGATCCAGGTGCACCTGAGCCGTTTGGCCGAGGAGCTGGTGCTGTGGTCCTCCATGGAGTTTGGCTTCATCTCCCTGAGCGATGCCTTTGCCACCGGCAGCTCCATAATGCCCCAGAAGAAAAACCCCGACGCCGCCGAGCTGGTGCGGGGCAAAACCGGAAGGGTGCTGGGGGATTTATTCAGCCTGCTCACCGTGCTCAAAGGCCTTCCCCTGGCCTACAACAAGGACCTGCAGGAGGACAAGGAGCCGGTGTTCGATGCCTTTGATACCGTGCTGGACAGCCTGCTGGTCATGGCCCCCATGATCGAGACCATGCACGTGCACGCCGAGCGCATGGAGATGGCGGTGCGCCACGGCTTCCTAAACGCCACCGAGCTGGCCGACTATTTGGCTGCCCGGGGAGTTCCCTTCAGGGTGGCTCACGAGGTATCGGGCAAGGCAGTGCGTTTGGCTGAGGAGCGCGTGTGCACCCTGGAAGAGCTAACTGACGAAGATCACGCCCGTTTGTGCGAAGGGCTTGAGGTTGAGCTGGATGACGGGTTAAAACAAGCCCTGGACCCGGGCCGTGCGGTGGACCGGAGGATATCCCCCGGCGGCACCGCGCGGCAAAACGTGGAAGCAGCCCTCAAGGAGGCGAGGAAGCGGTTATGGCCAAAAGGCTCAGAGCAGTAGCGCTTTTGTTGGTTATTTCGGCGATGGCTTTTGCCGTTGCCTGCGGGGTGAAGTCCAAACCCATCCCTTCCTCGCGGCTTCTTCCAGCCACGCCGGCCCGTGTGGCTCTCAAGCCTACCAGCGAGGGCATGCTGATCAGCTTCAACATCCCTTCCGCGCCCAAGCCATCCCGGGCGGTGGAGGGGATCAAGATCTACTACGGCTACCTGCCTCTGACCGGGGACCCGGCTTGCCCGCCGTGCCCGCCCCGTTTGCGCAAGTTCTATGACTTCACCTTGCAAAAGGGCAAGAGCAAGGTGGACCCCATGGAAGGCGGCCGCTTCTCTTATCTGGATACCGCGGCTCCCATGAACATGGAAGCGGTGTATCAGGTGGTGCTCATCGACGCCTCGGGCCGGGTGAGCAAGCCCTCGCACCTAGTGCGCATGCCGCGCTTGGTGCCCGCCGCCCCGCCGCTGAATCTGAAGGTTATCTCCAATGATCAAGAAGTGATCTTGTCTTGGGACGAGGTCAAGACCTCTGCTAATGGCAAAACCTTAAGCGACATCTCGGGCTATGTGGTGGTGCGCAAGGGGCCGGAGGGCACCAAGCAACTTAACGAGCGTCCCCTGACCATGGCCATGCTCAAAGATCAGACCGTGGACAATGGTAAAGATTACTCCTATCAGATCTTTGCCACCCGCTCATTCCGCGGCCAGCATTTGCCCGGGCAGGGCAGCCGCTGGGGCAAGGCCTCGCCCAAGGACATGAAGCCGCCGGCACCGCCCAGCGACTTGGCTGGCGCCAGCACCAGTGACAGCATTTACCTGCGCTTCACCCCCAGCCCGGACCGTGACGTAGCCGGGTACCATGTTTTTCGCAAGGCCAAGGGTGGCCAGTGGAGCAAAATCAGCGAATCGCTGGTGGTGGAGAACGTATTTATCGACAAGAACGTGAAGCCGGAAAAGGCCTATTACTATCGGGTGCAGGCCGAGGATGAAGCCGGCAACCTCAGCGAGTTCAGCGAGGAGATGGATATTGTGCACCTCCCTTAGGCTTTTCCTAAGGCGATGGGCTTGACAAAAGCGAAACTTTAAGCATATTTATCAATAATGGCCGTCTTTTTTTGGCGGGCATGCCGCGGCCCCGGCTCTCGGGGCGCGGTCCTCATTAGAATGCGGCGGTAGATGATGGCACCGAGCCGGAACAAAATGAAACCCAAAGCCGGGGGCCGGCGAAAAAAGGCCCCATGCTTAAGGTTGCCGGAAAACGGGTGCACGCCGCACCGCGACTGAGCCTGGGCCGACTCGGCCCTGATTCCATACAAGACGGCGGCCCCTTAACCAACAACACCAGCATTATGCGGCTGTTAGACTATGCATCATTTTAGCTACAAGAACGGCGAGCTTTACGCCGAGGACGTGCCCCTGAGCTCCATTGCCCAGCAAGTGGGAACCCCGGTATACGTTTATTCCCAGGCTACTTTGGAACGGCACTTCAAGGCCTTTGACCAGGCCTTTGAGGGGCTGGAGCACGTGGTGTGCTTTGCCGTGAAGGCCAACAGCAACAAGGCGGTGATCGCCTCCATGGCTCATTTGGGCGCCGGGGCGGACATAGTCACCGGCGGCGAGCTGGCCCGCAGCATGGCCGCGGGCGTCCCGGCTGAGCGCATTGTCTACTCCGGAGTGGGCAAGAGCGAGGCTGAGATGGAGGCGGCTCTTGACGCGGGAATCTTGATGTTCAACATCGAGAGTGCCCAGGAGCTGGCGGTGCTGGACGAGGTGGCCGGGCGTATGGGCGTCAAGGCTCCGGTAAGCCTACGAGTAAACCCGGACGTGGACGCCCAGACCCACCCTAAGATCACCACCGGGCTGTCCAAAAACAAGTTCGGCATGGACATAGAGCTGGCTTTCAAGCAGTACCAAGAGGCGGCCAAGCTCCCCAACGTGGAGCTTAAAGGTGTGTCCTGTCACATCGGCAGCCAGCTCACCAAGGTGGAGCCCTTTGCCGATGCCCTGGAGCGCTTGGGCGTGCTGATCGGCCGCCTCAAGGGCGCGGGCATTGAGTTGGAACTGTTGGACCTGGGCGGCGGCCTGGGTATCACCTACAACGATGAAGAGCCTCCCAGCCCGGACCAATACGCCCAGGCCCTCAAGGAACAGGCGAGCCGTTTGGGCCTCAAGTTGGTGCTGGAGCCGGGGCGGGTCATCGTGGGCAACGCCGGCATCATGATGTGCAAGGTGCTGTTCACCAAGGACACTCCCACCAAGCACTTCATCATCGTGGACGCGGGTATGAATGACCTGGTGCGCCCGGCCATGTATGATTCATTCCAAGCCATCTGGCCGGTGAACGAAGACCTGGATCGCCCCAAGCTGGTGAGCGACGTGGTGGGCCCCATTTGCGAAACCGGCGACTTCTTGGCCCGGGACCGCCAGCTGCCCGATATGCAGCGCGGCGAGTTGGTGGCGGTGATGAGCGCCGGGGCCTACGGTTTCTCCATGGCCAGCACCTACAACTCCCGGCCCAGGGTGGCCGAGGTCATGGTCAGCGGCGACAGGTGGTCGGTGGTTCGCCGCCGTGAGACTACCGAAGAGCTCATGCGTGGCGAAAGCCTGCCTGAGTGGATGGACTAGGGGCTCCCCAAAAGGGGGCCCTTAACTTATTATTTCAGATGGGAACACCATGGATTCGGCACAAATAAAGCGCCTGGAGGCCTTGGCGGGAATAGAGCTGGTCAAGATGACCGGCACGGGCAACGATTTTATCCTGGTAGACAACCGCAAGGCCGGTGTACCCGAAGATCTTATGTCCGATTTGGCCCTGGGCGTGTGTCAACGCCGGCGCTCGGCGGGCGCTGACGGCATGATCTTTCTGGAGCCCAGCAACCGGGTGGACCCGGTCAGGGGCACTGTGGATTGGCGCTGGCATTTTTTCAACGCCGACGGTTCGGCCGCGGAGATGTGCGGCAACGGGGGGCGCTGCGCCGCCCGCTTTGCCCACGACGTGGGTCTGGCCGGCATGGAGATGGTGTTTGACACCACCGCCGGGCCAATTCGCGCCTGGATAATCAACGGAGGCGTTAAACTGGAGATGATCCATCCCTTTGGGGCTTACCAGGGGGTGGAGCTTGAGGTAGAAGGCGGAACGGTAAAGATGGACGGAGTCAACACCGGAGTGCCTCACGCGGTGATCGCGGTGGAGGACATAGACGCGGCCCCGGTGGTTCCCGTGGGCCGTCAGGTGCGCTTTGACCAGCATTTCGCTCCGGCCGGAACCAATGTGAACTTTGCCTGCACCGCTGATGGTGAACTGGTGGTTCGCACCTACGAAAGAGGAGTGGAGGACGAGACCCTGGCTTGTGGTACCGGCGCGGTGGCTTCCGCCTTGATGCTGGGCCCGGCCATGGGCCTGAAACCGCCGGTGACCGTCAAGGTTAGAAGCGGCGAAAGGTTGAAAGTTCACTTTGATAAGCAAGGCGAGGATTTCGGCTCAGTGTTCCTGGAAGGGGCGGCCCATTACGTCTACTCCGGCAAGCTCAATGCCGAAGCCCTGGCTTGGTTACATACTCAGGAGGATTCTCCATGTTAAAGGGAGCCATGGTAGCCCTGGTTACTCCGTTTACCGCGGACAACCAGGTTGACGAAGAGACTCTGCGCGGGCTCATCGAATGGCACATTGAAAGCGGCACAGACGGCATCGTGCCCTGCGGCACCACCGGCGAGTCGCCCACGCTGAGCCATGAGGAGCACCGGCGGGTCATTGAGATCACGGTCGAGCAGGTCAACAAGCGCGTTCCGGTGGTGGCCGGCGCGGGAAGCAACAGCACCGCCGAGGCCATAGACCTCACCAAGCACGCCAAGCAGGTGGGTGCGGACGCGGCCCTGCACGTGACCCCTTACTACAACAAGCCCACCCAGGAGGGCATTTACCAGCACTTCGCGGCCATCGCCAAGGAGGCTTCTTTCCCCCTGGTGCCCTACAATATCGCCGGGCGCACGGGCATCAACATCGAGCCGGCCACCATGGCCCGCTTGGCCGAGCTGCCCGAGGTGGTCGCCTGCAAGGAGGCCAGCGGCAACATCAGCCAGATGGCCGAGATATTCTACCTGTGCGGCGACAAGATGGACCTCATGTCGGGCGACGACAACATGTTGCTGCCCCTGCTGTCCATCGGCGGCAAGGGGGTCATCTCGGTGGTGAACAACCTCATCCCCTCGGAGATGTCGGAGCTGTGCAGCCGCTGGCATGACGGCGACGTGGCCGGCGCCCGGGAGATCTATTACAAGGTGCTGCCCCTGTGCAAGGCCATGTTTATCGAGACCAACCCCATTCCGGTAAAGGTGGCCATGGGGGTGTTGGGCCGCATACCCAACGCGTCCCTCCGGCTGCCCCTGTGTGACATGGCCCCGGCCAACCTGGAGCGCCTGAAGAAGGCCCTGGCCGACTACGGGCTGACAAAGTAGGGGAGGCTGAAATGGTCAAGATCGCCGTGGCTGGAGTGGCCGGACGCATGGGCGGGCGTATTGTGCACGCCATTTACAACCGCCAAGGCGCGGAGTTGGTGGGGGCCTTCGAGGCCCCCGGCAACCCCACGGTGGGTAAATCCCTGGCCGGAGTGGTCGGACTCTCCGGCGCCGAGGGCGTGGTGGGCGACAGCCCCGAGGAAGCCCTGGCCGAGGCCCAGGTGCTAATCGACTTTACCGCGCCCGCGTCCAGCGTAAAAAACCTGAAGCTTTGCGCCGCCCAGGGCAAGGCGGCGGTGATCGGAACCACCGGTCTCAATGAGGCTCAGAAAAAATCCCTGGCCGCCCAGGCCAAGAAGGTGCCTGTGGTACACGCTCCCAACATGAGCGTGGGCATGAACCTGATGTTCAAAATCGTCTCCCAGATGGCCCAGGTGCTGGGGCCGGACTATGCCCTTGAGGTGTTGGAGGCCCACCACGACCAGAAAAAGGACGCGCCCAGCGGCACCGCGGTGCGCCTTATAGAAGAACTGTGCCGGGTGCGCGGTTGGGATTCGGAAAAGGCCTGCCGCCACGGCCGGGTGGGCATGACTGGTGCCCGCACCGCCGATGAGCTGGGGGTCAGCGTGATCCGGGGCGGGGACATCGTGGGCGACCACACGGTGTACTTCATCGCCAACGGCGAACGCCTGGAGCTGACCCACCGGGCCCATAACCGCGACACCTTTGCCCAGGGCGCGGCGCGAGCCGCCCTGTGGGTGGTGGACCAGGAGCCGGGCCTGTACGACATGCAGGATGTTTTGGGGCTCAAGGAGGGGTCCTAGAGTGATCAAGAATAAAGATCTACTGGACTGCAAGCAGGGCATCGCTCGTTTCAGCTATGAGGGCAAGGTGCGCTACGGCCTGGTGTCCGGCGGCAGGCTGCGCCTGTACGAAGGCTCGCCCTTTTCAGGCGGCAAGCCGGGTAAACAAACCGCGCCGCTGAGCAAGGTGCGCCTGCTGGCTCCCTGCCGCCCCTCCAAGGTGGTGGCCGTGGGGCTCAACTACAAGGCTCACGCCAAGGAAGTGAAAAAAGCCCTGCCAGCTGAGCCCATGATTTTTATGAAACCCTCCACCTCGGTGATCGGGCCTGGTGAGAAGATCGTGCGCCCGGCCATCAGTGAGCGGGTGGACCATGAGAGCGAGTTGGGCGTGGTGATGGGTCGCTCGTGCCGTTTGGTCAGCCCGGAGGAGGCCGAAGATTACGTCCTGGGCTATACCTGCCTTAACGACGTGACCGCTCGCGATCTGCAGGCCCGCGACGGCCAGTACACCAGAGCCAAGGGCTTTGATACCTTCTGCCCCTTGGGGCCGGTGATCGCCCTGGACCTGGATCCGCGAAAACTGCAAGTCAAGGCAGTGGTCAACGGAGAAACCAGGCAGAACACCAACACATCGGATATGATTTTTGACGTCTATCAGCTGGTTTCCTTTGTCAGCCAGGTGATGACCTTGAATCCCGGTGACGTTATCGCCACCGGGACCCCTTCGGGGATAAGTCCTCTCCAGGCGGGCGACGAGGTCGCCATTGTTATCCAGGGAGTGGGCGTGTTAAGCAACCCTGTGGTTTAGACACAAGTAAATTTAGAGCGAGAAAAGCACAAGGATCGACCATGGAGATTATTCGCGCCCAGCGCTTGCAACAACTGCCGCCCTATCTCTTTAAGGAAATCGACCGTCTGCGAGACGAGGTCCGCTCCCAAGGCGTGGATATCATCGATTTGGGAGTAGGGGACCCTGACCAGCCCACTCCGACCAACATCATCGCGCGCCTGGCCGAAGCGGCCAAGGATCCTTCCACCCACAAGTATCCCGCCTACTCGGGCATGAATAGCTTTCGGGCCAGTGCGGCTGCTTGGTATCAGCGCCGCTTTGAGGTGGATTTGGTGCCCGAGAGCGAGGTCATCACCTTGATAGGCTCCAAAGAGGGCCTGGCCCATTTCCCCCTGGCCTTTGTGAACCCCGGCGACGTGGTGTTGGTGCCCAGCCCGGCTTACCCGGTGTACTCCAGCTCCACCATCATGGCCGGCGGGGTGCCGGTGGAGATGCCGCTTCTCAAGGAAAACGGCTTTTTGCCCGACCTGGGCGCCATCGACCCGGCCACGGCCAAGGTGGCCAAGGTAATGGTAGTCAACTACCCCAACAACCCCACTGCCGCGGTGGCTGATGCCGACTTCTACCAGAGGCTGGTGGAGTATGCCTTGGCCAACGAGATAATCGTGGTTTCCGACGCGGCTTACACTGAAATGGCCTTTGACGGCTACAAGCCGCTGAGCTTCATGCAGACCCCCGGGGCCAAGGAAGTGGGCATCGAGTTCCACAGCCTGTCCAAGACCTACAACATGACCGGCTGGCGCCTGGGCTTTGCCGTGGGCAACGCCGAGCTGGTGGGTGGCCTAGGGCAGGTGAAGAGCCAGATCGACTCCGGTGCTTTCGACGCAGTGCAGTTGGCCGGCATAGAGGCCTTGGAAGGCGACCAGTCTTGCCTGGATGATATGCGTGCCCTCTATACCGAGCGACGCGACACCTTGGTGGAGGGACTGCAAGGCTTGGGCTTGGATGTGGAAAAGCCCAAGGCCACCTTCTATGTTTGGTGCGCCACCCCGGGCGGCATGAAGAGCGCTGAGTTTACCAAGCGCCTGTTGTCCGAGTGCGGCATCGTAACCACCCCGGGCAACGGATTCGGTGGGCCGGGTGAGGGCTATGTGCGCTTCGCGCTCACCGTGGACAAGGCGCGCATGGCCGAGGCCATCGAGCGCATGAAAAAACTGGAACTTTAGTCCCGTGGATGCAGCCCAGGATGTATTCATAGGCCTGGGCTGCAACATGGGCGACTGCCAGGCCAACCTGCGCTTCGCCCTGGAGGGGCTGACCGCCTTGCCGGGATATCGCCCAATAGCGCTGAGTTCCCTGTACCTGACCGCGCCGGTGGGCAAAACCGACCAGGCCGACTTTTACAACGCCGTGGCCCGTGGTAAATATGAAGGGTCGCCCCTGGAACTGCTGGCTGGATTGCAGGCCCTGGAGCAGGCCAGGGGGCGTGAGCGCGTTGAGCGTTGGGGACCGCGCACCCTGGATTTGGATCTGCTCGTGTTCGGCCAGGAGATTTTGGATCTCCCGGGTTTGGAAGTTCCTCATCCCCGCCTGACCGAGCGGGTCTTTGTTCTGGCTCCGCTGGAAGAGATAGCTCCAGGTTATGTGCTGCCCCGCTGTGGGCTGACTGCCGGAGAGCTCTTGGAACGCATGCCCCCCGAAGAAAAGGCCTGCCAGGAAGCGAAATGGATTCCATGGGAATAATTCGCCTTGTACAGATAGCCATAGTCATCCTGCTGGTGTGGATGGGTATCAAGGCGATCAAGCGTTTCATGGCCAAGGACGCCGGGCCCAGGCGAGTGCGGCGCAAGGCGGCTCCGGGAGAGGTAATGGACGTTATGGTCCAGGACCCCCAGTGCGGCACCTATTTACCCAAGCACGAGGCCTACAGCGCCTGGATAGACGGCAAGGAAGTGTTTTTTTGCAGTAAAGAATGCCGGGACGCCTACAAAGCCGGGCAATCCAAAAAGGCTGAAAAAGCCTAACCAGGTAATTACTCAGCGGCCTGGCCGCTGATCTTTTTTAGGGGAGTAAACAGGAGAGTCTGATGAAAATCTTTATTGACACCGCTGATCTGGGCGAAATCAAAGAGGCCATGAGCCTGGGCATTCTGGACGGGGTAACCACCAACCCCTCCCTGGTGGCCAAAACCGGTAAGCCCTTTGAGGCCTGCATCAAGGAGATCCTTGAGGTGGTGCCCGGCGACGTGAGTGTGGAAGTGGTGGGTACCGACCACGACACCATGGTTGAAGAGGGCAAAAAATACGCCGCCTGGGGCGACAACGTGGTGGTCAAGGTGCCCATTATCCAAGAGGGGCTCAAGGCTATCAAGTCCCTTAGCCAAGAGGGCATCAAGGTCAATGTGACCCTGTGCTTCAGCCCCTTGCAAGCCCTGTTGGCCGCCAAGGCCGGTGCTACCTACATCAGCCCCTTTGTGGGCCGTTTGGACGACATCGGCAGCGATGGCATGGACCTGATCCAGCAGGTGGTGGACATCTACGGCAACTATGCCTATGACACCGAAGTGTTGGTGGCCAGCATCCGCAACCCCATGCATGTGGTCACCGCCGCGCTCATGGGCGCCGACGTATGCACCATCCCCTTCAAGGTCATAGGCCAATTGCTCCAGCACCCCTTGACCGACAAGGGCCTGGCAGCTTTCTTGGCTGACTGGGAAAAAGCAAATAAAGGTTAGGAACGCGCTCCAGTGGGCCCAGTGAAACGAGAACAGGTGTTCAACCTGCCCAACTTGATAACCCTGTTGCGGGTGGGTTCCATCCCCTTGCTGATGGGGATGCTCTACCTCCCCGACACCAGGTGGCATTGGGTGGCCGCCATCCTGTTTTCCGTGGCCGGGCTAAGCGACCTGGCCGACGGCCTGCTGGCCAGGCGCATGAAAAAGGTTACCGTGCTGGGCCAGTTTCTGGACCCCCTGGCCGACAAGCTGCTGGTCGCCTCCATGCTGGTCATGCTGGTCATGCTGGGGCGTGCCGAAGCCTGGGCCGCGGTGGTGATCATTTCCCGGGAGGTTGCGGTCACCGGCCTAAGGGCCCTGGCCGCCACCCAAGGGCTGGCCGTACCCAGCGATCGCTGGGGCAAGGCCAAGACCGCCCTGCAGATGTTGGCGGTGCTTTTGCTCATAATGCCCGAGCCCGTGGGTGCCTTTAATGTGCAGTATTGGGGCACCCTGGCCCTGTGGACCGCGACTCTGGTAAGCTTTGTTTCGGGCATGAGGTACTTTGTGCGTTTCAACCGCCTCTACATGGGGCAAAGCTAGCTTCAGGTTAGATTTCGCCTTGACATAACGGGCGGATACTGTAATATTCGGTTGCCGATGCGGG
>JAHLLJ010000083.1 GCA_020444205.1 Deltaproteobacteria bacterium | reverse complement strand
ATGGAGGACTCGGGCTACATGGCCCGGGTGGCCTACATCATGGACCGGGTGCTGAGGATCTTCGGCCTGCACGGCAACAGCGTCATGGCCCTGATGGTGGGCGGGGGCCTCAGCGGCGGCTGCGCGGTGCCGGGCGTCATGGCCACCCGCACCTTGAAGGACCCCAAGGCCCGCCTGGCCACCATCCTCACCGTGCCCTTCATGAACTGCGGGGCCAAGCTTCCGGTTTACAGCCTGCTCATCGCCGCCTTTTTCGCCCACTTCCAGGCGGAAATGCTTTTCCTGCTCACCCTCATTTCCTGGGGCCTGGGCCTGGGCGCGGCCAAGCTGCTCAGGGTCACGCTTCTAAAGGGCGAGCAGGCGCCTTTTGTCATGGAGCTGCCTCCCTACCGCGCCCCCACCCTCAAAGGCCTGGTGATTCACACCTGGGAGCGCACCTGGCAATACGCCAAAAAAGCGGGCACCATGATCTTGGGGGTAAGCGTGCTGATGTGGGCGGCCATGAGCTTCCCCGCCCTGTCCCCGGAGCAGGACGCCGCCTGGCAGCAGCGCATCCAGTCCGCACCCAGCACCGAGGCCCGAATGGAGCTTCAATCCAATCAAGCCCAGGAGGAGTTGGCAGGCACCCTGGCCGGACAGGCGGGGCGCGCTCTCACGGTGGTCACCGACCCCTTGGGATTTGACTGGCGGGCCAATGTGGCCCTGGTGGGAGGCTTCGCGGCCAAGGAGGTCATCGTAAGCACCCTGGGGGTGGCCTACAGCCTGGGCGAAGTGGACCCGGAGCATGCCCAGAGCCTGAGCAAGCGGCTGGCCGCCGAACCCGCCTGGAACGCCCTAAAGGCCTTTGCGCTGCTGGTTTTCGTAATGGTTTATGCGCCCTGCTTGGCCACCGTGGTCATGATCCGCAGGGAAACCGGCACCTGGCGCTGGGCCTTGTTTTCGGTGGCCTACAACACCCTGATCGCCTACTTGCTGGCTCTGGCCGTTTACCAAGTCGGCCGTTTCTTGGGCCTGGGCTAAAGGGAGAGGCTATGTGGCAAATAGTAATAGTAGCGATAGTGGTCGGCTTGGCCGCCCTGTGGGTGGGCCGCAGGCTATGGCGCACCATGCGCGCGGCCAAGGACCAAAATGCCGGTTGCGGCTGTGGCGGGGCGGGTTCTTGCCATCAGCCCCAGCCTCTTGAAGGGCCGGAACCTCCGGCTTGCGGCAGCTGCTTGCAACGGCCGGAAGATATCGAAAGAATTTAAGCTTTAATTACCGGCAGCTCTATGGCGAAGGTGGTGTCGGAAGCACCCTCGCGCCAAGTCACCCTGCCCTGCCAGGGCTCCAGGGCCTTGGACGCCAGGAACAGGCCCAGGCCCTGATGGGCCCCTCCCTTGTCTCCCGCAAAAGGCTCAAACAAGGCCGCGGCCATCTTTTCCGAAGGGCCGGGGCCGTTATCGCTGACCTCCAAGCCAATATAGCCGTCTTGCTGGAGGCCGCGCACCACCACCCGTGGTTCCGCCAGATCTCGCACCGCGTCCACTGCGTTGGCCAAGAGGCTGTTCAATGCCAAGGCCACATCCACATAGGAGGCATTGGCCCTCTCCCGGCTTAGGGGCAGCTCCCGGTCCAGGGTGACCTCGTGCTTGAAGAAAAGATCAGCCCGCCAGAAATCCAATTGCTCGTCTGCCAGCTTGCTCAGGTCCAGGGTTTCGGCCGCGCCGCGCTGATCGTTGAGGCTGCGCATGGCCAACAGATTCACCTCGCCCATAAGCCTCTCCAGGCCATGGCGCACCGAGCCTATGCGCTCCCCAATTTTTTGTACTTCACCCTTGTCCAAGGCCAATTGGGCCAGGTCAAGGGGCAGGGAAATCATTTGCACTGCGCCGGATAGGTTGTGCACCACTCCAGTCAAAAGGCGGGCGGTAATTATAATCCGTTCTCTTCGCAACAGGGCGTCGAGCAGGGACGGGCTTATTTCACTCCCAGAAGTCAAGGGGGCTCCAAATTCTATGGTTTAGCTCGAGGTGTCCTGAGATGAATCAGGGGGGGTGCTTAGGGGAATTTCCCAGTGGCAATTCTCCAGCATTTGCAGGAAGCCTTCCACCACCGCGGGGTCGAATTGGGATCCCGCGCACTCCTTGAGCTCTTTGACCGCTTGAGGCATGGAACGTAGCGCCCGATAGGAGCGGTCGCTGGTCATGGCGTCATAGGCGTCTGCCACGGCAACCAAGCGGGCCAGCAAGGGGATTTCCTTGCCTTGCAAACGGTCGGGATAGCCCTTGCCGTCCCAGCGCTCATGGTGGTGGCGCACGATATGGCGCTCGTCCTGGCTCAGATCCATGGCCCGGACGATGGACTCGCCGATTGCCGGATGGCGCTTGATCTCCTGGTACTCCGCGGGGGTCAGCTTGCTTTCCTTGAGCAGGATATGGTCTTTGATGCCTATTTTGCCGATATCGTGCAGATAGCCCGCGAACTTCAAGGACTCTATCTGGTGCGCCTCCAAGCCCATGGCCTCGGCGGTCATGACCGCAAGGTTGGTGACCCGGCGGCTGTGCTGACGGGTGTAGGGGTCCTTGGCTTCCATGGCCCGGACCAGGGCTCCCAGGGTGGAGTGCAGGTTGGAGGCCATGGACTCGTACAGGGCGATGTTTTCCACACTGAGCGCCGCCTTTTGCAACAGGAAACGGCTCAGGAAAACGTCTTCGCCCCTAAAGGGCAGGCCTCCGCGCTTTTCACCCAGCACCAACAGGCCCAGGGGTTGCTCATGAATCATGATGGGCAGACAAAGCAGGCTGCCGCTGACCGCGAGCAGCCCGCCGCCCTCCTCCGGGGTCTCCAGACGGCCCATTACCGGCTTGCCACCGGCAGCGGCTTTGCCGAACAATCCCTGGCCCAACTTACCGGCCACCTGGCCTACGGCCTCAGGCGGGAAGCCGAAAACCGCGATGACCACCAGTTGGCCACTGACCGGATCCAACAGTAACACCGAGGCCTTGCCCGCCTCCAGGTTGGTGGCCGAAAGGTCGGCGATGCCCTGGTAAATGGCCTCGGAGGTGTGCATGTGGTCTATGGATTCGCTTATCTGGTGTAGCACCTGTTGCTCACGCACCCGGCGGCTCAGCTCTTGGTTGAGGCGTTCGATGCGCTCCTGGTGCTTGAGGCGCTCGGACAGGCGCAGGTTCTCCTGCAGCAGGCGGTGTTCGCGCACCACCCTTTCCAGGGTGGCCTTTACCTGGTCCAGGTTAAAGGGCTTGACCAAAAAATCGCTGGCGCCCTGGCGCATGGTGTCGATGGCCGCGTCCAGGGAGGGAAAGCCGGTCATTATCACCACCGGCAGGGTCTTGTCTTTTTCCTTGAGCTGGGCCAGCAGCTCCACCCCGGTCATTCCAGGCATCTTAAGGTCCAAAAAGGCGCAGTCGAACTTGCCGGGCTGGAACTTATCCAGGGCTTCCGGGCCGCTGGCGGCGGTAGTTAGGGAATGATTGTTCAGGCTGGTCAGGTACTCGGCCAGGGCCTCGCGAATATTGGGTTCATCATCCACCAGCAAAATTGATAAGCGCCCCGGACTATTATCGGAACTAGCTGGAGTGGCGTTGCTCACTTATAGGCCCCCAAGCCCACAGAACTCCGCCTTGGCGGTAAGATAAAACATGCGAATAAAATCTCCCAAGGCGCATTAGATGATATTTTGCAAAAGTTTAGCATATGCCGATGGGTTAAACTAGTTTACTCATTTTCACGCAAATCCCTTGTTTCTTGGCATGCCGCCGGTCGGCGGCTATAATGCAGCATCGTTTGTTTCCCATTTGTATCGCAAAAAAGGAACGGCATGCCGTGGAGCCTACTCAACAGCAATTAGAGCAGTTGGCCGGCATTTGGGAGAGCCAAGCCCAGGACGACGGGCCGGTGGTCGATTACAGCGACCCCAGCTTCAGCGTACCCCTGGGCGTGGCGGTCCACCCAGTTGAACCGCAGACCCTGGCCGAGCATTTCCTGGCCCATTGGGGGTGGGCCAAGTGGGTGCGCGTGTATGCCAAACCCCCTCAGGCCATCCTGGCGGCCAGCCGTCTGGCCGTGGCCCAGGGTAAGCCCAAACCGGTCTCCTGGATGGCGCCGGGCACCGGCCAGCCCCTGTGCTCGCCGGGCGGCGATCCAGGGGTGGCGGTGCTGCGCTGCGACTGGACCCCGGACGCCGATGAGGCCCGTTTCAACGCCGAGGAGGCCAGACGCCAAGGCTTGTATCTGGTGGTGGACGAGTCCACCACCGGCATACGCCTGTCCCGGGGGGGAGCTTGCGCGGCCTACGGCCTGGAGCCGGACGCGGTGCTTTGGGCCCCCACCCTGCCCGGCGGGCGCACCCTGGGCCTGTTGGCCGGTAAGGGCGAAGCGCCACCAGAGCCCGGAGAAAAGGCCCTGCCCGGCGCCGAGGCGCAGGAAGCCGCGGCAGTGCTCATGGACTTGTCCCGGCGCCACGATATTCCCGCGGCCATGGAAACTCTGGGGCGCAGCCTGATGGTAGGTCTAAACTACTTCAGCCGCCAGGCGGGCCTTGGCGATGAAATCAGCCTGGAAGGCCCCCTGTCCCTGCCCCGGCTCACCGGCCGCAGGCTTTGGGCTTTCATGGCCCTGGCCGCCGAAGAGAGGCTGCGCTTGGCCCCCCTGGTGCTTTTCGACCCGGTGCTGGACCAGGAAGACGCCCAGGATTTGGTATGGCCCCGCCTGGCCAGGGCCTGCGCCCGGCTCAAGGTTTTACCCGAGGGCGAGATGGCACCTTTGGGATGGCGGGACGCCGGCCCCAGCACCTGCCGGGCGGTGGGCGACATTCTGAAAAACATAGAAGGTTGACCCGGAGAAAATCTAATGCGTTGGTTCTTCCCGCTGCTTGTTTGCCTGACCCTGATCGCCGGTGCCGCCTTTGCCCAGGCCACCGAAGCTCCCATAGTTTTGTTAAAAGCCAAGCCGGAGCAGGTTACGACCCCCCCCGGCGGAGAATTTCAATTAGACTTGGTGCTCAACATCGCACCCAAGTTCCACATCAACGGCCCCTCGGCCGGTGACGCGGGCCTGATCCCCCTGGCGATGAAGCTCGTCGCACCCAACGGGCTGAGCTTCAGCCCGCCCGCCTTTCCCAAAGCCAAGCAGGTGCGGGTGCAATTCGCCGACAAGCCAGTGGAAATGTACAGCGGCCAGGTGATAATCGGCCTTAAAGGAAAGGCTGCGCAAGGCCTGAAACCAGGCGTGTACCAGGTCAGCGCGCTGATCTCCTATCAGGCCTGCGACGACATGGTCTGTCATATGCCTTTTAACCAGGAGCTACCATTTGAGGTGAAAGTGGTCGCCAAACCCTAAGCTAGCCGGAATCGCCGTCCCTCATCAGGCGCCGCTTGATGAGCTTCATGACCACGTAGCTTACCGCCAGCACCGCCAGCACCAGCACGACCACCATCTGCAGACCCTTGATAAGGTCCAACCGGTCGAAGATGATCCCCCCGAACAAATAACCCAACCCGCCAAAGACAAGACACCAGGCCAGGGCTGAGGTGAAGTTGAGCAGCACGAAACGCCACACCGGAATGCCGGCCATGCCGCAGGCCAGGGGAATGATCATGCGCAGTCCAATCAGGAACCTGGACAGCAAAATCAACAGCACCGCGTGCCGCCGAAACAGGCGTCTGGCCTCCACCGCCTTGCGGGCGATGGAACTGGACCAGGTGAACACCTCGGCTCCCCGCCAACGGCCCAGGGCGAAAAAAAACTGATCCCCGATGAAACCGCCCAGCATGGCGACCAGGGCTACGTAATAAGGGTTCAAAAGCCCTTTGCGTGCGGCTATGCCCGCCAGGATGAAAAAAGTCTCACCCTCGAAAAAGGTCCCCGCGAACAGGGCCCAATATCCGTAATTGGCTATGGCATCTTGTATGACCGAGAGGTCCATGGATTAGCGCCGCGCGGGTTGATGAAAAAATTATGTGCCAAGAGGGCTTGCGAGCCTTAAATATAAGTTAGAGGTAATAACATGACCACCACTGAAAGTAAAAAATATCCCTGCCCAGATTGCCGCTCCTGTCAAGGATGCTCGCCCACCCGCTGCAACCTTTGCCGGGGCCAGGGGGCCGAAGATGCCGAGCGCCGCTTTGCCGGGCTTTCCATTGCCGAGCAGTGCGCCTTGTATGAGGCGGTGAACCGGGGTGAGGCCCCGGAAGGCGAATACCATGACCCAAAGGAAGCGTTTCCCATTATCAACCCTCAGTGAGCCTCCACTCTTCTCCGCCTCCATTACCTTGGCCCAAAAAGTATGGTTGACCGGCTGACAAGGAAAATGAAATGCTACTTGGGTGATAAGGTTCCAATTTGCCATGGAGGGGAAAATGTTCAAAGTTTTAGAGGGGACTGGCGGGGATGTGCTGGCGGTGGAGATTAGCGGCTCCTACACCACCGAAGACGTGGAGCAGTTTGAAAAGGCCGCCGAGGCGCAGGTGGCCCAGGGCAACGACCGGTTGAACATCCTGGTCAAGATAGACCAACTGGATTTGCTCAAGATAGAGCCCAAGGCGTTTTTCAAGGACGCCAAATACGCCTTGGAGCACATTAAACAGATGCGCCACTTGGCCATCGTAGGCGACAGCAAGCTAACCGAGGCGCTGGTTAAGATCGACAACCTGATATTCGGCAGCGAAAAAAAAGAGTTGATCGAGAAGTACTTTGACGTGGCGGACATGGACCAAGCTTGGGACTTTGTCCGCTCCTAAACCAACGCCCCAAAAGACAGTTATAAGGCCCGTCCGCTGCCCGTACGGGACGGCGTCGGGCATTTAGCATTTGGGGCCTGTTATCAGCGGCCCTGAGACACGGCCGTGGCGGCAATATGCTCCATGGCATGCAAAGCGGTTTCAATGTCTTCAGCGGTGTTAAAGGCCCCCAGGCTGAAGCGGACTGCCCCGTGGGGCGAGGTGCCCAAGTCTTGATGCAGCAGCGGGGCGCAGTGCAGGCCGGCTCGTACTGCTATCTCAAAGTCGCCGTCCAGAATGACCGCCACATCACCGGCCCGCATTCCCTTCACGTTGCAGCTTAGAACCGGCAGGCGCTCGCCCGGGCCGTGGGCGCAGTAAAGCTCCACCCCTTCCATGGAGGCCAACCCGTCGCGCAGGCGCTCTCCCAGCTCACGCTCCCGGGCCAAGGCCTGCTGATGCCCTGGGGAGAGCACGTAGTCCAGGCTCTGGCCCAGGCCCAGCACACCGAGTAGATTGAGGGTCCCAGCCTCCAGCCGGTGGGGGTAGTCCATGGTGTGCACCAGGTTGATGGAGTCCACTCCCGTACCGCCGTAACGGGTGGGCAGCGGGTTCACCCGGGGGCTGAGCACCAGGCCGCCGATGCCGGTGGGACCCAACAGGGCCTTGTGCCCGGTAAAGGCCAGCCCGCCCACACCCCATTTTTCCAGTTCAATGGGATAAAGACCGGCACTCTGGGAGGCATCGAGTAAAAGCTCCACCCCGCGCTCGCGGCAGACAGCGGCGATCTCGGCCGCCGGCTGCACCGTGCCGAACACATTGGAGGCGTGGTTCAGCATAACCAAGCCGGTGTCGGGCTTGAGGGCATCGGCCACCGCCTGGGGCTCCACATAACCCTGAGCGTTGAAGGGAACCAGGTCCAAAGAGATGCGGCCCTGCTCGGCCAAGTGGTGCAGGGGCCTTAGCACCGAGTTGTGCTCCAGGCGAGTGCTCACCACGTGGCAGGGGTTTTGGGTCAATCCCTGGATCAAGGTGTTGAGGGCGTCGGTGGCGTTGTAGGCAAAGCAAACCCGCCAGCCCTCGCCGCCGCCGAAAAAGCGCCGCAGCTTGCGCCGCACCGCCTGCACCTCGTACTCGGCCTCCACGGCCAAATCATATCCGCCCCGTCCGGGCGAGGCTCCGGCTTCCAGATATTGTTCCAAGGCTCGCCGCAGGGGGTCCCCTGGTTTGGGAAAAGCGGTGGCAGCGTTGTCCAGGTAGATCATGGGTACACCCAAAGGGTGGGCTGAAGGCTAAGCACAGGTCTTGGGGTTGGGCAGTCCGGCCAAGCGCCGGGCACCATATTTGATTCCTCCGGGGAACAAACCCTCCAGCTCCAATAGGCTCAGCCCGGTCCCCTTTTTTAGCTTGTTGTTGAGCGGAGCGCGGCCGTTGTAGGCGTAGAAATCCCTAAAAAAGTGAAGCACCTTCCAGTGGTCCTCGGTAAGGGTCTCCAGGCCGGCCTCCTTGGCCAGCTCCAGGGCCGCCTCCTCGCTCCAATCTTCAAATTCCCAGAAAAAATTTTCCGAGTCAAAAAGAATCTCTTTACCGGCCACGACACGAGCGTGCCGGCCAAGCTGGGGGGTAGCTCCATCTTGGCCGGCACGTGTGTTCATTGCTTGGGTCTATTTCGCTCTAGGCCTTGGCCGCCAGGGCTGCCTTGACCTTGTCCGGGGTGGCCGGAAGCTTGGTGATGCGCACGCCGGCGGCGTCGTCGATGGCGTTGAGCACCGCCGGGGCGGTGGGCACCATGCACATCTCGCCCACGCCGGTGGCCCCCAGGGGACCGGTGTTGCGCGGGGTCTCCAGCACGAGCACTTCCATGTCAAAGGAAGTGGCCATGGTGGGGAACTTGAAGCTGCGCCAGTCGTGGGTCTTGCCGGCAATGTACTCCTCGCGCAGGGCATAGCCCACTCCCATGTCCATGCCGCCTTCCAGCTGGCCGGTGAGGTTCTGGGGATGGATCACCGTTCCAGCGTCCACCGCGGTGGTCATCTTGAGCACCTTGGTTTCGCCGGTCTCGGTGTTCACCTCGACCTCGGCCATCTGCACCGCGTGCACCTGGGTCTCGAAGTTGGGGCCCTGGCCGGTCTCCGGGTCCAGGGGAGTTCCCTCGATGTTCTTCTTGTTACCCAGATAGCGGCGGGACTTACCCGCGTCCTCCAGCTCCTTGCCGGTCTTGGCGCCGGTCTCGGCCATGGCTTCCTTGAGCTTGGTCAGGCCGTTGACCAGGGCGTTGCCCATCATGTAGGTGATGCGGCTGCCGGCGGCCGGGCCCGAGGCCGCGGTCACGTCGGTGTTGCGGGTGTTCAGGCGAATCTTGTCCATGGTCAGGCCCATCACCTCGCAGGCGATTTGGGTGAGCATGGAGTCGTTGCCCTCGCCGGGGTCGGCCACGGCGCCGAAGATGCTCACGCCGCCGTCATCGTCCAACTCAACGGCCAACACCGAGGCATCGCCGGGGCCGCCGATGCCGAAGGAACCGCAACCCAGGCCCACACCGCGCTTGATGGTGTCGGTTTCGTTGGCCTTGGCCTCTTCCATGGCCCGCTCATAGTGGGGGCGCATGGCGTCCATCAAGCCAGGGATGGGCCACTGCTCCACCTTTTGGCCGGTGGATACGCCCTGGCCCACCTCCAGGAAGTTCTTGTAGCGGAACTCCAGGGGGTCCATGCCCATCTTGCGGGCCAGCATGTCCAGGGTGGATTCCATGGCGAAGTTCTGCTGGGGCGGTCCCGCGCCACGGGCCGCGCTGCCCCAGGGATTGTTGGTGTAGGCCAGGCGCGCCTTGATGTCCAGGGCGGGCATGTGATATGCGCCGGTGAGCATCTGCAGGGCGCGCATGGCGACCACGTGACCAATGGAGTAATAGGCGCCGTTGTCCACCACAAAGTCGTTGGCATAGGCGGTGATCTTGCCGTCGGCGTCCGCGCCCATCTTGGTGCGCATGGTAAAGGAGTGGCGCTTGGAGGCCGCCAGCATGGACTCGGCCAGGGAAGGCACGTAGCGGATGGGCCGCTTGAAGTGGATGGCCGCCGCGCCGGCGAGGCCCTCGGTGATCACGTCGATCTTGATACCGAACTGGCCGCCCACGAAGGCCTCTTCGTAGCGCATGTTCTCCTCACCCAGGGCCTCTTGCAGCATGCCCAGGTGGGTGTGGATGTTGATGCTGCGCCCCACGATGACCAGCTTGTCCTCGCCGTCCTCGTCCTTCTCCCAATAGGACAGGGAGATCTCGGGCTCCAGCGGGGCCTGGTGGTTGATCTGGGTGACGAACTCGCCCTCCACCACCGCGGCGGAATTTGCAAAGGCCGCCTCGGCGTCGCCCTTTTTGATGGGCTGCTCAAAGCACATGTTGGGAATGTCGTCGTGCACCCGGGTCGCGCCCTCGGCCATGGCCTGCTCCACGGTCTCGATCACCGGCAGCGGCTCCAGATCAACCTTGATGGCCTCGGCCGCGGCAACGGCCTGGTCATGGGTTTCGGCGGCCACGGCCACGATTGGATCGCCGATGTAGCGCACCTTGTCGGTGCAAAGCACCGGGCGGTCGGCCATGATGTACTTGAGGATGTTGGTGCCCTTGACGTCCGCGGCGGTCATAACGCCGGCCACGCCGGGCATCTTCTCGGCCTCGGAGGTGTCAATGGACTTGATCTTGGCGTGAGGCAGGGTGCTGCGCACCACGGCCAGCTCCAAGGCACCGGACATCTTGTAGTCCGCGCCAAAGCGGGCCACGCCGCAGGCCTTTATCATGGCCGTGGGGCGAGGATGGGAGGTGCCCAGCATGGGGGCGTCGGCCTCGGGGTAGAGGTCCTCGGGCTTCTGCTCACCGCGCAGGAAGCTGGCGGCAAGCTGTACCGCTTCCACGATCTTCTTGTAACCGGTGCAACGGCACAGGTTGTGACTCAGGGCTTTTTTAATCTCCTCAACGCTGGGGTTGAGGTTGTTGTCCAACAGCCCCTTGGCGGCCATGATCATGCCCGGGGTGCAGAAACCACACTGCACCGCGCCGGCCAGCACGAAGGCTTCCTGGATCAAGTGCGGGTTGTCCGGGGTGCCCAGGCCTTCCACGGTGATGACCTCGGCGTCTTGGAGCTTGACGACCTTGGCAAGGCAGGAACGCACCGATTTGCCGTTCACCAACACCATGCAGGCGCCGCATTGCCCCTTGCGGTCACAAGACTGCTTGGCGCCGATTAGGTCCAGATCTTCTCGCAATATATCCAATAATACCGTCTGGTCATCGACCACAAACTCATGTTTGCGTCCGTTAACCGTCAAACCAACTTTCTTCATAACAAACTCCTGTTTACGCGGCGTAGAACTCCCTTAAATGACTAGTAAGACGGATGGTCAATCCAAGCACAATTTTTCATATAGCCTGTTAAATATGACACATCATAAATCAAAACACCAGTGCTGGCTCTCCCCTATATCGTTGTTATTTTAAACATATATAGGGCCTCCCATGACCTCCATTTGGTCCCAATATAGGTTAAACGCTTAACCTGTTAAATCCACTCAAAATGAGGCTTTTAAATGGCGGCTTCCAGATGGATGGTGGACATTTTGCCATAAGCCGCGGCCGGATTCAAAGGCCTTTCCCAATAAAATACCGCAGCTAGGATGCTTGTTAATTTCACTAGTTAGCAAGCCGAACGGTTGCAGGTGCCTGACAGGTGTGCTATCCAATAGATATGATTTGCCGCTCTTCGGGGCGGCCCCCAGCGCAAGGAGGTTGGCAATGTCGCGGGCACCCGCCGTGGCCGGCCGATTTTACCCCGGCCAGCCGGAAGAATTAGAGGCCAGCGTTCGGCAATACCTGGACCCCAAGGCCCGGCCCCAGCCTGCCTTGGCCGTGGTTTGCCCCCATGCGGGGTACATGTTCTCCGCCTCGGTGGTGGGCAAGGTGCTCAGCCGGGTGGAGGTTCCCCGGCGGGTGGTGGTCATGGGGCCCAACCATCAGGGCTTGGGCGAAAAAGCCGCGTTGATGACCAAGGAATCCTGGCGCACACCTTTGGGTGAGGTGCCGCTGGACGCGGAACTGGGCGGAGAGCTGCTCTCGCGCAATGCCCTGGTGCGCGAGGACGACCTGGCCCACCAATACGAGCATTCCCTGGAGGTGCAAGTACCCTTTCTCCAGGTGCTCAGGCCCGACCTTCTGCTGACTCCCGTGTGTTTGTCCATGCTCAGCTACGAACAGTGCGAGCAACTGGGCCACGACCTGGCCGGCGCGATAAAGGCCATGGACGGGCAGGTACTTATCGTGGCCAGCACGGACATGACCCACTATGAATCAGCCCAAAGCGCCGCGGCCAAGGACAAGCTGGCCCTGCAGCAAATACTAGCCCTGAGCCCCCAGGGCCTGTATAACACCGTAGCCACCCGGCGCATCAGCATGTGTGGTTTTCTGCCCACCACCGTGGCCATTACCGCGGCCTTGGGGCTGGGAGCCACCAGCGCCGAGCTGGTAGCCTACACCAACAGTGGAGAGGTGACCGGTGACGACGACCAGGTGGTCGCCTACGCCGGGCTAATAATAAAGTAATTACATTAACCATGTGCGCCCCCGGCCGGGGCGCTTCCCTGGATAAAGAGATAATGGATAAGGTCAACGACAACACCCCTCGGGTGCGCACCCGCTTCCCCCCTTCGCCCACCGGAGCCCTGCATTTGGGTGGGGCCAGAACCGCCCTATTCAACTGGCTTTTCGCCCGCCACCACGGGGGAGATTTCGTCCTGCGGCTGGAGGACACCGACCGCAAGCGCTCCAAGGACGAGCACGTGCAGGGCATCCTGGCGGCCATGGACTGGCTGGGCCTGGACTATGACGACGGCCCTTACTACCAGACCAAGCGCCTGGATCGCTACCGCGAGGCCATCGACCAATTACTGGAACAAGGCCGGGCCTACTGGTGCCACTGTTCCCCCGAGGAAGTGACCAAAAAGCGCGAGGCGGCCATGGCCGCGGGCGGCAAGCCCATGTATGACGGCGCTTGCCGCGACAAAAACCTGGGCCCCGCCCCCGGCGCGGTGGTACGCTTTAAGGGCCCCCGCACCGGCGGCACCACTTTCAACGACTTGGTCAAGGGGCCGATCACCTTTGATCACAAGGAGTTGGACGATCTGATCATCCTGCGTTCCGACGGCTGGCCCACCTATCACCTGGCCGTGGTGGTGGATGACATCGACATGGGCATCTCCCATGTGATCCGCGGCGATGATCACGTAAACAACACCCCGCGCCAGATACTGCTTTACCAGGCGTTGGATGCCGAGGTGCCTCAATTCGCCCACGTGCCCATGATCCTGGGACCGGACAAGGCCAAGCTCTCCAAGCGCCACGGCGCCACGGCAGTGATGGATTACCAAGAAATGGGCTACTTGCCCGAGGCCATGGTCAACGCCCTGGCCCGCCTGGGTTGGTCCCACGGTGACCAGGAGATGTTCACCACTCAGGAACTCATCGACTACTTCGGCCTAAAGGCGGTGGGCCGCAGTGCGGCGGTGTTCGACACCGACCGCCTGCTGCATCTGAACCAGCGCTACATCCAAGAAAGCGACCCAGCCCGCCTGGCCGAGCTGTTGCCGCCTTTCTTGGCCAAGCGGGGCATAAACGACTACGAAGAGGCCACCCTATTGGCCTGCCTGCCTGAGCTAACCCCCAGGGCCAAGACCCTGGTGGAGTTGGCTGACTGGGCCGAGCCCTACCTGGTGGACGAGCCGGTAATGGACCCCAAGGCGGTGAAAAAGTTCTTGGGTCAACCACAGGTTCCCGTACTGCAAAAAGTGCTGGCCATGGTGGAGGGCAAAGGAGTGGACCAGGCCGAGTCCATGGAGCAAGGGCTCAGGGATATTGCCGAAGAAATGGGCCTGAAACTGGGCGGCGTGGCCCAGCCGGTGCGGGTTGCCCTCACCGGACGCACCTTCAGTCCCGGCATTTTCGAGGTCATGGCCATTTTGGGCAACGAGCGGGTTAAGGTCAGGTTAAATAGGGCCTTGGCACTGGCCTCAAAATAAAAACTCTGTTAAAAAAGGCTTGACGCCGACAGGTTCAGCCTATAAATCAGTGCGTACCTGCTGGCGGATCGTCTAACGGCAGGACTGCAGACTCTGGATCTGCCTATCCAGGTTCGAATCCTGGTCCGCCAGCCATACATATGATTATGCGCGGTCCCATCGTCTAGTGGTCTAGGATATCGGCCTCTCACGCCGAAGACACGGGTTCGAGTCCCGTTGGGACTGCCAACAAAATCAAGGGGTTAGCCGGATTGGCTAGCCTCTTTTTCTTTCTTGTCGGCCTCGGGAAGTAAATCGGAAGTAAATGGGGTTTGGGTTTCCTGTTTGCTCCTGCCTCCCTCCAGCACCTTCAGGTAAGGCCTGATGGAGGTAAGGCCCCTCACATAGCGCTCAGTGGTGCTCAGGCTCTTGTGGCGAAGCATCTCTTGGATGACCTTCATGGGGACATCTTTCTGGGCCAGCATGCTGCTGGCCAAGCCTCTGATCCCATGGCATCCAAAGGGCTTCACGCCAGCCAGCTTGCACAGGTTTTTGGGCCAGTGCCGCCTCACCTTGAAGGGGTTGCCATAATGCTTCAATTCCTGGGCGACAAAGACCCATTCATTTATTGCTAAAGCCCTGTGGGCTTGCAGGGCTTCCACCAATTCATCGGTCATGGGCAGCCAGTCAGCCTCCAGTGACCCGCCCATGCGCTTCCTCGTATAAAGGCGAATCCTGCGCCTGATAAAGTCCACATCTTCCCACTTGAGCCGATAGATTTCGCCTCGCCGTCCCGCCGTGTGCAAAAAGGTGAGGAGCATCACACGGTCCTGACCTTCCGCCACATCGAAGACTTTCCAGAAATCTTCCAGCGGAGGCACATAGTGGGGACTGGCGTCGTGGGGGAATTGGTCCACCAGTTGAAACGGGTTTGGGGCCGGAAAGCCCCGGTATTTGATACCCCAGTTCCAGGCCGCAACAAGGTTCTTGCGTTCCTTGTTGGCGGCGTGACCGCTCCGCCTTTTGTAGTGGTGCTGGAGGTAATCCAGGGCGATGCCTGCGGTCACTTCTTCAATGAGGGTATAGGGCCCAAGGCGCTTGATAAGGTTGCGGAAGCAATCCCGTTTATCACCCCGGGTTTTTTCGCTGAACCTCTGGGCGTAAGCCAGGTAATCGTTGGCCCACTCAAGTAAGGAGACCGAAGGGGTCTTCATCCTTTCCAAGGCCTCCTGAATCCGCTCCAAGGGCGTTCCCTCTCGAAGCAACCGCTCTAGTTCCAGGGGATTCACCCCCGAGTCCAGTAAATGGTTTATGGTGATCTCCCAGGCGACGGCCTCTTTCTTTGATCCGCAGATCTTTTGTTTGCGGAATTCCTGCCTGCTCACCTGGGCTACCCACTTGGTCTTGTTGTTGCGCACTCGTCTGCTGGGCATACGTCCTCCTCACTGCATCCTCTATTAAGTTTTCAAAGAGCAGGACACGGTTGGAGATACGCACCCCTCCGTACCGCTCAGGGTAGCGAAGTATGGTGCTCTCGGCAACCTCGAAGAGGGCGGCCACCTCATGTGGCGGCAGCTTCCTGCCGAGGTTACCCAGGACTGGATGTAGGGCGTTATGGGATGCTTCGCTCGACATCTTGTTTAGGCTCGAATCATTGTCAGCAGTGATTTGACCAAAGCCAGGGCGGCAGCCCTGGATGTGCCCTGCCAGCCGGAACTCCTGGCTGAAATAATCGCCTTGCGTAGCGCATCAGTAGCCAACCGGAATTCCTCTGAAACCTTTTCTTCGACAGCACCTTCTTCCTTGCGAGGTTTGTCAGAACACGCCAACTTCTTGGCCAAACGAAGAAATTCCGTACTGGTAATCTCCTTCCCGCCCCGTTTTAAACTTTCGAGCCTTTGCTCGAAGTTTTCGCTGGGGATTCCGGCGATGGCCTGCCACCGGCTGGATTGGGAGTATGAGATGCCCAAGTCCTTTAGGCGGGGGATGTCCTCTCGCGCCTCCGAAGGGGCGG
>JAHLLJ010000082.1 GCA_020444205.1 Deltaproteobacteria bacterium | reverse complement strand
CGCATGCTGGGCATACCCGGCCACGCGGAGGTGCTGGTGGACGAGCAGCTCATCAAGCCGGTGACTATCGACGAAGGCTTGAAGGTGATCAGCGTTGAGCTGCTCATCCCCAACAAGGATGCCTCGGTGATCTGGCGTGGCCCCATGAAGATCGGAGTGATCCGCCAGCTCATGGGCGACGTCACCTGGGGAGCCTTGGACTTTTTGATCATCGACGCCCCCCCGGGCACCGGCGACGAGCCCCTGACCGTGGCTCAAAACGTGGAGGGGGCCAAGGCGGTGTTGGTAACCACCCCCCAAGAGATCGCTCTGGCCGATTTGCGTAAATCCATGGATTTCTGCCGCAAGCTGGAGATGCCGGTGCTGGGCCTGGTGGAAAACATGGCCGGGCTCATCTGTCCCCACTGCGGCGAGCCGGTGGAGTTTTTGGGCAAGGGCGGCGGCCGGGACACGGCGGGCAAGTTCGCGGTGCCCTTTTTGGGCAGCATGCCCTGGGATGGCCGAATAATGGCCGCCGCCGACACCGGCCGCCTGGTGGAGCTGTTGCGCGGCGATTGGAGCGGGGAAGCCCCCTTCAAGAGCGTGGCCCAGGAGGTGCTGGGCATGCTGGGAGAAAGGAAAAGCTGATGGCCAAGATCGCGGTGAGCAGCCAAGGCGACGGGCTTGACAGCCAAGTGGACCCGCGCTTCGGACGGGCCGCCTATTTTGTGGTAAAGGACGAGCGCGGCGGCGTGTTCGCCGTGGACAATACCGCCGCCCAGCAGATGTCGTCCGGTGCGGGCATTCAGGCCGCCGAGGCCCTGGCCAAGGCCGGAGTGCAAAAGGTGCTCAGCGGCATGGTGGGCCCCAAGGCCATGAACGCCCTCCAGGCGGCGGGTATAGAGGTAATCCAGGGAGCCCAAGGCCGGGTGGCCGAGGCCCTGGCCGCCTATGAACAGGGCCGCACCGCCCAAGCCGCTTCCGCGGCGGTTTCCACCTCTCCGGCCGCTCCCGCCAAGGGAGGCATGGGCATGGGCATGGGCGGTGGCCGTGGCCGTGGCCGCGGAGGAGGAGGCCGGGGCGGCGGCAGAGGAGGCTGCCGACGTTAGGACGTGGGGGACCGGCGGCGCAAAGGATGCGCTGGGCCGCGTGTCGGCTTTGAGGTGAATCTAACTTGAGAGGCCTAGCCACATGTTTTTCAGCATAAGCCTATACCTTGCGTTGGCCGTTTGCCTTGCGGGGTTGATCTACAAGATCCGCTCTTGGCTCACGGTTTCGGTGGACAAGCAAGACCGGCAATACTCACCCGGGCAGCGGGCGGGCGCGGCTCTGGCCGGGCTGGGCCGCACGGTGTTCAGCCGCCGTATAGGAGTCATGCTGCGGGCCCTGGTGGTGGATGGCCTGTTGCAAGGCCGTTCCCTGGGCCACAGCGGGGTGGCCTGGGTGGCCCACATCTTTTTGTTCGTGGGCTTCATGGGCCTACTGCTGCTGCATGCCCTGGGCGAGCAGATAACCGCCTCTTTGTTCAGCGATTACTACCCCACCCTGGACCCCTGGCTGTGGCTGCGCGACGCCCTGGGGGTGATGGTGCTCATAGGGGTGGGGATTATCATTGTGCGGCGGCTTACCGTGCGCGGCCTGCGCCTTACCACCCGCCCCCGCGACCGCCTGGCCATCATCCTGCTGGCCGTGGTGCTGCTTTCGGGCTTTGCCCTGCAGGCCCTGAAGATAACCTCGGCCGATGCCTTTGACCGCATGGTCACCGATTACGCCGGTCTGGACGATCCCCGGGAGATCAAGGCCCTGCGCTCGGTGTGGGCCGCGGACTACGGGGTGGTGTTTGCGCCCGGCCAGACCAGCGGCGATCCCGAGCTCATGGCCCTGGGCCGGGAGCTTAATGAATATAGCTGCGTGGAGTGCCACTCCCCGGCGGCGCACGCCTTTGCCTCCTACGGCCTGTCGGCGATCATCCGGCCCGTGGCTTTGGCCCTGGACCAAGCCGGCGCTTCCCAGGTGATGTACTTTATCCACTTCCTGGCCTGTTTCCTGGGCCTGGCTATCTTGCCCTTTACCAAGTTTTTGCACCTCATCGTGGGGCCGATCATCCTGGCGGTGAACGCGGCCACCGACCGCGCCGCCATGAACCCGGCGGCCCGGGCTGCCCTCAGGGCCCTGGAGTTGGACGCCTGCACCCATTGCGGCACCTGCACGGTGCACTGCTCGGTGGCGGTAACCCTGCGCCTGATGCCCAATGACGAGATCCTGCCGTCGGAGCGCCTGGCCTCCCTGGCGGCCAAGGTGCACGGCAACAACGGCGACCGGGCCCATCTGGCCGCCATGCGCGACGGAGCCTATATTTGCACTAACTGCCAGCGCTGCACCCGGTTGTGCCCCCTGGGCATCAACCTCAACGATTTGTGGACCGCCCTGAAGGAAGACTTGGCCGACGAGGGCCTGGGCGCCCCGCTAAAGGAGATATCCACCTTTGCCGATCAGGCGGCCCTGCCCAGCCGGAGCCGCTCCGAGGTGCTGGTCAACACCAACGGCTTCCAAAAGGATCTGAAGCACTCGGCCCAGGCAAACAGCTTTGCCGAGTGTTACTCTTGCCGCGAATGCACCAACGCCTGCCCCTTGGTGTTCATGTCCGAGTGGCCCAACCAGGAGTTGGACCTTTTGCCTCACCAGGTGATGTATTGCCTCAAGCTGGGCCTCAAGGAAGAAGCCATGGGCGCGCGCATGGTGTGGAACTGCCTTACCTGCTATGAGTGCCAGGAGGCCTGCCCCAACCTGGTGCAGGTCACCGACGTGATGTACGAGCTGCGCTACCTGGCGGCCCAGGCGGCCCAGGCGGCTCAAACGGTTCAAGCGACTCAGGTAGCCTACGGATTGGAGAGCTGACATGCGCTACGCCCTGTTCCTGGGCTGCAAGATACCCAGCTACGCCCCGCAATATGAAACCTCCGCCCGGGCGGTGCTAAAGGAGCTGGACCTCAAGCTGGCCAATGTGGAGTTCAACTGCTGCGGCTATCCCCTCAGGGACCAGCATTTCCACTCCTATATCTTGTCCTCGGCGCGCAACCTGGCCCTGGCCGAGGCCAAGAACCTACCGGTTATCACCCTGTGCAAGTGCTGCCTGGGCAGCCTGCGCCGGGCCCAAAGCTTTTTGGCCCAGCAGCCGGAGTTGCTGGCCATGGTCAAAGCCAAGCTGGCCCTGGAAGGCCTTGAATACAAAGGCACCACCCAGGTGCGCCACCTGCAAAGCGTGCTGCACGACGACGTGGGGGTGGACAAGATCGGCGATTTGGCGGCAAACAATCTGGACGGGCTCAAAGTGGCCACCATGTACGGCTGCCACGCCCTGCGCCCCAGCCGCATCACCGGCTTTGACAACGCCTTTGACCCCAGCCTGATCGAGGAGCTTTTGCAGGCCATCGGCGCCGAAGCGGTGCCCTGGAAAGGCAGGCTCAAATGCTGCGGAGGGCCCCTGCGCGAGCGTAATCCTGAGCTATCCCTAGCCACCATCATGATGCGCTTGCAGGAGTTTGCCGACAGCGGAGCGTCAGTGCTTAATGTTGACTGCCCCCATACCCTGCTCCAGGTAAAATGGGCCCACGAAACCCTGACCGCGCAGGGGAAAACGTCCCTGCCCGGGGTGGTGCTCTATCCCCAGCTCTTGGGCTTGGCCCTGGGCCTGGAGCCCCGCCGCCTGGACTTGGACAAGAATACCCCCGCGCCCCGCGACCTGACCGGCAGCATGCCGCCCCCCGCCGCCGGGCAGGGCAATGCCATGGTGAAGGTGGTGAGCGGGAACTGCTGCTACCTACTGCCATAACCGGCTCCGCCAGCCTGCTGCGCCAGACCCCACATGGCTGCGTTGTCGGCGTCACTCGGTCCTCGGCGTAGGTAGACTACGCCTACCTCCCTCGTTCGCCTGCCGCCTTGCCCTGCGGCGTCTGGCTGTGCCGGATGACTTCGCCAAGTGTCGCTATGCTGCGTTGCGGGCATCGCTCCTCTCCTCGGCGTATTGATTAATACGCCTGTGGGCTTCGTTCGCCCAGCGTGCCGCTGGCGGCAAGGCGGGTCGGGCACCTTGTTGCCTTCACCAGCCTTGACAGCTCCCGTTGAAAAGACCTTGGCAGCCCAAGCCTTGGGACGCCTTGTCTGCCGGCGTCTGGCTGTGCCGGGCGGTTGTACCGGGAGCCCTCGCCAAGGGACGCAATACCGCGCTGTAGCCCAGCCTTCATAAAACATCCGGGAAAGCCACCCGTTGTCTGGCTAGTACCTCCGCTCCCCCACCGGTTATGCATCGTTTGTCCCCTGGGTATACAATAAATACATATGCCGAACCGGACTTTGGGGAGCGTTATCCATGTCTGAACTGATTCTGGAAGATCAGGAGGCGGAAACTTTAGGCCTGGAGCAGGCCTTTGAGCGCCTGGGCAGCGGCCGTCAAGGGCTGGCTCCGCAAGAGGCGGCCAAGCGCCTGCAGCAAGTCGGGCCCAACACCATTCAGGAGCAAAAAAAGAGCCCTCTGCTCAAGCTCCTGGGCTACTTCTGGGGCCCCATACCCTGGATGATCGAGGCCGCGGCGGTGCTGTCGCTCATCGTGCGGCACTGGTCGGATATGATCATCATCTGCGTGATGCTGGTGTTCAATGCGGCGGTGGGCTTTTGGCAGGAGCACAAGGCGGACAGCGCCCTGGAGGCGCTCAAGGGCGAGCTGGCTCTGAAGGCCAGGGTGCGCCGCGGCGGTCAGTGGCAGGAGATCCCCGCCGAGGACCTGGTGCCCGGCGACGTGGTGCGCCTCAGGGCCGGGGACATCCTGCCCGCCGACCTCAAGCTGTTCGAGGGCGAGTACCTCAGCGTGGATCAGTCGGCCCTCACCGGTGAGTCCCTGCCCGTGGACAAGGCTGAGGGCGATGTGGCCTACTCGGGCTCGGTGGCCAAGCAGGGCGAGATGCAGGCCCTGGTCATTGCCACTGGGGACAAGACCAAGTTCGCCAAGACCGTCAAGCTGGTGGAGAGCGCCGAGGCGCCCTCACATTTCCAGAAGGCGGTGCTCACCATCGGCGACTATCTAATCTATGTAAGCCTGGGCCTGGCCACCGCCCTGGTGCTTACCCAGCTGGTGCGGGGCGACTCTGCCCTGGGTGTCTTCCAGTTCGTGCTTATCCTGGTGGTGGCTTCCATCCCGGTGGCCATGCCCGCGGTGCTTTCGCTGACCATGGCCTTGGGCGCCCTGGCCCTGGCCAAGGAAAAGGCCATCGTCTCGCGTTTGCAATCCATCGAGGAGATCGCGGGAATCGACATTTTGTGCTCGGACAAGACCGGCACCTTGACCAAGAACCAACTCACCTTGGGCGAGCCGGTGGTGTTCGCGGCTGCGGATACCCAGGACCTGATCCTGGCCGCCTGCCTGGCCTCCAAGGAGGAAAACCGCGACGCCATAGACGACGCGGTGTTGGGAGGCCTAACCGACAAGGGTGCCCTCAAGGGATTTGAGCAGGAGAGCTTCACCCCCTTTGACCCGGTGAGCAAGCGCACCGAGGCCCTGCTAAAAGGCGATGGCGGTGAGTTCAAATGCAGCAAGGGCGCGCCTCAGGTAATCGCCGATCTCTGCGGCTTGGAGGGCGAAGAGCGCCGGCGGGCCCAGGAGGCGGTGGACGCCTCGGCCGCCAAGGGCTATCGCACCCTGGGAGTGGCCCGCACCGGCCCGGAGGGCAACTGGCGCTTCATGGGCCTGCTGCCCCTGTACGACCCGCCGCGCGGCGACTCGGCCGAGACCATAGAGCAGGCCACCAGGCACGGCATCGATGTGAAGATGGTCACCGGCGACAACCAGGCCATCGCCCGAGAGATCGCCCGCCAACTGGGCATGAAGCCCAACATCCAGGTGGCCGAGGAGCTGTTCGGCGATGGGGTGGACCCGGTGAACCCGCCGCCCGGGTTGGGCCAAAAGGTGGAGGAGGCTGAAGGCTACGCCCAGGTCTTCCCGGAGCACAAGTTCGGCATTGTAAAGATGCTGCAACGGCGAAACCATCTGGTGGCCATGACCGGTGACGGGGTAAACGACGCCCCGGCCCTGAAGCAGGCCGACGTGGGGGTGGCGGTGTCCGGGGCCACCAACGCGGCCCGGGCGGCGGCCTCGTTGGTGCTAACCGCGCCGGGGCTCTCGGTGATAATCCGGGCGGTGGAGGAGGCCCGCAAGATCTTCGAGCGCATGAACTCCTACGCCATCTACCGCATCACCGAGACCATACGCATCATGTTCTTCGTGGTGCTGGCCATGCTGGTGTTCAACATCTACCCCATCACCACGGTGCTGGTGATCCTGTTGGCTCTGCTCAACGACCTTCCCATCATGACCATCGCCTATGACAACACCTGGCTGGACCCCCAGCCGGTGCGCTGGGAGATGCGCCGGGTGTTGACCGTCTCCACCGTGCTGGGGCTCATCGGGGTGGTGGAAACCTTCCTCTTACTGGTCATCGCCAGGGAGTACCTGTACCTCAGCGTGCCCCAGTTGCAGTCGTTCATCTACCTCAAGCTGGCCGTGGCCGGGCACCTCACCCTGTTGGTGGTGCGCACCAAGGAGCCCTTTTGGAAGCGGCCTCACCCGGCCGGGGTGTTGCTGTTGGCCGTGCTGGGCACCCAGCTGGCCGCAGTGCTCATCGTGGGCCTGGGCATCATCGTGGCCCCCATTCCCTGGAGCTACGTGGGCTTGGTGTGGGCCTACTGCATTGTCTGGATGTTCATAGAGGACCTGGCCAAGCTGCAGCTCTACCGTCACCTGACCTTTGGCGGTAAGCACCACCTTGGCTTCCTGCGCCGCCTGAAGAAGCTTGGCTGAGCCCATGGCTCAAGGCAAGGCGCGATTTCATTGACAGCGGCTTCCTGGCCGAGTATTGCTAGGGAAAAACGGCGGCAGCTCCTGTAACCGGAGCCGCCGCCCGTCTTTGCATCTTTTGTCCTGCCTGCCGCTGGGAGAATGCAACGTGAAGCTCAAAAAGTTCGCCGCCGCCCTTGGTGTGTTTTTATTCTTGCTGGGGACGGTGAGCCTGCCCGGCGCGCAAGCTCCAGCCTTGGCCCTGGTCCAGGAGCAGGGCTCAGACTACTCCCAGGCCGCCAACTGGCTCGACCTGCCCAAGTCCATTACCCAGAAGGTGGACGTGTTCTGGGTCTACCCCACGGTGTACAACGGCAAGGCCATGGTGGCCAAAATACGCGACCCTCAGATGATCGAGGGCGCCAAGTACACGGTGCGCAGCCAGGCCAGCGTGTTCCAGGGCCAGGCCAACCTGTTCGCCCCCTTGTACCGCCAGGCCAGCGCCAAGGTGCTCACCATGGACCAGGCCGCCAAGGACCATTACCTGGGCCTGGGCCTAGCCGACGTGACCGCGGCCTTTAATTACTACCTGAAGCACTATAACCAGGGCAGGCCCTTTATCCTGGCCGGGCACAGTCAGGGCTCCAACCTGCTTACCGATTTTGCCCGCCAAAACCTGGACGACCCGGTGTTTAAAAAGCGCATGGTGGCCGCCTACTTCATCGGCTGGTCCATCACCCCGGACGATCTCAAGAAGCACCCGGCCATGAAGGTCTGCCGTTCCGCCGCCCAGACCGGCTGCATCGTCACCTACAACAGCGTGGCCGCGGGTAAGCAGACCAAGGCCCCCACCATTTTGCCCGGAGCCATCTCGGTGAACCCCCTGTCCTGGAGCACTGACGGCAAGCTGGTCCCAGCCTCAGCAAACCTGGGAGCCATGTTCTTTCCCAAGGAAGGTGCGGACCAATCTTATGCCCACTTCACCTCGGCCCAAAACCAGGACGGCGGCTTGGTGGTGGCGCCCAAGGACAGCAAGCTGCTCACCCAGATGCCTTTCGGCCCCGGGGTGTACCACTGCTACGACTATTCCTTTTTCTATGAGAACCTAAAGGCCAACATCGCTCGGCGCATAAAGGCCTTCCATGGAGGTGCCACCAAGTAGCCCCTTTTTTTCGGCACAAACCGCACGGGCCGCTCGCTAAAGGCGGCCCTTTTGCGTTGCGCCCAAAGAGGCTACTTTTTAGCCGGGGCCTTGGCGGGTGGCGGGTTGGGCGGCAGGGCGCCCCAGCCCCCGCCCAGGGCCTTGTACAGGGCGATGAGCCGGGCGGTGACCACGCCCTCGCTGATGGCCAATTGGTCTTCAAAGGTGAGAAGCGAGCGCTGAGCGTCCAACACGCTGTCAAAGTTGATCAGCCCGGCCACGTAAAGGTCCTGGGAGAGCACCTCGGCCTCCTTGGCCGCATCCACCGCCTGGAGCAGGCTTTGGCGGCGCAGCTGCTCCTGGGCATAGCCGGTGAGGTTGTTCTCCACCTCTTCCAAGGCGGCCAGCACCGCGGCCTCGTAGGCCAGCAGGTACTCTTCCTGCACCGCGCTCTGGGCGGCTATGCGGTTGCGGATGGCCCCGGCGTCAAAGACGTTCCAGGTCATGGAAGGCAATATGCTCCACGCCCCGCTGGTGGAGAGGTTGAGCAGCTCGCCGGAGTTCACCGCCTCCAGGCCGATGGAGCCGAACAGACGGAACTTGGGGTAAAGGTCGGCCTCGGCCACTCCTACCTTGGCGGTTTCAGCGGCCAGTTGCCGCTCGGCCCGGCGGATGTCCGGGCGGCGGCGCAGGGTTTCGGCAGGCACCCCCACGGCCACCGAGGGCGGCGGCACCGGCACCGGGGCCGGGGCGGCCAGGCGGGCCGAAAGCTTGCCCGGAGCCTGACCCAGCAAGACCGCCAGGCGGTTCAGGGATGCCTCCACCCCGCTTTTGAGGTCCGGGATCTTGGAACGGGTATTCTCCAGGTTGTAGCGGGCCTGCTCCAGGGCCAGGCGGTTGATCAGCCCGGCCTCGTGGCGCGAGCGGATAAAGCCGTAGGTTTTTTCCTGGCTCTTGAGGTTGGCCTGGGCGGTTTGCAGCCGGTTCTGATAGGTGCGCAGCTCCACGTAGTTCAGGGCCACCTCCGCGGTGAGGGAGATAAGCACATCGTGCAGGTTGGCCTGGCTGGCCTCCAACTGGGCCTGGGCGGCCTCGATGGAGCGGCGCACCCCGCCGAACACGTCGATCTCCCAGCCAGCGTCGAACCCGGCGCTGTACCACTGGTCGATGGTGCCGGTGTCGCCCGAGGCGGTGTCGCGGTGGAGCTCGGCCAGGGCCCCGGCATCCACCGTGGGCCACAGCCCGGCCTCGCGCACCCCGCGCAGGGCCCGGGCCTGGCGCACCCTGGCCATGGCCTGCTTGAGCTGCAGGTTGCTGTCCACCGCCTGGGCGATTAGCGAGGTGAGGGTGGGGTCGTTCAGGGCCTCCCACCAGCTAGACAGCTCCTTGGCTTGCTGGGATTGGCCATTGAGTCCACCCTGAAGCTTGCTGTGCCAGGCGTCCGGCGCCTTGGTCTGGGGCGGGGTGTAATCCGGCCCCACCGGAGCGCAGGCGCTCAGTAACAACAGCCCCGCGCCCAACAGGCCCAGGGCCAGGCAAAGCGCGGCTTTAGGCCTCATGGCTCTGGCCTCCCTTGCCCAGGCCCTTTAGCCGCTCGCGCAGCCCTTGCCAGGCGGCGTACAGGGAGGGGATCAGGAAGATGCCCAGGAAAATGGCGGCCAGCATGCCCGAGAACACGGTGACGCCGATGGCCTGGCGGCTGGCCGCGCCGGCCCCCTCGGCGATCACCAGGGGGAACACGCCCATGATGAAGGAGAAGGCGGTCATGAGCACCGCCCGGAAACGGATGCGCGCTCCCATGGCCGCCGCGTCGGGAATGGACATGCCCGCCTCGCGCTGGGTCTTGGCGAACTCCACGATGAGGATGGCGTTTTTGCTGGCCAGGCCCACCAAAAGCACCAGGCCGATCTGAGCGTAGACGCTAAGGCTCATGCCGCCCAGCCACAGGCCCAACAAGGCCCCCATGGTGGCCACCGGTATGGAGGAGATCACCGCCAGAGGGATGCTCCAGCTTTCATACTGGGCCACCAAAAACAGGTACCCGAACAAAAAGGCCAGGGCCAACAAGAAAGGCGCCTGCCCGCTGCTCTTGCGCTCCTGATAGCTGAGGCCGGACCACTCATAGGCGTAGTCCTGAGGCAGGGTTTTTTCCGCCACCTGCTCCATGGCCTCCATGGCCTCCCCGGAGCTGAGCCCGGCAGCGGCCTCACCATCTATCTGGGAAGTGGGGAACTGGTTGTAGCGGGTGATCACCTGAGGGCCCAGGACCTTGGAAAGATTCACTATGCTGCGCAGGGGCACCATGTTGCCGGTTTCGCTGCGTACGTATAGGCGCTGGATGTCCTCGGCGGCGTCGCGGAACTCCTGGTCCGCCTGCACCTTGACCTGGAACACCCGGTTGAACAGGTTGAAGTCGTTGACGTAGCGCGAGCCCAGGTTGGCCTGCAAGGTGGAGAATACGCTGGACACCGGCACCTTGAGGGCCTCGGCCTTGGTGCGGTCCAGGTCGATGAAGATCTGGGGCACGTCGGCCGAGTAGGTGGTGAACACCTGGCTCAGACGCGGGTCCTGGTTGGCGGCCATGACCAGGGCGCGGGTCACCGCCCCCAGCTCGGCCGGACTCTGATTGCCCAGGGCCTGCAAGCGGAAGTCGAACCCGCCGGTGCGGCCCAGCCCCCGGATGGCCGGCGGCGAAAACACAAACAGCTCGGCCGTGGGTATGGCGGCCAGCTTCTGCCTGGCCTGGGTCATCAGGCTGGTCAAATGGGTGGCTTTGGTGGTGCGCTGGTCCCAGGGCTTGAGCACGCAGATGGCGATGCCCACGTTTTCGTTTCTGCCGGAAATGAAGCTCAGGCCGCTGATGGCGATGGTGCTTTGCACCCCGTCCATCTTGCCGATAATGTCGCTTACCTGTTTCATCACCTGGCGGGTGCGCCCCAGGGAGGCGGACTCGGGGAGCTGGGCGTTTACGTAAAACACGCCCTGATCCTCCTTGGGCAAAAAGCTGGTGGGCCGGGTGACGAAAACCAGGTAGGCCGCCGCGCAGATCAAGACAAGCAGGAGTCCGGCCACCGGCAGATGGCGCACCAGCCAGGAGGCGGCGCCCACGTAGCCCTCCCGTGTGGCGTTGAGCAGGCGGCCAAACCAGAACAGGGGCCCCCGGGTGATGGGGTTGGGCCGCCTGAGCAGGGTGGCGCACAGGGCCGGGCTCAGGGTGAGGGCGTTGACGCTGGAGAGCACCACCGCGGTGGAGATGGTCACCGCGAACTCCTGGTAGAGCTTGCCGGTGACCCCGGGAGTGAAGGCCACGGGCACGAACACGGCCAACAGCACCAGAGTGGTGGCGATGACCGGGCCGGTGACCTGGCCCATGGCCTTGATGGTGGCCTTTACCGGGGGCAGCTTGTCCTCCACCATGACCCGCTGCACGTTCTCCACCACCACGATGGCGTCATCGACCACCAAGCCGATGGACAGCACCAGGGCGAAAAGGGTGATGGTGTTGACGCTGTTGCCCATGGCCAAAAGCAGGCCGATGGTGCCCACCAGCGACACGGGGATGGTCAGCGAGGGTATGAGAGTGGCCCGCCAGTCCTGCAAAAACAGGAAGGTAACCGCCACCACCAGAAGGAAGGTGATGGTCAAGGTGAAGATAATCTCGCTGATGGCCGCGCTGACATAGCGGGTGGTGTCGTAGGTGAACTCGTATTCCAGGCCCGCTGGAAAGCGTTTGGCCAGGCGCTTCATTTCCTGGCGCACCCTCTGCACGGTTTCCAAGGCGTTGGCCCCGGTGGTCTGATATACGCCCATGGCCAAGGCGGGGTTGCCGTTGAGGGTGGAGGCGCGGGTGTAGGACTCGGCGCCCAACTCCACTCTGGCGATATCCTTGACGCGCACCAAGCCGCCGGATTGGTTGGCGCTGACGATGATGTTTTTGAACTGCTCCACGCTGCTCAGGCGGCCCTCGGCCCTGAGGGTGTACTGCACCTGCTGCTCGGCACCGGCGGGGGCGGTGCCGATGGAGCCGGCCACGGCCTGGACGTTCTGCTTCTTGATGGCCGCGATCACGTCTTCGGCGGTGATACCCAGGGCGGTTAGGCGGCGGGGGTCCATCCAGATGCGCATGGAGTAGTCAAGGGCCCCGAACAAGCGCGCTTCGCTTACCCCGTTTACCCTCGCCAGGGCATCCTTGACGTTGATGCTCACATAGTTGCTCATATAGAGCACGTCGTGGACGCCCTTGGGTGAGGAAAAGTTGATCACCCCCAGGATGTCCGAGCTGCGCGCGCGCACCTCCACACCCTGTTCCACCACGTCGCCCGGCAACTGGGAGAGCACTTGCTGCACCCGGTTCTGCACGTTTACCTGGGCGATGTTCGGGTCGGTGCCCACCTCGAAATACACGCTCAGGTCATACTGGCCGTTGTTGGAGCAAGTGGAGCTCATATAGAGCATGTCCTCCACCCCGTTGACCCCGGCTTCCAGGGGGGCGGCCACGCTGTTGGCCAGCACTTCGGCGTTGGCTCCGGGATAGGTGGCCCGCACCCTTATCTCCGGCGGGGTGATGCGCGGGTAGTGGGCCACGGGTATGGCGAACAGGGCCAGGACTCCGGCCATGACGATGACCACGGATATGACTATGGCCAGGCGGGGGCGCTCTATGAATGTGCGGCTGAGCATGGCTTCGGCTTAACGCCCGGCTTCGCGTACCGGGCGCACCTTCTGGCCGGGGGCAGCCCTTTGCAATCCGTGCACGATGATGGTTTCGCCGGGTTTTAACCCGGACTCCACCGCCCAGCCGGTGCCCAGGGGCGCGCCGCGCACAATGCCCCGGCGCTGGACCATGTCGTTTTTATCCACCACCAGCACATAGAGCCCTTTGCGGTCTTCCAAGACCGCGGCCTGGGGCACCACCGGCATGAGCCGGGGCTGGCGGCGGCTGATAAACACGGTGACGTACTGCCCGGGCAGAAGCACCCGTTGGGGGTTGGGGAAGATCGCACGCATGGGGATGGTGCCGGTGCCGGGGTCCACCTGGGGTTCGGTAAAGTCCAGCTTGCCGGCCATGGGGTAATTCTGGCCGTCGGGCAGCTTGAGGCGGGGCACCAGCTCGACTTGGAGCTGTTCGGAGTTGTCGCCCGCCTTCATCTTGGCGGTTACATACTCGTTTTCACTAACCGAGTAGACCACCCGGATGGGGTCGAGCTGCACCAGGCGGGCCAGGGCCCCGGAGGTGGGGCCCACCAGGTTGCCCAGGGTGTACTGGGCTCGGCCCATGACCCCACTGATAGGCGCGGTAATGGTGGTGTAGCCCAGGTTGAGCTCGGCCTGTTGCAGGGTGGCCTTGGCCTGCTGAAGCTGAGCCTTGGCGGTCTCCTCGGCGGACAGGGCGTTGTCCATGTCCGTGGCCGCCACCCCGCCGGAGCGCACCGAGCGAAGCCGCTTGATGTAGCGCAGGGCCTTGTCCAAGGAGGCCTGGGCCAGGGCCACCTGGGCCTTGGCCTCGTTTACCCGGGCTTGATAGGGCGCCTGCTCCAGTTGGAAAAGCAGCGTGCCTTTTTTGACCGCGCCGCCTTCAATGAAGGCTATCCTGGTTATGTAGCCTTCCACCCTGGCCCTGAGGTCCACCGTCTGGATGGCCTCTACCCGGCCCACGAACTCGGCCGCTGGGTTTACCTGCATTTCAGGGACTTCGCTTACGGTCACCGTGGGCGGCTGGCCGGACTCGGGGGGCTTGCCTTTGGCCAAGGCTGCGCCTGGGAGAGGCAACGCGAGGGCTGCCAGAGTAAGGATCGCCCATACAATACTAATAGAGGGTCTGCTCAACACCGCGCACCTCTGGCTGTTGATTTAATGCGGAAAGAACCATCCCCCCCGTGCCGATGGCCACACCGCCTTGTCCGCGCAATTATATCCAAACAGCCTGAGCATAACACTGGATATTAGTGGGAAAAGATTTCGCAGGCCGGTGGGGGCTCCTGACCGCCCCCACCAGGGAGGCGGCCAGGGCGTACTCGTTAGGGGAAGATGCCGCGCACCCGCTTGGCCTCGGCCACCCGGCCGATGGCCAGCATGTAGGCGGCGGTGCGCATATTGAGCTTCTCCTTTTGGGCGATGGCGTGCACCTCGCCAAAGGAGCGCACCAGGATGTCCCTGAGCTTGTTGTTCACGTCATCCTCGGTCCAAAAGAGCTTTTGCAGGTTCTGCACCCACTCAAAGTAAGACACCGTGACCCCGCCCGCGTTGGCCAGGATGTCGGGCACCACGAACACACCCTTGTCGTGGAGAATGTCGTCGGCAAAGGGGCTGGTGGGCCCGTTGGCCCCTTCCACAATGATCTTGGCTTGGATATTGGGGGCGTTGCCTTGGCCGATCTGGCCTTCCAGGGCGGCGGGGATGAGCACTTCGCAGGGCAGCTCCAGCAATTCCTGGTTGGTGACCGCCTGGGCCTCGGGATAGCTCAACAGGTCGCCGGTGTCTTGAAAGTGCCCCCGCACCTGGCGCGGGTCCAGGCCCGCCTGATTGTAGAGCCCGCCCTGCACGTTGCTCAGGCCCACTATCACCGCCCCGGCGTCGTGCAGTATCTCCGCGGCGTGATAGCCCACGTTGCCCAGGCCTTGCACCACCACCCGGCAACCGTCCAGGTTCATACCCACGGCCTTGGCCGCCTCGGCCAGCACGTACACGCAGCCTTGGCTGGTGGCCTTCAGGCGGCCCAGGGAGCCTCCGATGGACAGGGGCTTTCCGGTGACCACGCTGTTGCAGGTGTAGCTCTTGAACACACTGTAGGTGTCCACCACCCAGGCCATGACCTGAGCATCGGTGTTCACGTCCGGGGCGGGGATGTCCCGCTCCGGACCGATGAGGGGCGATATCTCCCAGATGTAGCGCCGGGTCAGGCGTTCTTTTTCGGCGATGGACATGGTGCCGGGGTCGCAGGTGACTCCGCCCTTGGCCCCGCCAAAGGGGATGTCCACCACCGCGCACTTCCAGGTCATCCAACCGGCCAGGGCCCGTACCTCGTCCAGGTCCACCTGGGGATGAAAGCGGATGCCTCCCTTGCCCGGGCCGCGCAGGGTGTTGTGCTGCACCCGGTAGCCGGTGAGTAGCTCTATGTCGCCGTTGTCGCGGCGCAGGGGAAAGCTAACGGTGAGTTCTCTTCGGGGGTTCTTGATCTTGGCGGCGATCCAGGGCTCCAGGTTCAGTTTGGCCGCGGCCACGTCGAACTGGAGGTTGTGCATGTCCAGAGGCTTGCTCTCGTCGTAGCGGCTCTTGTCGATCATGACACTCTCCTCCTCTTCGAGGCGTGCGGGGCCGGGCGGCCCCGCACGCTATGTCGGTTTATGCGTGGGTCTCCTCCAGGGCGCGATCCAGGCTCCTCTGAAGGATCGCCATCCCGCGTTCCAGTTGCTCGTCGGTGATCACCAGGGGCATGAGGGTGCGCAGGTTGTTGCCCAGGGTGCCGCAGTCCAGGATGATGAGCCCCTCCTGATGGCACAGGCTGGTGACCTTTTTGGCCAGCTCGGCCGCGGGCTCCTTACGGCCCCGGCTCTTGACCAACTCAATAGCCAGCATGGGCCCCATGCCCCGCACCTGGCCTATACAGGGATGGCTCTTTTGCATGGCCTCCAGGGCGGCCCGCGCCTTGTCGCCCAGGGCTTGGGCCCGCTCCAGCAGGCCCTCTTGCTCAAAGGCCTCCAGCACGGCCAGGCCCGCGGCGCAAGACACCGGGTTGCCGCCGTAGGTGCCGCCCAGGCCGCCGGGGTGCACCGTGTTCATTATTTCCGCCGTGCCGGTGATGCCCGATAGCGGCAGGCCGCCGCCCAGGGACTTGCCGGTGGTGACGATGTCCGGCTCCACTCCGAAGTGCTCGGTGGCGAACATCTTGCCGGTGCGCCCGATGCCCGACTGCACCTCGTCCACGATCAG
>JAHLLJ010000081.1 GCA_020444205.1 Deltaproteobacteria bacterium | reverse complement strand
TAGGCGAGCCTGACGAGCGGGTCTTGGCCGAGTGCAGGGCCTATGGCGAGCAGTTTGTGAGCTTGGTGCGCAACCTCACCGACGACCTTTACTAGCCCGGCTGCGCCAGCCACCGGAATACGGCGTTGCCGCCAGCGCTCGAGCCTCGACGTAGCTTTTGCTACGCCTACTGCTCTCGCTTGCCGGACGCCTTGTCTGCCGGCGGCTGGCTGTGCCGTGTGCCCCAGGGATCGTTAGGCGCCTCTCAGTTCAATATAGAATGCTTCTGATCTTGGCATCCAGGGCGGCGTAGCGCCGTATGGGCTGGTAGTGCTCCACCGCCCGTTTCAGGGCGGCGCGCTGGCCCACTATTATCACTAGTTGCTTACCCCGGGTCACCGCCGTGTATAGCAAGGGCCGGTTGAGCATGATGTAGTGCTCCTTGCCCAGGGCAAGGACTACTGCCGGGTACTCACTGCCCTGGCTCTTGTGCACGGTGATGGCATAGGCCAGGGTAAGGTCTTCCAGGTCGGCCGGGGCGTAGCTCACCGGACCCCGGTCCATCTCCACCACCAGGCCCTCGTCATCTTCTCTCAGGGCCAGGCCCAGGTCGCCGTTGAACACCTCCAGGTCATAGTTGTTGCGCACCTGCATTACCCGGTCGCCAGGTGCCAGGCCGGGACGCCCTGCGGCGCGGGGGTTCAAAGACTCTCGCATCAAGGCGTTTAGATGGGCGCAACCCAGGTTGCCCTTGTGCATGGGAGCCAGCACCTGGATGTCGCGCTCCGGGTCCAGGCCGAAACGCCGGGGCAGGCGTTCGGTGACCAGCTCACGGATCACCTCAGCCCCACGGACCGGGTCGTTTTGCTCGATGAAGAAGAAGTCGCCCTCCCCTTCCCGCTGGGGCAAACGGGGCATCTGGCCGTGCAAAATGCGGTGGGCATTGGCCACGATGAGCCCGCTCTCGTCCTGGCGGAAGATCTCGGTGAGTTGGGCCACCTTTGCCGCGCCGGAGTCCATGATCTGGCGAAAGAACAGGCCCGGCCCCACTGGAGGAAGCTGGTCCGCATCGCCTACCAACAGCAGGCGGCTGTCAGGCCCCACTGCGGCGGCCAGGTGAGCGCCCAGCCAGATGTCGATCATGGAGGACTCGTCCACCACGATGAGGCCGTGCTCCAAGGGCTTGGAGGGGCCGCGCATAAAGCGGTTCTCCTTGGGGCTAAACTCCAGCAGGCGGTGCAAAGTCAGGGCCTCCATGCCGCTGGCCTGGGCCAGACGCTTGGCTGCCCGGCCGGTGGGCGCGGCCAGGGCGATGCTTAGGCCCATGCGCCGGGCAATGGTGATCACTGCCTTTACCAGAGTGGTTTTGCCGGTGCCCGGACCGCCGGTGAGCACTGCCAGCCCAGCCTCCAGCAGGCCGGTAAGGGCCTTGGCCTGGCCGGGCGAGGGCTTTACAGCCAATTGCTGAGATACCCAGTCCACGGCCTTGGCCGCGCGCTCCGGGGTGAGCAACCCCTCTTGCCGGGAAATGCGGGCCAACTCCTTGGCGGCCAGCGATTCCATGGCGTACTGGCCGGCAAGATAAACCGCCCGATCGCCGGAAGCCAGGTCCTCGGCCACGATTTCCTGTTCGGTGTGCAGGCGGGCAAAGGCGGGGCCCAAAAGGGCGCGTTCCACCCTGAGCTCGGCGGCGGTGCGGTCCAACAATTCATCATAAGGCAGGTAGACGTGGCCTTCGTCGCGGGCTTGGGTGAGTATCCACAGCAGCCCGGCCTGCAGGCGCTCGGGGTGGTCGGCGGCGATTCCCAGGCGGGCGGCTATGGCGTCGGCAGTGGCGAATCCTATGCCCCGTACGTCCGAGGCCAGGCGGTGGGGCTTGTTCTGCACCACGCCCAGGGCGCCCGCCCCATAGCGGCGATAGATTCGCAAAGCCGTGGTGCCCGCCACGCCGTGGGACTGCAAAAAGACCATTAGATCGCGCAGAGCCCCGTGGTCGGCAACTGCTTGAGATATGATCTCGGCCCGCTTGGGTCCCACTCCTGGGACCTCGGCCAGGCGCTTGGGCTGCTCCAGGATGATATCAATGGCACCGGTGCCCAGGGTTTGAACGATGCGTCCGGCCAGCACCGGCCCCACGCCTTTGATGAGCCCGGAGGCCAAATAGCGCTCCACCCCCTCGGCGTCGGAAGGTTGCTTTATGCGGCACTCCTCCACATCTATCTGAGGGCCGAACTTGGGGTGCTCGGACTCCTTGCCGCTGATCTCGACCTCCTGGCCCTCAGTGAGCCCTGGCATGCGCCCCACCAGGGTGGTAAGGCCCATGCGCCCGGAGATCTCCACCTTGGCCACGGTGTAGCCGTTGTCCGGGTTGGCAAAGGTGATGCGCTTCACCCGGCCTTTGAGCTTCACTTGGCGGGGCGCTTTCATGAGCCGTCCCCTATGCCGCATAGGCGGGCCACCGGGCAGGAGCTCGGGTCGCAGTGCGGCCCCGGCTCCAGGGTGGATGGGTCAGGCTGGGGGCCAAAGGCTGCGATGCCCGAAGCAGCGGCGCGCACCCGGGCCTCCATTTCGGTCAGATCGCCGGAAGTGAAATCCAGCCAGGCCAGTTCGGCTCCTTGGGGCGATAGAAAGGCCAAACAGCAGCGCGGCGCGGGACCATTGCCACCATCTCCCTTATGCAGGGCCAAGGCGTACAGGGCCATCTGGTTGCGGTAAGGCGTGGGATCGGCCTTGGCCGTGACCTTGTAGTCAGCCACCAGCCAGCCGCTGGTCAGGCGGGCGGCCAGGTCGATCTCGCCGATGATTTCCAGGGCCGGGCCGCCGTCTTGCTCCGGCAGGTAAAGGCAGAAAGGCAACTCTCGCCCCAGCTCCGAAGCGGCGGCCAACTTTCCGGGCAGCTCGGTATCCCACAAGCGGGCAGCCAAAGACAGGGCCTGAGGAGCCAGGTCGGGGTCAGGCGCCAGAGTTGCAAAGGCGGCCTCCAACCCGGCCGGGCCTTGGCTAAAGTCCGTGACTTCCATGAGCCGGTGCACCAGGCTGCCCAGCTCTACTGCCCTGCCTGTGCCGCCGTTGGGTTTTCCTTCCCTTGGTATGAGCGCGGTGTCCAGGCCCATACGTTGGGTCAGCACGTACAGGCGGGGGCAGGTCAGGTAGTTTTCCAAACCACTTACCGACTCGCGAACCAGGGAAAGGCGGGCGGCTGGGCGATGGATGCGGGTTAAGATTTCCAGTGCCTCGTTTTGCATATCCGGCGTGGGCTCATCCGGCAGGCTGCCGGGCCAGGCATCGGCAACCGAACTGGGCTCGCGCTCGCCGGCCAGGGGTAGAGTGGCCGCGTCAATGGTCCGGGCTGCTGGGTCATCGGCCACCAGGTCGCGGGCCCATTTGTCCCAGCCCTTGTTCCTGGTGCCGCCGGGGCTAAGCAGAAGCACCAGACGCTCTTCAGCCCGGGTGCAAGCCACGTAGAATTTGCGCGCCTCCTCAGCCTCCTGGCGGGCCTGGGAGCGTTGGCGCAGGCGGGTGTAAAGCGGCGGCTTGGCCGGAGCGCCTGTCTCCGGGTCTGGCGGAGCCAGGGCCAGTTCTCCGCTTGGCCCCAGTTCCGGCGGGCCGCTCTGCCCCCCGCCCTGCCCAGCCAGGTCCGGCAGAATCACCACTGGGAACTCCAAACCCTTGGCCTGATGCACGCTCATAAGGCGCACCACCTGGGCATCCTCGCCTAAGAGCGGGGCCTGAGGATCTTGCGTCGGCTGGGCCACCAGCCCAGCCAGGCCGCGCACAAAAGCCTCCATGCCTCCAGCCAGCACCCCTCCCGGCTGGCGGGCGGTCTCTAACAGCTTGCGCAGGTTGGCCGCCTTTTGCTCGCCCGCGCTGGTGCCCATGAGTACGGGCAACAGGTCGCTGTCCTCCAGCAGCAGGGTGATGAGCTCGGCGGGATGCAGGCGCCGGGCCAAGGGCCCCAGCCTGTCCAGGGTGCGCCGAGCCGCCTCCAAGCGGGCCTGTTGCCCGGTCCCGCACCATTCGGGCAAAGGCTCTCTCCCGCACAGCCCGGCATATAGCCCGGCCCTGCGAGGCGGCTCGGGATGGGCCAAGGCCAGCAGGCTCTCGTCACTGAGGCCAACCATGGGCGAGCGCAGCCAGGCAGCCAGGGCTATCTCGTCGCTGGGGTCAAGCACGGCACCCAGAGCATGAGCCAGGTCGCTTACTTCCTGGCACTCGTAAAAGCCCCGTCCGCGCACGGTGTAAAAGACCACGCCAGCCCGGCGCAAAGCCTCCTCATACACCCCAACCTGAGTAAGTTTGCGCAAGAGCACTGCCACCTGACCGGGGTGATAGCGGCCTTCCTCAAATAGCTTTCGCAGATAAGCGGCCAGGGCCTGGGCCTCCACCGCCCGCTGGGCCGCCGCGCTGGGCTTGTCCTCGGTGAGCAGGCTTTGGCAATCAACCAGCTCCACCACCACCTCTTCTGGCTCGCCCTCTTTTTCACCACACGGCTCCTGGCGGTCGTGGGGCCCGTATTTCACATAGGCCTGGGGAGCCTGCTGTTCACCCGGGCCGGGGATCAACACCTGCTCGAACAAGCGATTGAAGAACTCCACCAGGCCGGGGTGGGAGCGCCAGTTAAGGCCCAGGGGCTCCACCCTGCCCTCGCCCGCTTCCAGGCGCGCGGCCATGCCGGCCAGCTCGGCAACCTCTGCCCCGCGGAAGGCGTAGATGGACTGCTTGCGGTCGCCCACCACCAAAAGATCAGGCGCTTCGGCCTGGGGGGCCGGGTCATGGCCCAGTCCGGCCAGCAGCTCCACCAACTGGTTTTGCACTGGGTTCACGTCCTGGTACTCATCCACCAACACCGCCCGCCAGCGGTCGCGGCACTGGGCCAGCACCTCGGGAAAGTCGCGCAGCAGGTCGCGGGCCAGGATCAGCAATGCGTCAAAGCCCAGCGCGGTCCGCCGGGTAAGTTCGCGCCCCAGGGCATGCTCCAGTTTGGCTGCCAGGGCCAGCAGGTCATCGGCCGCCTGCGCGGCGGCAGGTATGGCCGCCAGAGAGATCAAGGCCTGGGCGCTGTCGGCTAGGACTCGGCGCTGGTCATTTACCTTTCCCCAGGCAGAGCCCTTTACTGTGGCCGCGATTTCTGCCACTGCTTGTTGCCGGGTGGCTTGGTCTTCCAGTCGAGCTTTGAACGAGGGCCACGCCTCTATGAGGCCTTTGGCCTTGGGCACGTACTTGGCCTTGGAAGATTGTAGCTTGGGGTCGCTAGCGAACAGGTAGGCCAGTTCATTCACCGCAACATCCATGGCGGATATCAATTCGGGCGCTCTATCTTGATCAACAGCATGGGCCTGGGCCGTGGCTTGGGCAGCCTGTTCCGGGCTTATGCCCATGGTGGCCATTTGGCGGTGCAGCCAGATAAGATTTTCCTGCAGCCCGCCCATGCCGCTCAAATTGAAATATGCCAGCAGGCGGCTCAAAGCGGGGTTGCGCTCCTTAAGACCCTGGCGCAGCACCGCGTCCGTGGTTTCGTTCAGCAGGCGGCTGAACTCGTCCTCGTCCAGCACCCTGAACTCCGGGTCCAGACCCAGGGCCATGCCAAAGTCCCTGAGCAAGGAAGCGCAGAAACCGTGGATGGTGTTAATGGGCGCCCAGGCCAGCTTGGCGGCCAACTCGGGGTCCACCTTCTCACCGATGCGCTGGCGCATTTCACCGGCCGCTTTTTCAGTGAAGGTGATAGCCACTATCTGGGAGGGCTGCAGGCCTCGCTCCAGTAGACCTTGGTAGTGCTGCACCAGGCGATAGGTCTTGCCCGCCCCGGCGCCGGCCACCAGGCACAGCCGTTCCGGCGCGCTCATAAGGCCTCTCCATTCAGGGCGGCGGCGGCGTTGATTCGTGCCCGGCACACCCCACCCATTTGGCAAAAGTCGCAGGGGCCTTGCTCGGGAAGGGGTAAGAATTGGCCTTGTTCCACCCGGGCCCACAGCTCGGCGATGCTGTTGAACAGGTTTACCCCGCTGCCGGCAGCCAGCTCTTGGCGCGCAGCCAGGTCAGCAGCCAGCAAGGGGTCGCCTGGGGCAAAGTCGCGCTGCTCTGGTTGGTGCTCCATCTTGCGGGTGGGCACCACCCTGGCGCTCAGAGCGTCGTCCGCCTTGCCCCAAAGCTCGCGGGCGGCAGCCAGATACACCGGCATCTGAAAGGCGCTGACTCCCAGCTCACCTTCCTTGAGCGGCCCGGTGATTCTATCCTTCAGCGAGGCGTGTTTGTAGTCCACTACCCTGAGCGTGCCTGGCCCCTGGTCCAGGCGGTCCAGACGGCCGGTTAATAGCAACGATGCGCTGTCGGCCAAAGGCACCTCAAGGGGCGGAACCTTGGGGTCCTTACCGCCAAACTCGGCTTCCACCTGCCCGGGGCGCAGGCTCCCCATGTCTTGCATCTCCCGGGCCACCACCGTGGCCAGGGTGTGGGCCAGCACCGCCTGCCGAGCTTGTTGCACCAGACCGTGACCCGGCACCTTTTCCATGGCCTGGGCCAGGCAAAGTTCCAGGCGATCAATCTGAGCGTCACGGTCCCAGGACGAGCTGAACTCCTTAGGCGCGAAAAAGCGGGCCAGGGTCTCGTGAACCCAGGTGCCCTCTTGTGAGCGCTCCAAATCCCATCCCGGCTCTCGCAGCTCGGCCAAGCCCAGCACTCGGGCCAAGAACCACTGCATGGGACAGGCAACGTAGCCCTCCAGGGCGCTGGGGGACAAGGTACGCCGGGCCGGTTCGGCCAATAGCGCGGTCAAGAATTCTCGAGCTTCGGGCCCCAGGAGCAAACCGTCAAAAGGCCCGCCTTGCTGCAAGCGAGCCTCGGGCGGCAAGGCTTCCAGGCGCAGACGGTGCTCTTCGACTCGGGACCGTCCTGCCAGTGCTTCCCACGCACCGGCCGCGCCGGGTTCTTTGACCATGGCGAACAAGACCGCCGGTGCGGCACCATCCGTAGGCGCATCGCCAAAACTGGGACGCAAGAGATCGCGGGCCAGAGCGCTCCACAAGCTGCGGGCGTCGCGGCACTCTCCCACCGGAGGCACGTCGCCGAACACGCTGCCCCGCGGCGCCTTGAGCTCATCTTCGCGTCCCAAACGTTGGGCAATGCGGATGAGTATTAAGCTGGGGTTGCGGGGTGAGCCGTCCAGGTCGGCAGCGCAGCAGGAAAGCACCGCGCCTTTACGGGCCGAGCCCAACAAAAGCAGCAGGCGTAGAACCTGGCCGCCATATTCTTCTTCTTCAGTGCGCCATACCGGCAGCCCGGCCTTTTTGCCCAGGTCCAGGCGTTCGCTGCTGTCCAGCAAGTGCAGGTCTGCGGGGCGGGACGGGAACTCTTCCAGGTTCAGGCCACCGGCCAGGACATAGGCTGGGCGCAACCCCTGCGCGTCTTCCAGGCGCAACACCCGCACCCCTCCGCGAGCCCCCAGTCCGGCACCCGCGTCCTGCTGCTCCAGGGCTTGTCCCAGCAAAGCCAGCAGCCGTCCAGGGCTAAGGGGCATGTCCGCGCCTACCTGCTCCGCTGCCTGGGCCAGTCCGCGTACCGCACGGGTAAGACCCTCCCAGGCGTTCAGGTCGCGGGCCAAAGCCAGCGAGGCCCATCGCCCAGCGTGCAAAGTGTTCATTAATTCAGCGGTGGGACGAAGGGCTTTCAGCAGGCTTTCCACGCGGCGGCAAAACTCGGCCAGGCTCTGAGCTTGGTCCAGGGGGGCAAGCCAGGTGGTCAGCGCTCCGCAGGCTGAGGCCAAGTCCCGCAAGGCCCGCGCCTTGTGGCCCTCGGTTTTGTCCGCCGCCCGGTTCAGCCACTCGCGTATTGGGGTCTCCTGGGCGTCCACATAAAAGGCTTGGTTCAGGCAACGTCCCGCGTCATCAGGCTGAGGCACTTGCAGATGACGGGACAGGGCCGCGCCCAGATATGGCGAGCCCCAAACCATGGCCAGCTCCACCCTGGGATAGCCCGCCTGCGGAAGAGAGAGCAGCTCCAGGATCGCCTGCACATATGGTGTGCCGCTCAAAGGCTCGCTACGCCGGAAGGCGATGGGCAGGCCCAAACGAGCGGCCACGTCAGAGGCCATCTGGCCGTAGAGGCTCAGCTCCGGGAAAACCAGGATGATCTCATGGGGCGGGGTGCCCTGGTCCACCAACTCCCTGGCCCGGGCTATTAGCTCCTCTACCTCGGCGTAGCGTCCTGGTGCGCGCACCAGATCCAAGGCAGCGCCGGAAGCGGTCGGCTCGCCATCGCCGCCATCCCATACCTCCAGGGCCAAACCAGCCAAGGGACCGCCCTCTTCCTCCAGATCATTCCACTCGACTTCCAAGTTACCGCCGTGGGTTTCCAAGGCGCGCGCCGTGGCCTCCAGCAGGTGGAACACCTCTTGGCTCGCTCCCACCACTGGGGTTAAGGCAAAGCACACCCGCACCGGCAGCGCATGGGACAAGGCGAAAATAAGCCGTAGGTCCGCCGGGCGCAACCACAGCGCGTCCTGCACTTGTACGGCAGGACAATTTTGCAGCGAGGGGAAGTTGCCGCCTGCCAGTAGATGGGCTTCCACCGCGGCCAACTGGTCGGCCTCGTCAACCAGTCCCTTACGGGAGAGTTCACCGGTATAAGCAGCCAGCATGGAAGCCAGGGCCTTGCGGCGTTCGCCGCCCGGCCCGGGTAGAGAGGCGATGTCTTCCGGTTCCAAGCGGGCGGCCTTTAGGCCCACCAGAAGCCGCCAGAGGCGATGAGGGAAGCGGCGGCCCCGGGAGATGCCCGAGAGCACCATCTGCTTCTCGCCCAGATTCTCCAGCAGCTTTTGCACCAGCACCGGGCCGGCCAGCTCGGCCAGAGGCCTGGCCTGGCGGGCCTGGGACGGGAGTTGGGACCAAAGCAAAGGCAGCAGGGCGTTCTTGCCCTGAAAGGTATAGTGCCCTCCTCCACCAAGCAGCAGGCCGCCCGACGCGGACACGGCGCTCAGGCTGAAGGCCTGCTCCAAGGCCTGGCCGCTGGGCCATACCCGGGCGGGAAGCGAACTCACCGCAGTTTCTCGGACAAGCCCAACACCGTCTTGGCATAGGGCTTGGAGTTGTTGTAGGTGAGCACCACTTTTGTTTTGCCCTTGGTACCCAGGCCGGGACGCCAGCCGTGAGCCTTGAGGTAGTTAGCCACGCTGTGGATGGCGTCGTCAGGATCGGCCAGGTTGATCTTGCCGTCGCCGTCAGCGTCCTTACCCCAAGACAGCACCGAGGTGGGCACGAACTGGGCCATGCCCAAGGCACCAGCCAGGGAGCCCTTGTAATCCAAAGGAGAACGCCCTTCTTTTTGGGCCAAACGGATCAGAGAGCCCATCTCTTGGCGGGCCCAAACCGCCCGGCGCTTGAACCGCGCACGGGTTTTAGGGCTTTTCAGCTCAGCCTTTTGCCTGCGGGGCCACTTTTTGGCCAAAAGCTTTTGAGCCTCCGGGGTGTCCAGCACCGCCTGGGAGGCCAGCACGTTGAACACCGAGCAGTTGCCGGTGTAGGCGCCCAGGCGGCTCTCCACACTGAGGATGGCCACCACCACCGTGGGGTCTACCCCGCTTTGCTTTTGGGCCTCGGCCAAAACATTGGCATGCTTGGCCATAAAGGCCTTGCCCGCCTTCACGGTTTTGCTCCCCAGGAACTGTCCGTAGTTGAGGCTATGCTCAGAAGGCGCCAGTAGCACGGCCATGAGGCGGCTTTCAAAGCGCACCCTTTTGTCCCCCAACAAGGAGTCAACTTTTTTGGGGTCCATGCCCTGGCGAATCATCTCCGCCCGCAGAGGGGAGAAAACTTTCTGGCCACCGGCATGAGCCGTTTCAAAGGCTCCTAAGAGCGCCAGCAGCAGCAGGGCCAGGCCCAAGCCCAGGGCTTCCCTGCTCAGGCGCCATCTGTTAGGCTTGAAACTCACCATGAGGGACGAAACTTTTCCGGGCCAAAGGTTGTGGGTGTGGATGGCGTGATTCCTTTTCCCGGCGGTGAAGGCCGGGAGCATGTGATAACCGATGCCCCCATGCGCCTGCGCTGGGGCCCTTGGCGCACTGGACGCATAATCCAGGTGCACGTGGGCTCGGCGGCGAACTACGAAGAGTATCGCGAGGAGTGCGTGCAACAGGGCCAGGATCCCTCGGGCCGCATGCCCCCTCACTTCGCCTTGGAAGGCGGTCTGCAAGACACTGCCCTGGGTTTTTTGCGCCACCGCGCCGACGCCGCGGCCCAGGAGCAGGTCTGTTACCTGGCCTGTCTCTTGGAGGCCCTGGTAAACGCTCCCTCGGCCATCCTGCGCACCGATCTTATTCGCCGGGTGTATCAGGAAGTTAACCACCTTTCCAAAACTCTGGGTTTTCGCTGGCGCGGCGGTGAGGGGCGCTTCATACCTCCAGTGAACCAGGACGCCGGCGACCCCAACTACTTTGCCCGCATGGTTTCCCCTCTGAGCAACCTGCAAGAGTTTTACGCCGCCCTGCGGGAATATGCCTCCCAGCGCTACCGCATCCTATCCAAGGAATACGTGATTTATTATCCCAGCCGTCTGCGTTCGGTGCTGGGTTAAAAGTTTCGCCAAGCGGGCTTTTGCCATTGCAGGGGAGTGAGGCGCGGGTCTTCGGTGGTGCCCAGGAACCAGGCCCTGGCCCCTACCGCGATTCTTCCCAGCTCACCAGCCAAGCCCATGGAGCGTGCCGCCCGTGTGGTAGCCGCCTCAAACACCGTGGCCGGGCTAACTCCCGCCTCCAGCCAGGCGGCCATCTCGCGAAACACCGCCTCGCCGTGGGGCAGGTTGTAGGAGCCCGCGTCGCTGCCCAACACCAGATTGACTCCCAACTCTTCGCCCAGCCTGATTTGAGCCGCCTGGCGGCGCGCGATCTCGGCCAAGGCCTCCAGGGTGGCTTGGTCGTGGCGTGCATCGGGATCTGCCAGGTGGGCCAGCACCGCGGCCAGAGTGGGGGTCCACCAAACGCCCTTTTGGGCCATGCTCAGCAAGCAGCCTGAGCCCAGGAAATAACCATGCTCAATGCCGTCCACTCCCTGGGCCAGAGCCTGACTCACCGCTTTCTCGCCGTTGGCGTGCACCGTCACCGGCAGACCGGCGGCGTGTGCTTCCCGCACCGCGGCGGCTACTTCTCCTGGAGTCAGCGCCTGGGGATGACACACCCCGCCCGCATGCTGGAAATCCAGCAACCCCGAAGCAAAGAGTTTGATTACCGCCGCGCCCCGGTGGGCCTGTTCCCTGGCGGCCTGGGCAAAGGCCTGGGCGCCACTGAGCGGCGCGGCCAACCAATAGGCGGCCTCGCCCTGGGCTCCCAGGCCCACGCAGGCATTGCGCAGAAGCGGCGACCCGCCATTGTCCCTGGGTGTGGGGTGATGCGGCTTGTGCCCCAAGTCGCGCACTGCGGCCACTCCGGCCTCGCGCCAGGCCTGCATGGCCTGCTCCGGCCCTGGCCCCAGGTACAGATGCACATGCGCGTCCAGGGGTGCGGGTGACAGCCACAGGTCCTTTAGCTCTTGCTGCTCATCAGCTTGGGCCAGGGCTTGTGCGCCCAGAGCGGCCACTCTGCCTTCCCGCACCAGTACGGCGGGAGGCCCTTCATAAGATTCCGCTCCGGCCAACCCCCTGGCCAGCAGGCAGAGCCCGCCTTTTGCCGAGGCCAAGGTTAGGCGGCCAGCTTGTTCACCAGGGCGGCGAACTGAGCCCCATAGGCGGCGCACTCGTCCATGACCCGCTGGTCCGGCTCACCAATGGCCAAGGGGCCAAAGTGGCCGCCGCTTTTAATGCCCTGGATCACCATGCCGTGAATCAAAAGGCCGTGCAGCATGGACAAGATGGTCAGCTCGCCGCCGCCGCCGATGCCGCCGGTGGAGGCAAAGGCTCCGGCGGCCTTGCCCACCAATTCGCCCTTGCCGAACAAGGCTATGGACTTGTCGATGAACTGCTTCACGGGGTTGGCCATCTCACCAAAGTAGCAGGGAGAGCCCAGAAGCACTCCGTCCGCCGCCCTGAGATCGTCATTGGTGGCCTCGCCGATTTTTTTCAGGCTCACCGTGCAGCCGCCCTGCTCCACACTGGCTTTGAGGGCCTCGGCCATCTTGCGGGTGTTGCCGCCATGAGAAAAATATACAATCAATACGTTGGGCATAGTTATCCCCCTTGCTGTGAACCTTGCCGGGAGCTTTCAGGCGAGATGGTCGCCCTCGGCTTGCCAGGCAGGATGACAAACGCATAAAAACACCAGGTCATCTTGACCGGTGTTTTCCAACCATTGCCGCGCGCCGGGCTGGGTGTACACGCAGGAGTTTGGCCCCACTTTTTGAGACTGGTCATCCTGGTGAAACACGCCCCTGCCCTTGAGCACGTAATATATCTCCAAAAAATCCAGGTAATGCGGCTTGGTGACCCCGCCGGGGGGTAACCAGGCCCGTGACAGGCTCACTCCCGGGTCGGTGGAGTCGTTGGCCGGGTGGATTACCTCGGCCAGGCGGCAGCCGTCGCTGGCCGTAAAGACCTCTAGCTCATCAGCCTTTTTGTGCAACACGATCAGCCCTCGTCTTCCGGGTGGGAGCGCTCCCCCAGCATGGCCTTGCCTGCGCCCGGCAAGACAGAGGTTTCGGCCTGGGCCGGTTTCATGAGCATGCCGGTTTCCACCACCTCCACCTCGGCGTCGACCACGCCGCCCATTTCTATGGACAGCGAACGGCAAGTCAGGGTGCCCTGTACCCATCCGGTGCCTTTGACCACAACCCGACGAGCCACCACGTTGCCCTGCACGCCACCCTCTATCACCAGGGTGTCCTGGGCAAATATATCACCGCGCACAATGGTGTTGGCAGCCAGTATGGTCAGTTGGTTGGAGGACAAAGTTTTAGCTTCCGCTGTTAATTTTTATTTAAGGGAATCTGGCGTTTCACGCATCAACAAGTCGAGCTCGCCTTCCTCATTGAAAACCAGAAAATCCACCGCATCAATTTTTTTATCAACCAAGACAAAGCGGGCCTTGAAGCGTTTGCGGTGCTGCACCGCGAATCTGGCACCCTTTTTGGGGTTTTCCGGCCTGCCTAGGGGAGATAGCTTGGTGGGAGGCCAGGCCTCAACCCATGGCGCTCCCTTGCGTTTACTACGCAAAAGCACGAAGGCATATCCTCTAGCCGGGTGCTTGGCATCCAGCTTGTTGGCTACATTGAAATAGACCAGCAAGTCGCGCCCCGATTTTCTCAAGCTTATCTTGCGCACATCCACCCAGTCGGCACTGGTCGGCCAGGGCTCCACCGCCTGGGCTTCCTTAGGGGTCGAGGCGGGGCCGTTTTCCTTGGCCATGGTGTCCGTCTGTTCCTCTTGAACGGGCTTGGGCTGCTTGGCAACCGGAACCGGCTCTGGGGGCGGTGGTGCGGGCTTTTGTTTTGGGGGCGGCGGTGGAGGCGCGGGACCGTCCACGGGCATATTGGTCAAAAATGCCCGATCCTGGAGGCTGCGCACAATGGTTTCCAGGTTCTGGGCTGACAACCTCATCCGCCGGTTGTCTTTGATAATTTCGCTAAGGGCCAGGTTCTGTTGGTAAAGCAGATAACCGCCTCCTGCCAAGGCAGCCAGGATGACGATCATCAGGATGATGAAAAAATAAAAAAGCCAAGGGCCTAAACGCATTGTTTGCACCGGGGCGTCCTTGCGCACCAGCAGCACGTCGATTTTCTGCCGGGCCAACTTACCCCCTTTTCCTTAATTGAGGGTTTAAAGCTTTATCCTATAGTTTCGCCGATGGCTAAGCAAGCGATGCTCAAGACCCTCCCAGGGTTCCCGATGCGGTTCATACAAGGAAATTATGAGAGAATGTTACCAGCTGGCGAATCTCGAGTGACATGGACCTGTGGCGGCGGGCTGTGCCGGGAACCTGCCGACAAAGCAAAATATGGCCGTTATCAAGGCAAAAGGATTAGCTCCACCCTCATCTCCAACTGAATGCCGGTGAGGTTAACACCTGCGATTATCAATTATAATTTGTTATAACCACTGACTAAACGCGGTACCATCTCCTTCTGACGCACATAGCGAGCTTTTTTGTAAAACCGCTAAAAAATATTTGACAGTCCAAGAACCGGCATGCTAGTTTTTACTTCACTGAATGACAATTCATTCACTAATGGGCTCTAAAAGCCCCGGATATGAGGTCGCTCTAAAATAATATGAATGATTAATCATTCACCGTTGCGCGAGCAGCGGCGCGGCGAGCCTGTCTAAGGAGGTTAGCTTTATGTCCCTGAAAATCAAAAAAGTGGGCGTCATCGGCGCTGGGGTGATGGGTGCCACCATTGCCGCCCACATGGCCAACGTGGGCCTTCCCACGGTACTTTTGGACATCGTTCCCCCCAAGATGCCCGATCCTCTGGCCAAGAAGGGGGTAAGCGAGGACTCGCCGGTCTTCCGCAACTACTTCGCTGAAAACGGCCTGAAGGGCGCCCTCAAGTCCAAGCCGGCCTCTTTTTATGTCCCGGAAAACGCTGAGTTGATCACCACCGGTAACCTGGAGGACGATTTCGACCTCCTGGGAGAGTGCGATTGGATCATCGAGGTGGTGGTGGAGTTGCTGGACATCAAAAAGGACCTCCTAGCCCGCATCGACAAGGTGCGCGCGCCAGAGGCCGTGGTGACCACCAACACTTCGGGAATCTCCGTGGCCGCCATGAGCGAGCATCTGAGCCCCGAGTTCCAAGAACATTTCCTGGGCACCCACTTCTTTAACCCTCCCCGCTACATGAAGCTGTTTGAGATCATCCCTGGGCCCAAGACCAAGCCCGAGGTGATCGATGGTATGGCCGAGTTCGCCGAGAAGGTGCTGGGCAAGGGTGTGGTGTTTGCCAAGGACACCCCCAACTTCGTGGCCAACCGCATCGGCGTGTTCGGCATGTGCTACCTCAACCAGCTCATCGACGAGATGGGCCTGAGCTTCGAGGAAGCCGACGCCCTCACCGGTACGGTGCTGGGACGTCCCAAGATGGCCTCCTACCGCCTGGCCGACCTGGTGGGCCTGGACACCATGGGCCACGTGGCGGCCAACGTGTACGACGGCTGCCCGGACGACGAGCAGCGCGACATTTTCCAGCCCCCGGCCTGGTTCAAGCAGATGATCGACAACGGCTGGCTGGGCAACAAGACCAAGCAGGGTTTCTACAAGAGGGTAAAAACCCCCGAGGGCAAGAAGGACATCCTGGTCTTGGACCGCGAGACCATGGAGTACCGGCCCAAGAACAAGGTCAAGTTCGCCTCCCTGGAGGCTGCCAAACAAGCCCCGGGCAGCAAGGGCAAGCTGGGGGCCATGTTCTACGCCAAGGACAAGGCCGGCGAGTTCACCTTCAAGCACATGAGCGCCAGCCTGATCTACGCGGCCAACCGCATCCCCGAGATCGCCGACGACATAGTCAACCTCGACAACGCCCTGAAGTGGGGCTTCAACTGGAAGATGGGCCCCTTCGAGGCCTGGGACGCCCTGGGCCTGGCCAAGTCGGTGGAGGCCATGAAGGCCGGTGGTTTTGCCGTTCCCGCCTGGGTGGAGGAGCTGCTGGCCGCGGGCAACGAGTCCTTTTACAAGAAGCAAGACGGCGAGCTGTACTACTACGACATTCCTTCCAAGGAATACAAGCTGGTGGAGATTTCGCCCGAGATCATCCTGCTGCCTTCGCTCAAGGAGCGCAACAAGACGGTCATGGAGAACAAGGGCTGCTCCCTCATCGACCTGGGCGACGGCGTGCTGTGCCTGGAGTTCCACACCAAGATGAACTCCCTGGGCCAGGACATAATCTCCATGTGCGAGAAGGCGGCCGACAAGGTGGAGGACGAAGGCTGGGAAGGCCTGGTAGTGGCCAACCACGGCTCCAACTTCTCGGTGGGCGCCAACCTCATGCTGGTGCTGTTCACCGCCCAGGAAGA
>JAHLLJ010000080.1 GCA_020444205.1 Deltaproteobacteria bacterium | reverse complement strand
TGAAAAACGGCTCGGCCGATGAGGTAGCGGCCACGGTCAAGGACGCCATCGACCAAGGCGCTCCCTTGTCCAACTACTCTATAGACACCGTGGGCCTCACCGACGGCACCCCGGACGAAAACGTGCGCGCCGCCCGGCGCATGGCCATGGAATACGGCCTAATCGACTAAATCACCCGCAAGTAAAGGCAAAGAAGATGCAGACCGTAATCAGCAGCCCCAGCCGGGAAGTCATCATCGGCCACGATCAGCCGGTGGTGATGATCGGCGAGCGCATCAACCCCACGGGCCGCAAGAAGCTGGCCGCCGCCCTGGAAGCCGGGGATATGAGCCTGGTGCAAAACGAGGCCAAAAAGCAGGTTGAAGCCGGTGCCCAGGTGCTGGACGTGAACGTGGGCGTATCCGGCGCTGACGAAAAAGACTTGATGCTTCAAGCCCTGCAGGCCATCAGCGAGGTGGTGGACGTGCCGCTTTGCATTGACTCGGCCAAGCCCGAGGTGCTGGCTGTGGGCCTGGAGGCCTACAAGGGCAAGGCCCTGGTCAACTCGGTAAACGGCGAGGAGGCCAAGCTCAAGGAAGTATTGCCCCTGGTGGCTCAGCACAAGGCCGCGGTGGTGGCCCTGACCATGGATGACAACGGCATTCCCACTGATGTGGAAACCCGCTTTGCCATTGCCGACAAGATCGTGAATGAGGCGGCCAAGCTGGGCATCGCCCTGGAGGACATTGTCATCGACCCCCTGGCCATGAGCGTGGCCGCTGATGACGCCGCCGGCATGGCCGCCCTCACCTCTCTGGCTGGTATCAAAGAAAAGCTGGGAGTCAATCAGACCATCGGGGCTTCCAACGTTTCCTTTGGCCTGCCCGACCGCAAGGCCATCAACACGACCTTTTTGGCCATGGCGGTAATGGCCGGGCTCACCTGCCCTATCACCGACCCCACCGTTTGGCCCGTACGCAGGACCCTGCTGATCAGCGACCTCCTGACCGGCAAGGACGAATATGCCATGAACTACATCACCGCCTATCGGGAACAGTTCCCCGAAGAAGACTAAGGCGCCCCAGGAAAAGAGGAGGAAACGTGGCTGACTTGCAGGCAATCAAGGAAGCGGTAAGCAAGGGCAAACGCAAGGACATCGCCGGGCTGGTGCAGGCCGCCCTGGACGGCGGCGCGGACCCCAACACCATAATCAACGACTACATGATCGAGGCCATGAAAGAGGTGGGCGCCCGCTTCGAGGCCAAGAAAATCTTCGTGCCCGAGATGATGATCGCCGCGCGCACCATGCAGACCGGCCTGGACGTGATCAAGCCCCTGCTGGAGTCCCAAGGCTCTCAAAAGGAAACCGTGGGCACCGTGGTCATCGGCACCGTGTTCGGCGATTTGCACGACATCGGCAAGAACCTGGTGGTACTCATGCTGGAAAGCTCCGGCTTTGAGGTGTTCAATATCGGCGAGAACGTGCCGCCCGAGAAATTCGTGGAAAAGGCCAAGGAGCATGGCGCGGACATCGTGGGCCTGTCCAGCCTGTTGACCACCGGCGACCCCCATGTGAAGGCCACCATCGAGGCGGTCAAGGCCAGCGACTTGGCCGGCAAGGTCAAGGTGGTCTGTGGCGGCGCGGCGGTCACCCGCAAGTTCGCGGTGGACCAGTGCGGGGCCGACGGCCACGCCACCGACGCGGTGGACGCGGTCAAGACCATCAAGCAGCTCATGGGTTTGAATTAGCTCGCACATTTCATGTGGGCTAGGTGGCGATTAACAACTATCCCGTATTCAGGAGGCTGCCATGCAAAAAGCTTCCGCTTTGCCAAGGTACGGTTTGTATTATGGCCCGGCACAGCCAGCCGACGGCAGACAAGGCGTCCGGCAAGGGAGGGCCGCAGACGTAGCCAAAGCTACGTTGAGGCCCGAGCGCAGCCGGCAACACCGTATGCCGGTGGCTGGCGAAGCCGGACACATGGCCCTCATGAACTGTGCGGGCTAAACTCTCCCCTACCTCCCAAGCAAGGCGCGCGGGGTTCTCACTCCCTCTACCGCCCCGCGCGCCATTTAATATCCCGGAGCACCCATGGCCCGTGCCGCTGACGAGCAAGTAATTTTTCAGCCCATGGGGCGCCGGGCCGAGATCCAACCCGGGCAAAATCTATTGCAACTGGCCCAAAGCGCAGGGGTGGGCATCGAGGCCCCTTGCGGCGGCAAGGGCCTGTGCGGCAAATGCCTGGTGCGCCCCGAAGGCCCGGTCACCCAGCCTACCGCGGCTGAAAAGGCCCTGCTGGACGCGGAGGCCGACAAAGGCCTGCGCCTGGCCTGCCAGTGCGCCATGCCCCAGGGCGGTGCGGTGTGGGTGCCGCCCGAGAGCCGCAGTGGGCGTCAGGTGATCCTCACCAGCGGGACCAGCGGCGAGTTGGAGCTGGACCAGGCGGTGCGCGCCTATCAGGTCAGGGTGCCCCCAGCCAGTCTGGAGAATCCCGAGACGGCCCAAGGGCGGCTGTTCAGCGCTTTGGCCCAAGCGGCGGGCGACGGGCTTGCCGCCCCGCCAGAGCTTCCCTTCAATTTGTTGCGCTCCCTGCCCGGTCTTCTGGCGCAGGGCGGTGACCTGAGCCTGTCCCTGCGTCAGGGCCGGGAGATCGTAGACCTGACCCCAGCTAGCCAGGGCCTGCCCCTAGGCCTGGCCGTGGACCTGGGCACCACCACGGTGGTGGCCTATCTGTGCGACCTGGACAGCGGCGAGCTGTTGGCGGTGAGCTCGGAGATGAATCCCCAAGTCCCTTACGGCGATGACGTAATCGCGCGCATGTCCCTGTGCGTCTCCGAGCCCCAAGGCCTGGCCCTGCTCAGCCGGGCGGCGGTGGAATGCGTCAACCACTTGGCCGCGGACGCCTGCGCCCAGGCCGGGGCCGACCCCGGACGCATCCTGGAATGCCTCATGGTGGGCAACTCGGCCATGCATCACATCTTCCTGGCCCTGGAGCCGGCCTCCCTGGCCATGGCGCCTTACGCCCCGGTAGTGCGCGGCCCGGTAGAGGTAAAGGCCCGCCAGGCAGGTCTGGCTCTGGGCCGGGAGGCTTGGCTGCATTGGCTGCCCCTCAAGGCCGGTTTCGTGGGGGCGGACATCGTGGCCGCCGCCCTGGCAGTGGGGGCCGACAATATCGACGAGCCCACCCTACTGTTGGACCTGGGCACCAACGGCGAGATGGTACTGGCCGCGGGCGGGCGCATGCTGGCCTGCTCCACCGCCGCGGGACCGGCCTTGGAAGGGGGGCACATCGGCCAGGGCATGCGCGGCGCTCCCGGCGCGGTGGAAAGGGTGTTCCTGGAGCCGGGCGCGGTTGAGCCCGACCTGCAGGTCATTGGCGGCGAGCCTGCAGTGGGCCTTTGCGGCTCAGGTTTGGTGTCGCTCATAAGCTGCCTGCTGGAGGCGGGCATCCTGCTGCCCACAGGCGGCTTTGGACAACAGGGCGGCAAAGGCTTGGTGCGCTCCGGCGAGCATGGCCTGGAGTTCGTGGCCGCCTTGGCCAAGCACACCGGCCATGGCCGCGATCTGGTGCTCACCAGCCGGGACGTATCCGAGGTGCAACTGGCCAAGGCGGCTATTCGCGCCGGGGCCGAGGTGCTCATGTCCGAAATGGGGGTGGAGCACCTCAGCCGGGTGCTTTTGGCCGGGGCCTTTGGTAATTACCTGGACCCGGCCGAGGCGGCGCGCATCGGCCTGTTCCCTCCGCTACCCGTGGAGTATATTCAGGGGGTGGGCAACGCCGCCGGGGTGGGTGCGGTGATGGCCCTGCTCAGCGATAGGCAGCGCCGCCGGGCCCAAAAGTTGGCCCAAGACATGGGCTATGTGGAGCTTTCGGGCCATGGTTTGTTCCAAGAGCTTTTCGTGGACAGCATGGCTTTCCCCAGTGAGGATGCATGATGCGGCTGGTTATAGTGGGCGGTTTCCTGGGCGCGGGCAAGACTTCCCTGTTGCAGGGCCTGAGCCGCTGGTGGGGCGAGCAGGGCCTAAGCATACTGGTCTTGGAAAACGAAGCCGGCCAGGTGGGACTGGATGACCGCCTGCTGCGCGATCTTTCCCTGGAGGTGCGCCTACTCCCCGGGGGCTGCGCCTGCTGCGACCTTCAGGGTGTGCTGGTGGACAAGCTCAAACAGGCCCTGGACGAGGACCGTTGGGACCTGGTGCTGCTGGAGCCCAGCGGGGTGGCTTCCCTGGCCTCCCTGGGACAAGTGCTGGAGCGCTACCTGCCCGAACTGGGCCAAGGTATTGTCACCGCGGTGGTAGATGCCTCCCGTTACGCCACCATGACCAGGGCCTTGCCCAAGCTGTTGGCCGACCATCTGGCCGCTTCCCGCCAGGTGGTGCTTTCCAAGGCCGACCTAGTCGGCGGCGAGGAAGCGGAGCGCATCAGCGGGCAACTAAGCCTGGACGCGCCCCACGCTCACGTATGGCCCGCCGACCTGCGCGAAGAGCGCGCATATCATCTGGCCGCCAAGCTGGCCCCCCGGTTGATGGGCCGGGGCGTCGCGCCGGGTTTCGCTGATGAACCGGCGAGCGACGGGACACACCAGGCTCAATCTTATGCTGTAAATCTGCCCCGAGAAGGGCTTTCCCCTCAGGCCGCCCAAGACCTGGTGGAGGGAATCATCACGGCCCTGGCGATCTCGGGCGAGCAATGGCTGGGGCACGTAAAGATGTGGGGCGAAAACCCCCAGGGCAAGCACGTGATGATCAGCGGCACCACGCCACAAGACGTGACCATTCGGGGAGACGCCTCGGCCTGGTTATCGGGCCGGGCATGGCTGGTGGTCATCAGCCATCAGCCCTTGCCCGCGGACCTGGACGGCCTGGTAAGCGGTTTGCTGGATCAGCACGCCCCTGGTTCTTCGTTAGAGGCGTTGCGCTCTGCCCCTACCCTGCTCTCCCTGGACGGCCTGGGCCAGTCATAAAAATCTTCGCCAGATAAGGCTATGGGTGCCCTCCCCGGCGGCTCTGGCGGCTGGGCCTAAAGATACAACTTACCCCTTTTTTTACGCAGCGACTCCGCGGTCTCCTGGTCCTTTTCCATTTTGACCTGGAAGAAAGGGGTCATGTCGCCCACCTTGAGCGCCTGGTCCGGGCAGTCTTTGACGCATTGCAGGCACACGATGCACTTGCTTGGGTCTGCCTCGCCTTTTTCAGCGTCCATGGCCCCGCTGGGGCACTGCTCCTGGCACAGCAGGCACATCTGGCACTCTTCGCCCTGGCGGTTGGGCAGCATGGCCGCCATCTTGAAGCGAAAGGACTCAAACTCGTCCAACTGCTCCTCGGTGTAGGGGCCGGAGTTCAGATCGCCCACCATTGCCGGGTCCTGGCCGTTTAGGCGGGGGTAGAGCTCTTTAGCATACTCGGCGGCCAGGCCCAGGTCCTGCTGGTCGGGCCTGCCGCCCATGGCCTGCCACCCCGCCAGGTTGTAGGTGTGGGCACCGGGGAAGGTAGCGGAGGCCACCACCTTGAAGCCGCGCTCTTCCAGCCTGCGGCGAAGGTCATAGGGCGCGGGGTGCACCTGGAAGCCGCCATAGGTAAAGAACATGGCCGCCCGCTTGCCCTGGCCCTCCAGGGTGCCCAACCATTCGCGGTATAGGCGCGGCGAGCGCATGGAGTGAATGGGCGAGCCGATGATCACCGCGTCGTATGGCTCGACACCCACGGGCTCTTGCCGGGCCTCCAGGGGAGTTACATCCTTGTAATCAACCTGGGCTCCCATTTGGCCAAGACGCCCGCCAATGGCCTTGGCGATCTGTCCGGTGTTGCCGGTAGCGCTGAAATAGCAGATCAGAACTTTCATCTTCGGCTCCCGTTTTGGCGTAGAGCGTTGGGCGGGCCAGGGGCATTATGGCACCCTGCCGGCCCAGAGAAAAGCTGGCAGCCACGCCCCGGCTTATAGGCCTAATTTGGTCTTTGGTATAATACCCCGTCAATAGCGGTTGATCTCAGGAGCTTGCCTGAAAGGCCCGGGTTAGGACGCCATGAATAATACCAATTCAGATCACAATCTGATCGAGAAACAGTTCGAGGCCATATTCAAATTTTCCTATGACGGAATTTGGATTTGCGACGGCGGCGGCACCATCCTGCGCTGCAATCCCGCGGCCGAGCACATAAACCACATAAAGGCCGCCGAGGTGGTGGGCAAGCACATCTCCGTATTGGTGACCGGAGGGGTGGTTGACCGTACCGTAACCGAGGAGGTGCTCAGGGAAAAGCGCCAGTTTACGGTAATGCAGTACTGCCCGCGCACCGGCAAGAAGCTTTTGGTCACGGGCAGCCCCATCATCAACGACTCCGGCGAGATCGCCTTTGTGGTGACCAACGACCGCGACATCACCGACCTGGACCGGCTGCGCCACCGCCTGCTGGAGCACGAAGCCCGCTCCCGCAGATTCCAGGAAGAGTTGCAACGGCGCGACAAGGAGAGCGCCCTGCACTCCCGCCTATTGGGGCGATCGTCCACTTCCATGCAAAGGCTGTTGGCCACTGCGGCCAACGTGGCCAACTTCAAGATCAACCTCTTTATCAGCGGCGAGTCGGGCACCGGCAAAACCATGCTGGCCGAGACCATTCACCAGCTCTCTCCCCGCCGGGATAAACCCTTTGTGCGGGTGGACTGCGGCTCCATTCCTTCCAACCTTTTTGAGTCCGAACTCTTTGGCTATGAGTCCGGCGCCTTCACCGGAGCGCGCAGCGCCGGCAAGATGGGCCTATTCGAGATGGCCGATGGAGGAACCCTGTTTCTGGACGAGTTGGCCGACGTGCCCTTGGAGGTGCAACACAAGTTGCTGCGCTTCATTGAAAAGGGTGAGTTGATAAGAGTGGGGGGAACCAAGGTCCGCGAGGTGGACGTGCGCTTAATTTCAGCCACTAACCGGGACTTGGACGAGGAGGTGGCTGCTGGGCGATTTAGGGACGATTTGTACTACCGGGTCAGGGTGGTGCCCTTGAGCCTGCCGCCTCTGCGCGAGCGCCAGGAAGACCTGCCGTTTTTGATAAACCAATTCCTGATGCGCTTTTGCAAACAGTACGGCACCCAAAAAACCCTCTCCGCTCCGGCTTTGGAGGCCCTGATCGCTTACGACTGGCCGGGAAACGTTCGAGAGCTGGAGAACCTCATGGAGCGCCTGGCGGTGATGGGCCCGGGCGAGGTGATCGAAATGAACGACCTTCCCCAAAGAATCCAGCAGCACGAAGCCGGAGTGGATTTTGTGCCCATGTTCTCCGGAAAGAACCTCAAAGAGGCCACCGCGAAATTTCAGAGGATGCTCATTCAGGCCACCCTGGACCGCGAAGGCACCCAAGTCAGGGCCGCCAAGGCCCTGGGGGTGAGCCAAGCCACCATAGCCCGCAAACTGGCAAAGAGCCATACTGACATTTCTGCATAACTATTCATTTATAAATAATTTAAATTTTATTAATATTCGCATTAGTTACAAGACTGGCATACCTACTGGTAGGTTTTACAGGCAAACATGAATATTTAATCCTCCCTTTTCCACAGCGATCGATTCCCCCAAATAAGTACGTCATTCAAGGAGATATGCCCTTCAGTGCGCCATCGGCATGCTTTTGGCAGTAAGCCATGGCATATGACGCTCCGTCACGCCTCCCCAGGCAGACGGTTGAGTTTGAACTTAAAGTGGCATGGCCAACTCACCTCGCGGTTGACGAGTTGATCTGGAGAGCATGATGCGCACCGAAGGCGGCGAGGGGTGAGCTTACAAGGTTTGTCCCCGGATTTTTTCTATCTTGTGATGCGTGGGGGCGGCGAGCAAGACAAGGCCCGGCTAATCCAGGCCTTGGATAAAAGGGGAATAAGCATCCTCTGGCAAAGAACCACTTCTTCCGGCAACGGCCGGGAAGAAAAGATTCTGATTTTGAAGCTGGCCGGTAGTGATCATTCGAACCTGATGCTGGAACTGGCCCACGAGGGCATCGATGGCGACCTGGCCGCCTATGGCCAACGGTTGCCCGGGAGTACAAAAAGATGAACCAACTGACCACCCAAGAGCTGCGGGACCTGCGCCAAAGCGAGGTGCCCCAAGGCCCCTACAACATCACCCCCCTGTATGTGCAAAAGGCCTATGGGGCCGTCTTGGAAGATACCGAGGGCAAACGCTACATAGACTTTGCCGGGGGAATCGGGGTGGAGAACGTGGGCCACGGCGCTCCCGAGGTGGTGAAAGCCATCAAGGCCCAGGTGGACGCTTACATCCACCCCTGTTTCCACGTGGCCGCTTATGAGCCCTATCTGCTGCTGGCCCGCGAGCTGAACCGGCTCACACCGGGCGGCTTCGCCAAAAAGACCATGTTCCTCAGCTCCGGGGCCGAGGCGGTGGAAAACGCCATCAAAATCGCCCGCTACGCCACCGGCCGACCGGCGGTGGTGACCTTTGAAAACGCCTATCATGGCCGCACCTACATGGCCATGACCCTCACCAGCCAGGGCATGCCCTACAAGAAGGGTTTCGGCCCCTTCTGCCCCGAGGTTTACCGGGCCCCCTTTGCCTATTGCTACCGCTGCGCCTTTGGCCTGGAGCCCTCATCCTGCGGCCTGCGCTGCGCCGATCACCTGGAAGATTTCTTTAGCACCCACGTCCCGGCGGACACGGTGGCGGCCATGATCGTGGAGCCCATCCAGGGCGAGGGTGGCTTTATCGTGCCGCCCCAGGGCTACCTTAGCCGGATCCACCAAATCTGTAAAAAGCACGGCATCCTGCTTATCGCCGACGAGATCCAGGCGGGCATGGGCCGCACCGGCAAGCTCTACGCCTGCGAGCACGAGAACCTGGAGCCGGACCTTATCCTCACCGGCAAGGCCTTGGGCGGCGGGCTGCCCCTGACCGCGGTCACCGGCCGGGCGGAGATCATGGACGCCACCCACGCCGGCGGCTTGGGTGGCACCTTTGCGGGCAATCCGGTGTGCTGCCGGGCCGGTATCGCGGTGTTGGGCCTGCTCACCGGAGGGCTCATGGAAAAGGCCCAGACCCTGGGCACAGAGCTGGAAAAGCATTTCCGGGCCTTGGAGGCCAAGCACCCCCTGGTGGGCCAGGTGCGGGGCAAAGGGGTGATGTGGGGCATGGAGCTGGTGCGCGACCGCGGCAGCAAGGAGCCCGCGGACCAGGAGGCCAACCAGGTCGTGGCCGAGAGCCTGAAGCAAGGGCTGATCGTGCTGCGTTGCGGGGTGCACCACAACGTGATCCGCACCCTGATGCCGCTGACCGTTACCAAGCAAGAGCTTGCAGAGGGCTTTGCCATATTGGACCGGGTGCTTAGCGGGCTAGAGGGCTAAGTCAACCGCCGGAGGAAATTTTGTTCGTTCAACAGCTCATAAACGGCCTGATCATGGGCGGCGCCTACGCCCTCATCTCCATCGGGCTGACCATGATCTTCGGGATCATGAACTTCACCAACCTGGCCCACGGCGCCATCTACATGCTGGGCGGCTACGCCATGTACATGGCCAGCACCGTGGCGGGCCTGCCCTTCTTCGTCTCGGTGGCGGTGTCCATCGTGGGGGTGGGGCTCATGGGCGTCTTGATGGACCGCCTGGTGTTTCGCAGCGTGTACAAGGGACCGGAGCTCAACACCCTGCTCATCTCCCTGGGCATGATGATGTTTTTGGAAAACGGAGCCCTGCTGCTCTGGGGCTCCCAGACCCTGACCGTGGCCGCGCCCTACGGCGACACCGTCTTTAAGGTTTTGGGCGCCTCCATGACCTTGCAGCGCTTGGTGGTGCTCATCGCCAGCTTTGTGCTCATCGGGGGGTTGTATCTTTTCCTTAACACCACCCGCCAAGGCAAGGCGGTTTTGGCCACCGCCCAGAACCCCACCGGCGCCTCATTGGTGGGCATCCACATTCCCCACATCTACATGCTCACCTTTGGCATCGGCTCGGCCTTGGCCGGGGCGGGCGGGGCTTTGCTGGCTCCGCTGTTTTATGTGTTTCCCACCATGGGCAGCATGCCCCTGCTCAAATCCTTTGTGGTGGTGGTGCTGGGCGGCATGGGCAATGTGCAGGGCGCGGTGGTGGGCGGCTTTTTGGTGGGAATCGCCGAGAGCCTGGGCGGGGCCTACCTGTCCTCTGACTACAAGAACGCCTTTGCTTTCATAATCCTCATCGCCGTGCTGGTCATCAGGCCCCAGGGCCTCTTCGGCAGGAGTACGTCATAGTGCGCGACCCGGATAACCTATTAACCATCTTGATTATGCTGGGGCTATTGATCTTCCCGGCGCTGGTGACCGATTCTTATTACCAGCACATCATGAACGTAGCCTTGATCTACGCCATCGGCATCTACGGCTTCAACATCATTACCGGGGTCACCGGCCAGCTCAACCTGGCTCATGCCGGTTTCATGGGCATCGGGGCCTACCTCTCCGCCCTTTTAGCGGTTCGCTTGGGCCTGAACTTCTGGGTGGCCATGCCCCTGTCGGTTCTGGGCACCGCCCTGGCCGGGCTACTCATCGGCCTGCCCTCCCTGCGCACCCGCGGCGTCTACTTCGCCCTGACCACCATGGGCTTTGGCGAGATACTGTTCATCGTCTTTGACAACCTCATTCCGGTCACCGGCGGGCCCATGGGCTTCACCGGAATACCCGCCCCCTCCCCCCTTGGCCCCCTCGCCTTCACCAGCAAGGTCGGCTTTTACTATATGTGCCTGGGCTTGCTTTTCCTGGCCATATACGCCAGCTACACCCTGGTGGTTTCGCGAATGGGGAGAGCCATGCTGGCGGTGCGCGAAAACGAGGACCTGGCCAGCTCGGTGGGAGTATCCATCACCGGCAGCAAGATATGGGCCTTTGTGCTGGCCACCGCCTTCATCGGCCTCTCGGGATGTCTGTATGCCCATTACTTCCGTTTCATCAGCCCGGTGAGCTTCACCGTGGGCGAGTCTTTCCGCTGCCTGACCATGCTGGTGGTGGGAGGCATGGGCACCCTGGCCGGGCCGGTGGTGGGCTCGGTGCTGTTCACCTATTTGCCGGAGTTTCTGCGGGACATTGAACAATACCAACTCATCGTCTACGGCGTGGTCTTGATGATGTGCATCGCCTTCCTCCCCGAGGGTCTGGTGGGCTACCTCAAGATGAAGGCCGAGGAGCGCTCCTTGCGCTCGCGCCTGGAGGCTTGATCATGGCCCTTTTATCCTGTCAATCGGTGAGCAAAAACTTCGGCGGCCTCATGGCCGTGGACCGGGTGGACCTTAGCATTGACGACGGCGAGCTGCTGGGGCTCATCGGCCCCAACGGCGCGGGCAAGACCACCATGTTCAACCTGATCACCGGCTTTCTCGCCCCCTCGGGCGGAAGCATCAAATACCGGGACCAAGACATCCTGCGCCGCCCGCCCCACCAGCTGGCCGAGCAAGGGCTGGTGCGCACCTTTCAGAAAATAAACGTGTTCAGCGAGCTGACCGTGGAAGACAACGTACTCATCGGAGCCCACCTTCAGTTCAAAACCAACTATCTCAAGGCCCTGACCCTGCCCGGCCGCAACCGCCGCGAGCGCGAAACCATCCGAGGGCAAGCAGGGGGGCATCTAAAAGAAGTGGGCCTGGAGCGCTGGCGTCATGCCCGGGCCAAGAACCTGCCCTTGGGCCTGCAAAGGGCCCTGGGTATCGCCGTGGCCCTCACCGCCAAGCCCAAGCTGCTTCTGCTGGACGAACCGGCTTCGGGCATGACCCCGGATGAGACACGCCAAATCATGGAGGTTATACGCCGGGTGCACGCCAGCGGCATAACCGTGCTGATGGTGGAACACGACATGCAGGTGGTTATGAACCTTTGCCAACGTTTGATTGTGCTGGATTTTGGGCAGGTGGTGGCTGAAGGCACGCCTGAGCAGATCAGGAACGATCCCAAGGTGGTGGAGGTTTACCTGGGCAAAGGTTTCAAACGTGATGATTCTTGAGGCTAAAAATCTGGTCACCTATTACGGCAAGGCCCAAGCCCTGCGCGACGTTTCCTTGTCCGTGGGCGAGGGCCAGATAGTCACTCTGCTGGGCGCCAACGGCGCGGGAAAAACCACCACCCTCATGACCATCTCCGGGGTGATCCGGCCCAAATCAGGCTCGGTGACTTACCAGGGCCGGGATATCACCAACCTCAGGCCCGCTTCCATCGTGAACCTGGGGCTGGCCCACTGCCCCGAGGGCCGGGCCCTGTTCCCGGACATGAGCGTGGCCGACAACCTGGAGATGGGGGCTTACCTACAAAAAGGCAAGCAGGAGATACAGGCCCAGCTGGAGCATGTATACCAACGTTTTCCCCGGCTGGCCGAGCGCCGCAAGCAGATGGCCGGCTCCCTCTCCGGGGGAGAGCAGCAGATGCTGGCCATTGGCCGGGCCTTGATGAGCCGCCCCCAGCTGCTCATGCTCGACGAGCCCTCCTTGGGCTTGAGCCCGCTTCTGGTGGAGCAGATGTTCGAAATCATCCTGGACATTCGCAAGGAGGGCACCTCGGTGCTCTTGGTGGAGCAAAACGTGGCCGCGGCCCTGGAGGTGGCGGACTACGGCTTTGTTTTGGAAACCGGGCGGATGGTTTTCTCCGGCTCGCAAAAAGAGCTGATGGGCAACGATCAGATACGCAGCGCGTATCTGGGCAAATAAAACGACAACTGCAACAGAACGACAATCTAACTCGAAAAGGAAGGAAATTATGAAGGGGTCTAAGAAACTGTGGAGCCTGGTCGTGGCTTCGGTCCTGTGCCTGGGTTTGGCAACGGGTCCGGCGGCGGCCGCGGACAAGGTAAAAATCGGGGCCAGCTATCCTCTTAGCGGCGGGGTGGCTCAGGCCTCCAGCTGGGTGGTGGAAGGCGTGAAAATGGCGGCCAAGGAGATCAACGCGGCCGGCGGCGTGCAGGTAGGCGACAAGAAAATGCCCCTGGAGATCGTGCTTTACGACTCCAAGTGCGACCCCACCAGCGCGGTGGGCGCGGCCGAGAAAATGATCAACCGCGACCAGGTGGTGGCCATCACCGGCGACTATTGCAGCTCCTGCACCCTGGCCCAGCGGGAGGTCTCCGGCCGCCACGAGATCGTGCAGATCACCCCCATCTCGGTGAACCCCAAGATCACCGAGCCCGGCTACCCCTACATGTTCCGCCTGTGCAACACCATCGGCATGTACGCCGAGCCCTTTGTGGAGTTCGTGGCCGAAAAGCTGCCCCAGGTCAAGAGCGTTGGCTTTTTGGCCATCACCGACGACTACGGCCGCAGCGCGGTGGACATCTACACCAAGCTCTTCCCCAACAAGGGGGTGGAGGTCAAGGCGGTGGAGTACTTCAAGCACGGAGACACCGACTTCTACACCCAGATCACCAAGCTGGTTAGCGCTAAGCCCGACGCCATCTACATCGTCACCGACGAGGACGCCCAGAACATCGGCACCCTCAAGCAGCTCAAGGAGCTGGGCTACAAGGGCAAGATCTTCGGCTGCAGCACCTATTGCACCGACAACATGGTCAAGCTGGGCGGCAAGGGCCTGATGGAAGGCCTTTACGTGGAGGGCCCCTCCTTTGAGCTGTTCAAGGACGAGCCGGCGATCAAACAGTGGCAGGCGCGCTACAACAAGCTCTATGGCCGCGACGGCAACGCCTTCTCCCTGTGGGGCTACCAGTCAGTGATGCTCTTGGCCGACGTCATTCAAAGCGCGGGCACCATCACCGACAAGAAGAAGATCCAAAAGGCCATGGCTGGTTACGATCTGTCCAAGGTCATGGGCTACCGCGGCAAACCTCACTTTGACCAAAACGGCCAGACCCACCCCACTCTGGGCGTGGTGCAGTACCAAGATGGCAAGCGGGTTCCGGTCTATCCCGTAAAATAACCACATCCGAGATTAAGCATAATCCGCCCCGGCTGGGGCATCCGGCCGGGGCATTTATCAAAAGCGAGAAGGCTCCATGCAAAGCGAAATCAAAGCGGATCTGATTATCAAGAGCGGAACGGTAATAACCATGGAGGAGCCGGTAGCGGCTCGTGAGTTGGACATCGCCGTAAAGGACGGCCGCTTCCTGGCAGTGGAGCCGGCCGGAAGCCTAGACAGCCTGCAAGGGCCAGAGACCAAGATTGTGGACGCGGCGGGGCAAGTGGTCATGCCCGGGCTCATCGACTGCCACAACCACATGGCCCTGTTCGGCAAGAATCTGCAGGACGTGGAGGTAAGCCCCAACACGGTGTCCAACTTGGAGGAGCTGGCCCAGGCCATAGCCGCCCGCGCGGCCGAGACTCCCAAGGGCCAGTGGGTCAAGGCTTGGGGATATGACAACACCCTCCTGGCCGAAAACGACCATCCCACCAGGGAGCTGTTGGACCGGGCCGCGCCGGAAAACCCGGTATGCCTCATGCGCACCTGCATGCACGTGATGGTGGTGAACTCCATGGCCCTTAAAATGGCGGGCATAGCCGACGACGCGCCCGACCCCGAAGGCGGCGAGTTCAGACGCGACGACGAGGGCCGGGTAAACGGCATCCTCAACGAGCTGGGGGCCATGAGCATTGTGCACAAGGTCATGCCCCTGGACACGGCGGATGAAGTCGCCCAACAATTGGCCTTGGCTTCACGGGTCTACGCCTCTCAGGGGCTTACCACGGTATGCGAGGCCGGGACCGGCTGGAACGGCAATCCCCAAGAGGCCACCGCGTTCCAAAAGGCCCGCGAACAGGGTTTGCTGCACCAGAGGGTATGCCTGGGCATGATGGAGACCACTCACCGGCTTTTGGCTGAAGATAAGGGTTTGGGCCTATACACCGGCTTCGGCGATGAGAGGCTGTGGATCGGCCCCGCCAAGTTCATAGGCGATGGCGGCATCGGAGGCCGCACCGCCGCGGTGAACCAGCCCTACGAGGGCTCCGACTATCACGGGGTAATGTGTTATGAGGCCGAGGAACTGGCCAGCCGCATGGCCAAGGTGCATGCCGTGGGGTGGCAAATCTCGCTGCATTCCGTGGGCGACCGCACCTTTGATCTGGCCCTGGACTGCTATGAAAAGATACTCACCGACAACCCCAGGCCCCATCGCCATCGCATCGAACACGCCTCCATAACCTCGCCCGCCCAGTTGGCGCGAGTGGCCAAGCTGGGGCTGATCTTGGTGGTGCAGCCCGCCTTCATGCACTACCAGGGCGACAGCTACTTCCAAAACCTGGGCGAGCAACGCATGGGGCAGGTGAAAGCGGTGCGCTCCATGCTGGAGGCGGGCATCACCGTGGCCGGCAGCTCCGACCGCCCGGTCACCGAAGGCAATCCCTGGACCGGTATCTGGTCGGTGTTGGCCCGCACCACGGTGGGCGGCCGAAAAATCAGCCCCGAGCAGGCGATTACTCGGGAGCAGGCGCTTAGGATGTGGACTTCAACCTCAGCCCGCGTGGTTATGGCCGAAGACGCCGTGGGCAGCATCGAGGCGGGCAAGCTGGCCGACTTCATCCTCATCGACCGCAACCCCCTGGATTGCCCGGAGGACGACATCGCCCAAACCAAGGTGCTGAAGACCTACAGGGATGGAGATCAGGTATTTGCGGCCTAGGCCCGGTGGCCGCGCAAATGCAAATAGTCAAGTTTCAGCTGAGTCTTTAACCCCGTAACCGATATGGGCTCACCTTCAAATGCGTACTGTTTTGATTGCTGCTTGTTGGCCTCGCCCGGACGCAACTGGGCAACTCTGGAGTTGAGTTAGGCTGGTTTTTAGCGGGGATAAAGACAAAGGCGGTTAGTTCTTGCGAACTAACCGCCTGTTTTCTTTGGTGGAGCTGAACGGGATCGAACCGTCGACCTCATGACTGCCAGTCATTTCAAGCCATTTCCCACAACCAGAGCGATTAAAGCAACTTCCCAATATTATTTATTAATATCTGGTCTTGGCTTTGCGCTGGCTTCGGTTTAATCGCCCCCCTCCATTAAATTTGTACCAGATTATACCCAAAATGCGCTTGGAGGCCCCGAGAGATCCATGGCTGATTTGGGGAATTGGAGTCCTGGCGGGGGGTATCCAACGTATGGAAAAGGGGAGAAGCCGCGCCCACGGGACGCTGGGGGCCTGTGGCCGGGGAAATATGAAGATGGCGTGGGGAAAGACGGCAGGGGCGGGTGGTTGATTGCGGGAACACCGCCCCCGGCCAGGGAGGAAGCTTTTAGGCAGGGGGAAGGCCGCTGGCGGGTTCCCAAATTGGAGCGTCGAGCAGGCCTTGGGGGGGGCGCCAGGTGAGGTGCACGATCATGAAGGCCGCCGGCAGGGGCACCCTGTGCAGAGCCTCGGTGCCGCGCAGGCCCATGTCCGCCAGGCGGGAGCAAATCCACTCGCCGTCGTCGGCCAGCGGGTTGGGCTCGATGCCTTCGTCGGCGTCGTCCCTGAAATGCAGGCCCACGATGGCGCTCAGGTCGTAGGGTTCGCCCACGTGGGCGAGGGCGAAGTCGGCCATGGCCTTGGCG
>JAHLLJ010000079.1 GCA_020444205.1 Deltaproteobacteria bacterium | reverse complement strand
GCCCATTTCCATCTTGGCGTCGATGCGCTTGTAGTGGTTGTGCACGGCCACGGAAAGTATCTTTTTGGCCCGGTCCTGCTCAACCACGTACTCGTCCATGATCGCCTTGATTTCCACGGGCTTGGGAATGGCGACACGGCTGGCGGCCTCTTCCTTCTGGTACTCCTCTTCGATGATTTCGTTGCACAGCTCGATGCATTCGTCGCAGATGTACACCGAAGGGCCGGCGATGAGCTTTTTCACCTCATCCTGGCTCTTGCCGCAGAAGGAGCAAACTAGATCGGAACCTTTGCCGTCGTTCTTTTTGGTCATTTAGACCAGCCTCCGTCCCCCTGGGGAACTTGCGGGGTGGTTATTCCTCGGCCAATTCGCGGTGGGCAATCACCTTGTCGATGATCCCGTAAGCCTTGGCTTCTTCCCCGCTCATGAAAAAGTCGCGTTCGGTGTCGGCGGCGACCTTCTTTACGCTCTGTCCGGTGTGACCGGCCAGAATCAGGTTGAGCTCCTCCCTAAGACGCAAGATTTCCTTGGCGTGAATGTCTATATCGCTGGCCTGTCCCTGAAAACCGCCCATGGGCTGGTGGATCAGGATACGGGAATGGGGCAGCGAAAAGCGCATGCCGGGCTCACCGGCTGCCAAGAGGATGGCGGCCATGCTGCTGGCCTGGCCCAAGCACAAGGTGCTCACCTTGGACTTGATGTAAGCCATGGTGTCGTAGATGGCCATGCCCGCGGTCACTTGTCCGCCAGGCGAGTTTATGTAAAGGCTGATGTCCTTGGTGGGGTCTTCAGCCTCCAGGAAAAGCAACTGCGCGATGAGCACATTGGCCACATGGTCGTCAATGGGCTCACCCAAGATGATGATGCGGTCTTTGAGCAGCCGGGAGTAGATATCATAGGACCTCTCGCCGCGGCTGGTCTGCTCAATCACAAAAGGAATAAGGGGCATCAGCGCCTCGTTTCGTTAGTCGTAATCAGCTGTCGTTTTCGCCCTCAGCCGTGCTTTTTTCAGCGGCCAATTCTGCTGAGTCTACTTGTGTAATAGTAGCACCGGCCTTTATGGCCTGCAACGTCTTTTCTTCCAGGATATGGGCGGTTAGCGAAGGCATGGCATTGTTTTTATTGTAGATATCCCTGAGCGCTTTGGCCGGCTGACCGGTGCGTTCGCTCATTTTTTCAAACTCGGCGTCGATGTCTTCGTCAGAAACTTGCACGCCTTCCATCTCGGTAATCTTGCCCAAGACGATACCCGCGCGGACCTTTTTTTCGGCCTCGGGCCTAAAGTCGTCGGCCAACTTCATGGGGTCCAGCCCCGCGGTGGCCGGGTCCATGCCCGACTGGCTCAGCCGCTGCATGAAGTCCTTGACCATGTCTTCCAGCTCGCCCTCCACCAGGGAGGTGGGCAGCTCGAACTCGCCCAGCTCACGCACCTGGTCCAGAATCTGGCGGCGAAGCTCCTGGTCCTTCTGCTCCTGGTACATCTTTTCCAGGTCAGCCTTGATGCGCTCCTTGAGGGCGTCCAGGGTCTCGAACTCGCCACCCAGGGAGCGGGCAAAGTCGTCGTCCATCTCGGGCTTGACCTTGCTCTTGAGGCCCTTGACGGTCATGGCAAAACGCACATCCTTGCCGGCCATGCTCTTGTTGGGATGATCGTCCTCAAAGTGCACCGTGGCTTCGGGGGTGTCGCCCACCTTAGCCTTGACCAGGGCCACTTCGATTTCCTGCTGGCTCTTGTTGGCGCCCAGGTCCACTTCCACGTTTTCCGCGGTGCCGCCGTCCAGGGGCTCGTCACCGTCAAAGGCCTGGTAGTCCACCACCACCACGTCGCCGATGGCTGCGGGGCGCTCCTCTTCCACCGGCACCAGCACTGCCTGGCGCTCGGCCAACTGGTCCAGGCGCGAGGCGATCTCCTCCTCGGTGGCCTCCAGCTTGGGCTCCTTGAGCTCGAAGCCTTTGTAGGCGTCTTCTGCGATCTCAAACTCGGGGGGCACGTCAAAGGTCAACTTGTAGACAAAGTCCTCACCCGCCTTGGGAGGGTCGAAGTCGAAATCAGGCTGAGCCACCGGCTCGATGCCGCTTTCCTTGAGGGCCTCGGCATAGCTGCCGCCCAAAAGCTCCTGAGAGGCTTCGCTGGCAGCCTGGTCTCCGTAGTAGCGCTCCAGAATGGGTCGGGGCGCCTTGCCAGGGCGGAAGCCCTTGATCTTCACGGAGTTTTTCAGCTTGTTGTAAACCTTGTTCAGGATTTTATCGACTTCTTTGGCCGGCAGCTCCACCGTAACGCGCCGTTGGACCTGGCTCAGCTCTTCAACGTTGACCTTCATGACCGGTATTCCTTGCCCTCAAGAGGGGTTAGCCCCCATATTCCATAAGTGCCGGGCCAGGGTACGAATCGTAACCTGGCAACGCAGGTGCTATTTTCATTACGGCCGTATGAATACGGGTACGTGATTTAACGCCACCAAACCCTCATGAAATATGCAGGCTTGGGGTGAACTATTCTGAAATTGTAGTGATATAACACCCCACTGGACCTCCCGCAACCCAAAAGCGGAGTCCAAGGGGGCGAAATCGGTTGGTTTTCAGTAGGTGGCCAGCTGCTCGCGCACCAGGGAAATATCCTCCGTCACCGGCAGGAAGGGATAGTTGCGCAGGTCCGGCCCAGGGCGCTCGTTGCCATAGGGGCGGTTGCAAGCCACCTCACCCGAGGCTCCGGGGCAGCCCGAGGTCATGAAGGGGCGGCCCGAGGCGATGGCGCTCTCGATAAGCTCCGGGTCGTCGCCAAAGAATACGATGCGTCCTTGGCCGTCAAAGGCCATGTCCGAGGCTCGGGCCTGATCGTGGTCAATGAGCCAGCGGGCCAGTTGGATGCGCCTATAACCCGAGGCAGGGGGCTGGGGGGTGTCGGCCAGGGCGGAGAAACGCTCGGGGTAGAAACAAAATAGATGGGTGGAGCCGCCCATGCGCCGGGCCCGGTCCATGGCCCAGACCAGCTCCTCCTCGGTCTCGCCCAGGCCGTAGATCAGGTGCACCCCGCACATGTCCTGACCAAACACCTCGATGGACTGCTCGTAAATTTTCCAGTAATGATCCCAGCGGTGGGGGCCGCCGGCGGGCTTGCCCCTAAGCTTGGCAAAAAGCTCGGGCGTGGCCGCGTCTATGGCCACGCCAATACGGTCGGCCCCGGCGTCCTTCATCTCCAAAAGGTTGTCACGCTTGAGAATGGTGGGGGCGATGAGCAAGCTCACCGGCAAATCGCATCCCGCGCGCACCCGGCGGCATATCTCCAAGGTGTCCTGTCTGGCTCGGGGATGGGTGATCATGGAAATGCAAACCCGCTCCACATGCGGCGGGGCGGCGGCGCAGGCGGCCACCACATCGTCCAGAGCGTAGGCCCGCCAGATCACCCGGATGAACTTTTGAAAGCGGGGGTCCTCAGCCGGAATCTGACTTTCCCGGGCCAGGCCGCAAAAGGCGCAATTTGCCTTGCACCCGCCGGGGTAGGTCAAAAGTAGGTTGATGCATCCCAGGCGGGCGTTGCGAAAAAAACGTCCCTCAGCAAATCCCAGGGTCATGGCCGCGGCCAGGGAAAGGCGCACGTACTCAGGGCTGGAGTGGCTTAGGTCTGCCTCGGCGGCGGCTAAGGGCATGGTCTCTCCTCGCTTCAGGCCAGGGAACAACAAGTGTCTTGAAAGCTAACTTTTACACCCAAGGACCGGGCTTGCTCAAGGGCTCCGTCGCTGGGAATGGCCAGGGCGTTTATTCCCGCCCGCACGGCCAGGCCGTCAAGCTCCGCCCGGTAGCGGCCTCGGGGCCGGGCGCAGCCCAGGTGGTGGCGGGCGGAGGGCAAACGCAGGCGAGCCGAGGCCATGAACGAGGCCACCTCCTCCACGGAGGGGGGCTCGGCCTGGGCCAGAGGGGTGTCCTTCAGGGGCATGAGCACCACGAACACCACCCGCTGAGGATCAAGCTCGGCCACTATTTCCAGGGCGTCGTACTCGCCGATTAGGTGGCCGTGGTCCAGGCCCATGATGATGTGGGGCACCACCTCCAGCCCAGCCTCCCCGCAGGCGGCCAGGGTCTCCCTTTGGGCACTCAAGCCATCAGGAAGGTGCAATATGCGCTGGGCGGTGCCCTCGCTGCCCACCACGTCGATAAGGGCCTGACGCACTCCGGCGGCCCTGAGGGCTTTGGCCGTTGCCTGGTCGATACGCCCCACGTGGGCGGTAAGCACCAGGTCGGTTTCAGCGCTCAGGCGCCCGATGGCGGGCAACACGCTGTCCCAGGGCAAACGCCCCTGTGGGTCGCTGCCCCCGGAGATGAGCATGCCCTTCTGCCCCTGGGCCGCCAGGCGCTTGCCCAGAGCGTAGAGGGCCTCGCCTCCCACGGCCGGGTGCATGGTGCGCAGCAGGTGCCCCCGGCAATGCTCGCAGCCCTGGCGGCAATCAGGGCCGGTGATGCTTACCGCCGGGTAGCGGCCCTTGCGGCCATAGGCGGTGAACATACCCGGCAGGAAGATGCCCAGGTTGGGGCCGTGGTGCTGCCAAGACAGCTCACGAGCCCGGTCCAGGGCTTGATTCAGATCAGCCATGGTGACCTCTCAAGGCAGGCCAAGCGCGGGCCATGAGCTCCGCGAAATCGTCATTATTCCAGCCGCGCTCCATCTCTTGGCGGGCGGCCAGGCCACGGGCCAGGTGACTGCCATAACGGGCCATGACCTCGTTTTGATACTCCTCGCCTGCTTCTGATCGGCCGCCGGCCAGGCGGGCGGCGGCCTTGCCCGCTTCGATGCCAGAGAAAACCGCCTGGGGAATGCCCGCTCCGGTGACCGGGTGAGTGAGCCCAGCCGCGTCCCCAGCAAGGAGCACCCGGCCCTTGGCCATCTCGGAGCGGGGGCCGCCCACGGGAATGGCTCCACCGGCCAGGGCCAGCACCCCGGGCAGGATCAGGCCTTGGTCCGTCAAACGGGCGCGCAGCTCGTCCAGGAGCTTTTGGGGCTTGACCTGAACCCGGCAACCCAAGCCCAGATTGGCCGCCGCCCCGCGCGGGAAGAGCCAGGCATATCCATGAAGGATGGCGGGCTCCAGATAGACCAGGGTGCGCTCCAGGGGCTGGGCCAAGGGCACCTGCATCTGCACCCCGGCCATGAGCGCCTGGGAGGGCCAGCCGGTCAGACGGGCGCCCAGGGAAGCCGCGCCGTCGGCGGCCACCACCGCGCCGGGAGTGACGGTCACCTTGCGCGCGCCACGCTGTATCTCCCAGGTATCGCCCTCGCGGCTCATGAGCTTGGCCCCGGCCCACACCCGGGCTCCGGCCTGGGCCGCGGCCAGCACCAGGCCGTGGTCAAACACCTGGCGGTCCAAAATCCAGCCCGGCCCGGGAGTGTAGTGCTCCTGTCCAGCCAAGACGGTGAGCATGCCCTCCACGGGCTGCACCTGACTGCGGGCTGGAAAACTTACTTCCCTAGCCAGCAAGCGGGGCACGAACTCGGCGCAGTGGGGCAGGGCGCCAAAACGGCGTTTCTTGTCAATGAGCAGCACCTCGGCCCCGGCCTCAGCCGCCTCTTTGGCTGCCATGGACCCAGCCGGGCCGCCGCCGATGACCAAGACGTCCACCCGCTTAGGCATGGCCCATTCTCCGGGCCACCTTTTCAATGAGCGCGGTGTTCATCTCGGTCTGGTTGTCAAAATGCCCGGCATAGGCGGCCATGCCCTTGCCCAGGTCGTAGCAGGTGGTGGAGTCCAGGTTGACCAGCACCCCTTGGGCGCCGGAGTCTTCCATTTCCCGCTGATGCTTGGCATAAAAAGCCTCGCAACACGAGCCCAGGAACCAGCCGCCTTGTTGCTGAATGATTACCAGGTTTTCCATGAGGTGCTCAAAAGACTGGATGCTCACCGGCTTGAGGTCAAGTTCTTGCCCCAGGGTGATCATTTGGGTGAACTGGCATTCGCCGCATACCCCGCAGTCGGGCACGTAGCGATATTCGCAGTCCGGCGGCTTGGAGCAATAGGGCAAGAGCAGCCAGGCCGGTCTTTGGGCCATGGCCTGGTCCGGGGTGAGGTTCACCAAAAACAACTCGGCCGCGTCCTCTTGACCCAGCTCCCGGGCCAACACCAGGCGCGCTCCGGCCTCGGCCACGGCGCGGGCCGCCTCCGCCGGTTTAATGCCCACCAACTCACCCTGGGCGCTGCCTAAGAAATCTTCCGTCACCCGGCGCAGCTCCTCGGGCTTGGCCTTTACCCCCATGAGCGCCGCTTCCAAATCGGGAACCAGGCGCTGGGGCCGGGCGAAAAAGTCACCGCTGATCAGGGCCTTTTGCACCCGCGCTCCACGCTTGTCCAACCACAGATGCACCCGCATGCTGCCGCCCTCGCCTTGCACGTAGTGGCGCAGCCAAGCCGGGCGGTCCGAGGGCAGGGACTTGAGGCGCAGCCACTGTTCGGAGCGGAAGTAGGGTAGGCGCTGGGCTAACTCCTCTTTTTCGCCTTGGGTGAGGCCGCCGGGCTCCAGGGTCAGGCCCAGGCCTTGGGCCAAACCCTCGGCCAAAGCCTGTTTGAGCTCGGCCATGGGCACCGGCCGCCCCAGCAGGTCCTCCAAAAAGGCCATGCGCTCCATGAGCGACTCGATCTCGCGGCGTTTGAGTTTTTCCACCGGCACCCGTAGCGCCCTGAGGAAGCGGTCTATCTCATTGACCACCAGCACGGTGCCCTGGAACAGAGCCCCGCCTTCCAGGACCATGCCGCCGGTGCCGGATATCTTGCGGCCGTCCACCTCGATGTCGTTGCGGGGCCTGAAGCAGGCGTCCACTCCCAGGGAGGACAGCCCTTGGGCTCCGGCCAGGCAGATACGCTCCAGGGCAGCGTTGAAGCCTCCGGCAAAGGGGCCTTGGCCCCAGGGGGCGATGATTTCCCAGCCCAGGCTGGACTCTTGGAATAAAAGAGCGCCTCCACCGGTGACCCGACGGTTCACCTCAATACCTTCCTGGGCGCAGTAGTCCAGGCGCAGCTCCCGCTCCGCCTCCTGGTGATAACCCACCAGGGCGGCATCCGGGCTGAAGCGCAAAAAGCGCAGGGTGGGAGGGGAGAGGCCCGCTCCGGCCCGGCGAGTGAGCACCTCGTCCAGGGCCATGTTCTCCGCGGCGGTCAAAAGACCGGTGTCTAGCAAACGGAAACGGGTCAAAGTTAATGAACCCCCGACGGCTGATTCAGTAATGGGCTAAGGCTACCGCTGGGACTGGGTCTGGGCAAGTGAATGGTCTCAGGAGCGGGCCTCGGGGCGCAGCTCGAAATGCTCCCGGTGCAAGCTCTGGTTGGGCACCACGTGGATGGTCAGCTGCAGCAGGCCCTCAAGTTCCTCCAAGGCGAAGCGCTCCTCTTGGAGCATCACTTCGGCCACCTGGGGATGCACCATGAGGCTGACCGTGCCGGCCACCGAGTTTTTCATCTCCCGCTCCAGGGCGCGGAAAATTTCATAGCACACCGTGGTGGGGTCGCGCAGGCGGCCGGAGCCCTCGCAGTAAAAACAGGGCTCGCCCAGGGACTCGCCCAGGGACTCGCGCACCCGCTTGCGGGTCATCTCCACCAGGCCCAGGGGGCTCATGGACAGCACGTTGGTCTTGGAGCGGTCCGCGTTCAGGGCTTCCTTGAGACCGGCTACCACTCGCTCGCGGTTTTCCTCGCGCTCCATGTCGATAAAGTCGATGACGATGAGCCCGCCGATGTCCCTGAGGCGAATCTGGCAAGCTATCTCCTTTACCGCCTCCAGGTTGGTTTTGACGATGGTTTCCTCGAGGTTGTAGCCACCCACGTAACGCCCGGTGTTCACGTCGATGGAGGTGAGCGCCTCGGTCTTTTCGATAACTACGTAGCCGCCGCTTTTTAGCCAGACCTTGCGCTCCAGGGCCCGGGCCAGCTCCGGCTCCACCTCATAGGCATCGAAGATTGGATCGCCCCGGTCATAGAGCTCCACGCTGGGCAGCAGGCGGGGCATGAAGGTGCTTACGAACTCCACCACCTGGTCGTACTCTTCCTGGCAGTCGATGATCAAGTGGTCAACTTCGCGAGTGAACAGATCGCGTACCGCCCTGAGGCTTACCGACAGGTCCTGGTGCAGCAAGGAAGGCACCAGGGACAAGCGGCGGCGCTGACCGATGGAATCCCACAATGAGCGAAGAAAGTCCATCTCCGCGGACAGCTTTTGCCGGTCCGCCCCTTCGCTCACCGTGCGGGCAATGAACCCCATGCCCGTGGGCCGTATTTCCTCGATGAGGCCCCGCAGGCGTTGGCGCTCTTCAGGGTCCTCGATGCGCCGGCTCACTCCCACATGGTCAATGGTGGGCATGAGCACCAGGTTGCGGCCCGGCAGGGTCACATGGCTAGTGATGCGGGCTCCCTTGTTGCCCAGGGGCTCCTTGGCCACCTGCACCATGATCTCCTGGCCCTCGCGCAGCATCTGCTCTATGCGGCTGCCCGGGCTGCGCTGGGCCTCGGTGGGCACCTCGCCGGCGTCCCACTGCATCTCTTCCGGAGGCTCGTAAACATCACTCACGTAGAGGAAGGCCGCCTTGGGCAAACCGATGTCCACAAAGGCGGCCTGCATGCCCGGCAACACCCTGGCCACCCGGCCCAGGTACACGTTGCCCGCCAGAGACATCTGCTTGTGGCGCTCAACGTAAACCTCCACGCACTGGCCGTTTTCCAATAGAGCCACGCGGGTTTCATAGGAACGCGAGTTTATGAGCAGAGTCGAGGCCATCAATTTTGAGCTTCCTCTCTAGCTTCAATCTTAAGGGCCCGGGCGGCGGCGGCGTCCTCCGGGCTCAGCCCGAAGACACTGGTGAGCACTTCCACCGGTTTGGGCCGCCCTCCGGCAGATCCCACGGCCAAGAAAAGATCCCCGCCGTCCAGTTCCATTTGGCGGATTGCTGCTTTGAGGTCGATCTCCCGGCGGCCCTTGGGGGACTGTCTAAGCATAATCCACTGCTCGGCCTCCTGAAAAGCCTCTAAACTTATAGGGTCCAGGGGCTGGGCCGGAGTTATCCGGTACACCGCCACCGGCGGGTCGATGAGCTTTTCGCCGGGGCGGCCGGGTCGGCCGCCGGCCACGTGCAGGCCCGGAGGAAGCAGCTCGTTTACCCGGGCGGCCATTTCCTCTGGGTCGTAGGAGCGGATGGTGGATACCTCCAGGGTCTCCACCAGGCTCTCAACCCCGGTGGGCAGGGCCGCCGCGGTCTTGACCAGGGCATGCGGATGAAAGCCCTGGGTGTAGGCTACCTCGATGCCCGCGGCGCGGATGGTACGCTCAATCAGGCGCATCATCTCCAGATGCCCCAAGTAGCGGGCCTGGCCGGTTTTTTCCAAACGGAAGCGCCAGTTCAGGCGCTCGCCCTCGGCGGGCGCGGGCGGCGGGGCGGGCAGGGCGGCCCCTTCACACAGGAGAGGTTTAATGTTCTTGTGGTCGCATACCCCGCAGTCAAAACAGCGGCCTTGGCGGCAATCGGCGGTAGACTCGCCTGCCAGGGATTTTTCCCGCTCTGCCCAAAGGAACTTCTTACTTACGCCAACATCTATGTGCTCCCAGGGCAAAACCTCATCTTGCTCGCGGGGGCGCAGGTAGTCCTCCAGGGACAGGCCGTTGTCGGCCAGGGCGCTGAGCCAGGCGTCGTAGTCCAGGTGCTCGCTCCAACCATCAAAGCGGCAGCCCAGCTCCACGGCCCGCATTAGCACTGAGCCCAAGCGACGGTCGCCCCGGCTGAGCACGCCCTCTACTATACTGGTCTTGGCGTCGTTCCACTTGGCCTTTACCCGGCGGTCGCCCAGGTTGGACTTGGCCAGCTTGAGGCGCTCCAGCGACTCCTCCAGATCAATCTGCCCTTCCCACTGGAAAGGGGTGTGAGGCTTGGGCACGAACAGGCCCAGGCTGGCGTTGACCACCGGCTTTTTGCCCCGGCCCCGTCCGGCGCTTTTAGCCTCTCCCGCCACCAAGGCGGCCAGACGGCCGATGGCCAGGATGTCCTCCTCAGTCTCGGTGGGCAGTCCCAACATGAAGTAGAGCTTCACCAGGTTCCAGCCCAGGCCGTACACGGTGCGGGCAGTGCCCACGATCTGCTCTTCACTCAGGTTTTTGTTGATCACCTTGCGCAGGCGTTCGCTGCCCGCCTCGGGGGCCAGGGTGAAGCCGGTTTTTCGCACCCGCTTAATCTGGTTGATCAGCTCCTCGCCCAGGGAGTCCATGCGCAGGCTGGGCAGAGACAGGCTGATGCGCCGGGGCTCCAGGGCGTCCATGAGCGCGGCGGCCAGGGGCTCTATGCAGGTGTAGTCGCTGGTGGACAGCGACAGCAGGGCCAGTTCTTCCAGGCCGCCGGTGCCCAGGCCGGCCATGGCCGCCTGGTACACCTGCTCGGCTGGGCGCTCGCGCACCGGGCGGTAAATGAATCCTGCCTGACAGAAACGGCAGCCCCTGGTGCAGCCTCGGGCCAGCTCCACCCCCAGGCGGTCGTGCACCGGAGTCACCGTGGGCAGGATGGCCCGCTGAGGCGGCTCATGCGCGGCCAGGTCAGCCGCAATGCGGCGACGCACCTTGGGGTGCTCGGGGTCCAAAGCCTCGATCCTAGCCAGGCGGCCTTGCTCATACACCGGCTGGAACAGGGCAGGGGCGTAGAGGCCCTCTATCTTGACCGCCTCTTGGTAAAGCGTTTCCCTGGGCCAGGCCTCTTCCTTGGCCTGGATCAGCAGGTCCATCAAAGGATCAATCACCTCCTCGGCCTCGCCCACCAGGGCCAGGTCCAGGAAGTCAGCCAGAGGCTCCGGGTTGACCATGCAGGGGCCGCCGGCAATGACCAGGGGGTGCCCGGGCCCGCGATCCTCACGGCGCACGGGCACTCCGGCCAGCTTCAGCATCATGAGCAGGTTGGTGTAGGTCAGCTCATACTGCAGGGAAAAGCCGATAACGTCGAAGTCGCCCAGGGCCCGGCCGCTCTCCAGGGACCAGGGAGCCTCGCCCTCGGCCTCCAAGATCTCCATGAGGTCCAGCCAGGGGCAGAACACTCGCTCAGCGGCCACGTCCGGCCGCCCGGCCAGGCACTCGTAGAGCACTTTGATGCCCAGATGGCTCATGGCGATCTCATAGATCTCGGGAAAGGCCAGGGCCAAATTCAGGCGCACTTGTGCCTGGTCTTTTATCACTACGCCCGGTTCGCCGCCCAGGTAGCGGGCCGGTTTTTCCACCCGGCCCAATAGTTCCCAACGAGGCACGGGCTAGGCAACCTCCCCCATGGAGGCCGCCTGGTTGGCGGCCTTTAGGGCCTTCATCAGGGCCGTGGCCTCTTCCGGGGCCAGGCCGCCTTCCGGCTCGGCCAGGCGCTCGGCAAGCTGGGCCAGACGGCCGCTTAGCTGACGCACTTCATCGGCCAGCTCGGCGGGCTCCACCTTGGCCAGCTCCACCGGGCGGGTCTTGAGCTCGATCACCTCGTTCCAGCGCGGCATGTGGAAGCGCACCTTGGGGAAGCGGGCATGGGCCAGGGCCTTGAAAGTGGCGATCTGCTCCTCTTCGCCGTGGATCAGGTTAACCTTCACCCCTGGACGCATCAGGGGCTCCATCCAGGCCAGCAGCTCGTTTTGATCGGCATGGGCCGAGAAGCCGTTGATGGTGTGCACCTTGGCGCGCACCGCCACCTCTTCGCGGAAAATCTTCACCTTGGGGGCGCCCTCCACCAGCAGGCGGCCGGTGGTGTTCTTGGCCTGGAACCCCACGATGATCACATGGGTGTTGGGCCGCCACAGATTGTGTTTCAGGTGGTGTTTGATGCGCCCGGCGTTGGCCATGCCGCTGCCCGCGATGATGACGGCCGGGCCCATATGGCGGTTGATGTTGCGGCTTTCCTCGGTGGTGGTGGTGAACTTCAAGTTGGGGAAGTTCAGAGGAGTGTCGCCGTTGGCCAGGATTTCCTTGGTCTCCTCGTCAAAATACTCAGGGTGATCCCTGAATATGTGGGTGGCGTTAATGGCCAGGGGCGAGTCCAGGAACACCGGCATGTCGTCGGGCAACTCGCCCCGGCGGTGGGCCGCGGCCAGGATGTAGATAATCTCCTGGGTACGTTCCACGGCAAAGGCGGGGATGAGCACCTTGCCGCCCTCGTCATAAGCCTCCTTGACCACTTCCAGCAACTCGTCAATGCTGGCCGAGAGGGACTTGTGAGTGCGGCCGCCATAGGTGGTTTCCATGAACAGGGTGTCCACCGGGTCCATGTGCACCGGATCGGGCACGATGAGTTGGTTGGGGCGGCCCAGGTCGCCGGAGAAACCGATGCGGTGCACGCCGTCTTCACCCTCAAGGGTTAGGTGCAGGCTGGCCGCTCCCAGGATGTGGCCCGCGTGGACAAAGCAGACCCGCACGCCGGGCAATAATTCTTCCTGGCAATCAAAGTCCACCGGCTTGAGCATGGTGATCGCCGCTTCGGCATCACTCACCTCGTAAAGGGGGTCAAAGCCTTTCTTGCCTTGGCGGCGGTTCTTGCGGCTCTGCCATTCAGCTTCCATCTGCTGGATGTTGGCCGAGTCCAGCCACAGTATTTTGAGCAATTCGCAGGTGGGCTTGGAGGCGTAGATGGGGCCGGAGTAGCCGCCCCGCACCAGGCGGGGCACCAGGCCGGAGTGGTCGATATGCGCGTGAGTGATGAAAATGGCGCTCAGCTCCGGCACCCGGTAAGGCCCGGCGATCCAGTTGCGCCGCTCTATTTGCGCGCTGCCCTGGAAAAGGCCGCAGTCCACCATGAAGCAGCGGTCGTCGTCCATTTCGATGAGGTAAGATGATCCTGTGACGGTACGGGCCGCGCCCATGCAGGTTAAACGCATTACCTACTCCTTGGCCTGGTAGAATTGCCCCGGCCGTCCCCAATGCCTGTCTCTTGACAGGGGGCAACCGTTGCGTGGACGATACGAAAACGACTGCTAGTATATCAGGGTCTTTGCCCTTGGTCCCATGGCCGGGGGAAAGAGTCATCCCAAAGAGGTTGCCCGCATATTTCATGAGGGTTGGGTGGCAACTAATAACGAACCCGTGATCATGAGGCCGATATGAAAAAAGCATCCGATTTGCCAAGGTACAGTTTGTACTCTGGTCCGGCACAGTCAGCCGCCGGCAGACAAGGCGTCTGGCAAGTGAGGGCCGCTGGCGTAGCTGAAGCTACGCCAAGGCCCGAGCACAGCCAGCAACACCGTATGCCGGTGGCTGGCGAGGTCGGACACACTACCTTCATGGAATATGCGGGGTAGGCCATGCCGGACAAATCAGAGCAGCAATACGTAATCGACGCCCTTAGTGCCCGGGAATCCTGGCGCATGTTCCGTATTATGAGCGAGTTCGTGGATGCCATCGACGACATGAGCCACATCCCCAAGGGGGTGAGCATCTTCGGTTCGGCGCGGGTTCCCCCGGACAGTCCTGAATATAAGCTGGCCGAGGAAATGGGCCGCAGCCTGGTCGAGGCGGGCTTCTCGGTGATCACCGGCGGCGGCGGCGGAGTCATGGAAGCGGGCAACAAGGGGGCCACCGAGGCGGGGGGGCATTCGGTGGGGCTGAACATCCAACTGCCCTTTGAGCAGCGGCCCAATCCCTACGCCAACGTGCGCTTGGACTTCCGCTACTTCTTCGTGCGCAAGGTCATCTTTGTCAAGTACTCGGTGGCCTATATCGTCATGCCCGGCGGCTTCGGCACCTTGGACGAAATGGCCGAGGCCCTGACTCTTATCCAAACCAAGCGCATACGCCCCTTCCCGGTAATCCTCATGGGCAGCGATTACTGGTCCGGCCTGGTAGACTGGATCAAGAACACCCAGTTGGCTGGAAAGTTTATCAGCCCCGAGGACTTGGACTACTTCCGGGTCATGGACGACCCGGCCGAGGTGGTGCGGCTGATCAAGCAGGTGGTCATACTCTAGATACAAAAATTTTGTTTGGTGCGGAGCGTCATATGAGGGCAAGCAAACTGGTGGTTTTGGCAATCATGGCTGCGGCCATTACTTTAACTTTCATGGCCGGGGGAGCGTCCCTGGCCGCAAGGAGCAATCCTGTGGTCAAACTTCAGACCAGCATGGGCGACATCGAGATAGAGCTGTATCCCGATAAGGCCCCCAAATCGGTTGAGAACTTTCTTAACTACGTGAACAAGGGCTTTTACAACGGCACCGTGTTCCACCGGGTCATCAACGGCTTCATGATCCAGGGCGGCGGCCTCAATGACAAAATGCAGCTCAAGGCTACTGACGCCCCCATCCAGAACGAGGCGGACAACGGCCTGACCAATGATGAGTACACTCTGGCCATGGCCCGCACCATGGACCCCAATAGCGCCACGGCCCAGTTCTTCATCAACGTCACCGACAACGACTTCCTCAACTTCAAGAGCAAGGACGCGCAGGGTTGGGGCTACGCCGTGTTCGGCAAGGTGATCAAGGGCATGGACGTAGTGGACAAGATCAAGGCCGTGGAGACCACCACCAAGGGCATGTACCAGGACGTGCCGGTGACCCCGGTGTTCATAGAAAAGGCGGAAGTGGTCCAGGAGTAGCTTCTTGACCAAGAGCAAGGCAAAAAATGGCGGGCGGGGGTTTACCCCGCCCGATCCCGCCAGGGTAAAGGCGGTGTTGGCCGCCCTGAACAAGCTCTACCCCAAGGCCAAGTGCGCTTTGGACTACACCACTCCCTGGGAGCTGTTGGTGGCCACCATACTCAGCGCCCAATGCACCGACCAGCGGGTGAATCAAGTCACGCCGGATCTCTTTGCCAAGTATCCCGAGATATCCGAATTTGCGGGGGCCGACATCTCCGAGTTGGAAGAGGCGGTGAGGCCCACCGGATTTTTCCGCAACAAGGCCAAGTCCATTAAAGGGGCGGCCCAGGCCATCGTGGAGAAGCACGACGGCGAGGTTCCCGGTGATTTGGACTCCCTGGTCAAGCTGCCCGGCGTGGGGCGCAAGACCGCCAACGTGGTCCTGGGCAACGCCTTTGACGTGCCGGGCATCACCGTGGACACCCACGTGGGCCGGGTGTGCCGCCGTCTGGAGTTCATTGACCAGACTGACGCGGTCAAGGCCGAGTTCGCGCTCATGGAGATCATCCCTAAAAAGCGCTGGACCTCTTTCAGTCATCAGGTCATCTTTCACGGCCGTCAGGTGTGCCACTCGCGCAAGCCTGATTGCCCTGGTTGCGGCCTGCTCAAACACTGCCCCTTTGGGCAGAAGCACATAGCGGATCAGGATTAGGGAACATGGAAAAAGAGCGTGTCTTCGTGGTGGTCCTGGGCAAGGACCAAAAAGGCATCATCGCCCAGGTGAGCGGTTTGCTGTTCAAGCATGGGGCCAACATCGAGGACGTGCAACAGAAGGTCATGGACGGCACTTTTGTGATGACCATGCTGGCCGATATCACCGAAAGCAGTTCAGGCTCGGCCGGGCTGCGCGATGCCTTGGAGAATCTGGCCGAATCCCTGGGGCTCAAGGTGATGCTGCACAACGAGGCGGTCATCAAGGCCATGCATCGCATCTAGGAGGCCGCCATGGAGTTCGGAGTAGAAGAGGTATTTGAAACTGCGGGGATGATTCTCTTTGAGAACTTCGACATCCGCGCGGTCACCCTGGGGGTGAACCTCAAGGACCTGATCGACCGCGACGCCGGCCGCCTGGCCGAGGACACCCGAGAGCGCCTGGCCGGGTTGGGCAAGCGTTTGGTGAGCGAGGCCTGCGAGCTTAGCGAGTCCATGGGCCTGCCTATCGTCAACAAGCGCCTTTCCATTACCCCGGCCGCCTGGCTCATCGAGCCCTGCGCCCAGGCTGACGCGCCCCTGGTGCTGGCCCAGGCGGTGGACGCCGCCGCTTGCGAGGCGGGGGTGGACTTTATCGGCGGCTTCGGGGCCTTGGTGCAAAAAGGAGCCACCGCCGCGGATAAGCGGGTCATGGACTCGTTGCCCCAGGTGCTTAGCTCCACCCAGCGGCTCTGCGGATTTTTGAACCTGGCTTCTACCCTGGCGGGCATGAACATGGACGCCATCGTCAGGCTGGGCCATATTCTCAAAGACATGGCCGCCGCCGGGCCTAATGGCATTGCCTGCGCCAAGTTCGTGGCCTTTTGCAATGCGCCAGAGGACAATCCCTTCATGGCCGGAGCCTTCCATGGCGGGGGCGAGGCGGACGCGGCCCTGAACGTGGGCATCAGCGGGCCGGGGGTGGTGCGCGCGGTGGTGGACAAGCACCCCGAGTCAGACCTCACCGAGCTGAGCGAGATAATCCGGCGCACCGTTTTCAAGATCACCCGGGGAGGCGAGCTGGTGGGCCGCGAGCTGGCCCGGCGCTTGAGGGTTCCCTTCGGGGTGGTGGACATCAGCCTTGCTCCCACCACGGCCATGGGCGACAGCGTGGGCCGTATCTTGGAGGGCATGGGCCTGGAGCGGGTGGGCGCGCCGGGCACCACCGCCGCCCTAGCCCTGCTCATAGACGCGGTGAAAAAAGGCGGGGCCATGGCTTCGGGCCGGGTGGGCGGCCTTTCGGGCACCTTTATCCCGGTGAGCGAAGACGAGGCCATGATCGAGGCGGTGGAGGTGGGCGCTCTGAGCCTGGAGA
>JAHLLJ010000078.1 GCA_020444205.1 Deltaproteobacteria bacterium | reverse complement strand
TCGGAAAATACGGTTTGCACCAGGAAAAATCCGGCGATGATCACCATGGCCCAGCCCACCACCCGGCGAGTCACTTCCAACAGGAGGATCAGCATGGTGGTACCGACGTAGATATCCATGGTGCTCAGGTCGCCACGACGGAAGATGAACGCATCCAAATCCCAAAGGGTGTAGACCTGAATGGCCATGGTCAGGCCGATGCAAAGCAGGTCCACCCCGAACCAGGCGTTTTTAGGAGCCGTCCAACTATCCCGGCCCAGGGGCCTGAGCAAAAAGCACAACACCATGACGAAAGCCAAGTGGGTGGAGCGGAAGGCGTGGGCCTCCAACGACCCGGCATAGGCCACGTAAAGGTGATAAACGCTTAGTCCCAGGGAAAGTAGACAAATGAACAGTTCGAGAGGGTGCGCCAATAGGCCCTTGTCCTGGTCTAGCAGCCACTCCAGGATGCTCTGCTTCTTACCCTCTTCGTATTGCAGTTTTTTCTCTTGTGTCTGTGTCGCCAAGGCACGTGCTCGCTGTTTTTGGGCTGAAGGAAAAGCATGGGCATAAGGCCCGGCCGCCTATTGGCGGCCGGGCTGCACCCTTTATCCGTGTTGGGAAAGCCTTACTTGGCTATGCCCTTTTCCTTGTAGTAGCGCATGGCGCCGGGATGCACCGGGATGCGAGCGCCCATGAGGGCCTTGTCGGGCTTGGAAGCCTCGATGGCCTTCTTTTTGACCTTGGCCAGCTCGGGCCAATTGGCGTACAGGGTCTTGACGATGTTGTAGGCCACGTCGTCGGGCACGTCCTTGTTGGCCACGATGCAGGTCACAGTACCCACCGCGGGGACCGCGGCCTTGAGGCCCTTGTAGGCGCCCACCGGAATGGTGGTGGCCATCAGACCAGGCTCCATCTTGAGGATCTTGGCCATATGCTTGCCGTCGACTTCCAGGAAGCGGATGCCGGGGCGGAAGTTTAGGTCGATGATGGTGGATTGGGGGCAAGAGGTAACGGCCATGTAAACGTCGCTGTGGCCGTCCTTGAGCAGGGCGGCGGAGTCGGAGTAGCCCACGAAGCTCACCGAACCACCGTTCTTCTTGATGCTCTCAAAGGTAATGCCGTAGGCCTTGAGCACCAGCTCGGCGATGACGGTGCCGGAGAAGCCCACCTTGCCGGGCACGATGCGCTTGTTGGCCAGGTCGGCCACGCTGAAGATCTTACTCTTCTTGTCCACGGCCATTTGGAACACACCGGGGTACAGGGACATCAGGTGGCGCAGGTTGGTGTTCTTTTTGTTGAACTTGCCGCGCCCGTTATAGGCGTTGTAAGCGGTGTGGGTGTAGGTCCACCCCAGATCGGCACGACCGCCGTTCACCGCCTTGCAGTTACCCACTCCGCCGCCGGGACCGTTGGAGGAGGAAATCTTAAGGTTTTTCTCAACGATGCCCATCATGGCCGATCCCAGGGGATACCAGGAGCCTCCCTCGGGACCAGAGAACATGCGCAGGAACTGTTTCCCGGCCATGGCCGATGGCGCCATCAAGCAAACGCTCAGGGCAACAGCTATTGCGATCAGGCCTAATTTCTTCGGCATTTTTCCCTCCTAAAGTTGCATTGTAATCGGATCAAACACCACGCATATTGCGTATAGCGTTCTCAGGCAGTGCAAGTTCCAGCTTCTAACCCCAGAGCTGGATCCTGCTTCGTTCCTCTACTTGGGTCCGGATGCCCTTTAGCATGCGCTGTTGTCCCATCATAATGTGGTGGGTCATGATCTCCTTAGCCCCTTGGACATCGTGCGTTTGAAGGGCTTTGAATAGTTTTTCGTGTTGCTGCTCAGCCTCGGTCAATCGCTCGATTGAAAGACGCTCAGGCCTATACCTAAGATAGATGCGGTCAAACAGTTGGTGTAAATAGATTGACCCGTTTTTGTGGCCGCTGTAGCGGGCAATGGCCAAGTGGATGCGGGCATCACACCAAAGGCGCTCCCGGCAATAGACCTCCCCGCGCACCGAGCGGTGCCCGTCCAGTAGAAGGCGCAGCTCCTTGAGCTGCTCATCGGTTATGTTTTCCGCGGCCTTGGCCACCAGAAAACCCTCCAACAGCACCCTAAGTTCATAGAGCTCGCGGGCTTCCTCCAAGTCCAACTCCGGCACCGAGTAGCCCTTGTTGGCTTCCCAGTGAACCAGCCCCTCGTTTTCCAGGCGAACCAGGGCTAGGTTGACCGGTGTCTGGCTCATTTCCAGCCTTTTGGCTATGTCTTGGTAGCGCAGCTTCTGACCGGCGACCAATTCGTCGTTTAGTAGCATTAGCTTTATTTGCTGATAGGCCTTTTCAACCAATGTTTGTGAATTTTTCATATGTTGCTTCCTATTACAGGCCTCCCCCCAGCATCAGCAGTTGGCATCAAACCAAAAGCAGAATCCAGAATATATGCTGCCAGATTCCTAAAATATTGTTTCATACTTATTTTTAAATATAAAATTTTATATTATATTGGTTCTCAACAAGTCAAGTATTGTTAGCGGATATGTAGCTACATTTTTCGGTCTTGTAACCGCCTGGAGCATCATCACGGGAAGAGGAGGTCCCTTTTGGAGAAGCTGATCATAAACGTGGCCGTATGTGGTTCCGGCCCTACACGTGAGCAAAACCCTGCCATTCCCCATAGCCCCAAGGAAATCGCTGAAGAGGCCCTGCGAGCCTGGCGCGCCGGCGCCAGCGTGGTGCACATTCACGTGCGCGATCCCCAAACCGGAGCTCCGGCTTTTGAGCGCGAGCTGTTCGCCGAGGCCTTGCAGCGCATTCGCGAGGAAAGCGACATGCTGGTGAACCTGACCACCAGCGGCTTCAACATCGCCTCCGAAGATCCCGGCGAGGAGCGCATGATACCCATTGCCCTGAAACCCGACCTCTGCTCCCTGGACGTGGGCAGCCTGAACTTTCGCGGCCGCGAATTCATCAACCCCACCGACTGGGTGGACAAGGCGGCCAAGCGCATGCAGGAGATGGGAGTAAAGCCGGAGATCGAGGTATTCGAGCTGGGCCACCTGCGCCAGGCCCTGGACATGATCGATCGCGGCCTGGTGGACGACCCGCCCTACTTCCAGTTCTGCCTGGGCATTGCTTGGGGAGCGCCCGCCGACTTGCCCGCGCTCATGGCCTTCCGTGAGCACCTCACCCTTGACTGCCCTTGGTCGGTTCTAGGGGTGGGCCCCCATCAACTGCCCATGACCACCCACGCCATGCTCATGGGCGGCCACGTGCGGGTCGGCTTTGAGGACAATATCTATCTCAGCCGCGGCGTGCTGGCCGACAGCAATGCCCGCTTTGTGGAGCGCACCGTGGATCTGGCCCGCATCCTTCAGCGGGAGGTGGCCACCTGTGACGACGCCCGGCAAATCCTGGGCATCAAACCCAAGCCCTGACCTGTTCCCATCTAAAATCCACGGCCGGGACGTATTGGCGTCCCGGCCGTTTGTTGTCTACGTTCTGGCGGATTTGTAAACATACCCTCGGCATAGCCAGGTGCTCGTGGGCAAGGCGTCCGGCGAGGGAAAGGCGCAGCTGTAGCCAAGCCTACAGCGAGCCTTGAGCAATGCCGGCAACACAGCCCACGGGCAGCTGGAGAAGCCGAGGCTAGGCTTGGTCGAGCTGCATGCTGATCGCCCCCTTGGGACAAACCTCGGCGCAGAGCCCGCAGCCCTTGCAAAAGGCCAGGTCTATCACCGCGCGCCCGGTGCCCGGATCCTTGGTGATGGCCAGATCCGGGCAGATCAGCATGCACAGCTCGCAGCCCTGGCAGGAATGGCCCGATAAGCAGCGGCCCGCTTCGGCCTGGGCCTGTTCCAGGGTCATATCCCCGTGCTCGGCCACAGGGGTGTTTTCCGGCATGGGGCATGGCGGACGCAGGCTCATGATTGCACCTCTTGCATGATGGCTTTGGCGGCCTTGATCCCTCCGGCCATGGCCTCGACCACCGTGGCCGGGCCGGTGAGCAAATCACCGGCCACGTACAGCCCTTGAGCCAAGCGCCCCTGGGCATCGGCCTGCAGGCTTTGCAGGCCCAAGCCGGCAGCCCAGGCATCTTCCTCGCTCTGCTGCCCCAGAGCCAGAATTACGCTGCCCGCCTCCAAGCTGCGTTGATCATCCGGATCAGGGGCAAAAGCCACCCGCCCGTCGGCCGCTTGCTGGCCAGGGATGGTGCCCTGTACGGTAAGCGCGGCCACGCCGCCGCCCTGCCCTGCTTCCAAGGCAACCGGCTGAACCCGATAGAGGAACTTCAGGCCTTCGGCCGCGGCCGCTTCCAGTTCCTCGGCGTAGGCGGGCATCTGACCACGGTCCCGGCGATAGGCCAAGGTCACGGGAAGCCCCTGGTGCAAGGCCGCCCTGGCCGCGTCCAGGGCCACGTTGCCTCCGCCGATCACCACCACCGGCGCGGTCAGCTGGGGCTGCTTGCCCAAGCCGGACTCTCGCAAAAAGTCCAACCCCTGCCACACCCCTGGAAGCTCTTCGCCGGGCAAGCCGGCCTTTTGGGCCTTGGGAGCGCCGCAGGCCAGGATCACCGCGTCGTACTCGCCGCGAAGGGCATTTACGTCCTCGGGCGAAAGCGCCTGACCCAGCTTGAACTCTATCCCGTGGGCCGCGATGTAATCCAAATCCCTTTGCAGCTCTTGGCGCGGCAGGCGGAAATCCGGAATAGCCCAGGCCAGCATGCCCCCCACCATGGGCTGGGCATCAAAAACCACGGCCTTGGCCCCTTGTCGGGCCAATTGCCAGGCTGCGGCCAAACCGGCCGGTCCGGCCCCCACCACCGCCACCTTGGCCAGCGGGTCCCCTTGGGGCACTATTGCCTCAGGCCGCGGGGCCTGGGCCGCGAAACGCTTCAGGTCGCGGATGGAGGGCGGGCTCTGCACGGAGCCCGAAAAACAGGCTTGCTGGCAGGGATGGTGGCAAACATACCCCAGCACCGAAGGCAAGGGATTGTCCTTCAAGATTATGTCTAAAGCGCCTATCTGGTCACCCTCGGCCAAACAGGCCAGGTAGCCGTTGATGTCCTGCCCCAGAGGACAGGCCTCTTGGCAAGGCGCCAACTCCGTCTTGTCCCCGCTGGCCAGAGGAGCCAGGGCGGCGCGCATGGTGCCGCTTTCGCCCTCAACCAAATCCGGGCTGGCCAAGGCCGGACAAGCGCCCCGGCAGATGCCGCATACTCCGCAAAGTGCCTCGTCTACCACGGGCACATGAGTTCTGCCCTCCATATCAGGCCACCTCCCAGGCGCGGCCCATTTCCAGGCCCTTGGCCAATGCCGCTTTGTTCAGCTCCGCGAATCGCTCTGGTACCAACTCCACCAGGGTTTTTTCCAGTACCTCGTTGTTAAACCAACCGGTCACCCCGGCCACCAGACCCACCCAAATCACGTTGGCCACCTGGCGGTTGTTGAACTCGTCCAAGGCCATGGCGGTCACCTTGGCTCCGTAGCGGTCATGAGGAGCGTTAGGCTCCACCAGGCCGGAGTCAAACAGCACCAGGCCCCCCTGGGCCACGTCCGAGGCATAGGTGTCATAAGCCCCTTGGCTCATGGCCACCAGCAGGTCGGGCTGCTCCACGTGAGGGTAGTCGATCTCCTGGTTGTCCAGCACCAAATCGGCCCGGGCGCCTCCGCCCCTGGCCTGGGCTCCGTAGGAGTTGGATCCCGCCGCGTAAAGGCCCTGGTCCACCGCGGCCTGTCCCAGCAGGACCCCGGCCAGAACCACGCCCTGGCCGCCCAAGCCGGCCAAACGGATTTCCTTGCGATCAGTCATTGAACTCACCCAGCAGCAAGGTGTCCCCCGCATCCTCAGGCGCGCAGGTTCCCTCTGTCCCGGTTTGGCATAAGTTGCGTAGTCGCTCGTACATGGCCCCCGGCGAATCAAACTTGTTGCGCCGCCCATACTGGGTGGGGCAAGGGCTCAGCACATCCACAAAGGCGAATTCCGGCGAGGCGATGGCTTTCTTGAGATAGCCGATCAACTCATAGGGCCGAGTCACCGCTCCCCTGGCCACATAGGGCGCGCCCGCGCCCTTGACCAGCTTGACCAGGTCAAAGGGCCGGTAGGGGTTGCCGGTCACGCTGGTGGCAGTAAGGTGCCCCTCGGGAGTGGTGGGGGCCATCTGGCCGCCGGTCATGCCGTAGATCATGTTGTTGGCGCAGATCACGGTCAGTTCCAGATTGCGCCGGGCCGCGTGGATCAAATGGTTGCCGCCGATGGAGGCCAGGTCGCCGTCACCGGAGATGACAATAACCTTTAAATCGGGATTGGCTGCCTTGGCGCCGGTGGCAAAAGCCACGGCCCTCCCGTGCAGGGTGTGCAGGGTGTCGGCCGCAAAGTTGGGGCTGGGAATCCAGGCCGCGCAACCAATGCCCGAAACGAACAGGGTGTTGGTCATATCCAGCTCGAGCTGATCAATGGCCCGCAGCAGGGAGCCCATGAGCACCCCGTGCCCGCAACCGGGACAAAACGGCGTGGTCTTCACCTCGGGCCGCAGGTATTTCTCCATGGAGCGTGCCATTAGCCCATCTCCCCCAGCGCGGCGAGAATGCTCGCCGGGCTGATGGTGCTGCCGTTGACCTGGGTCAATGACTTCACCGGCGTATCCCCGGCGGCGGAACGCACCAGGCCCACCACTTGGCCCAGGTTCATCTCGGGCACCAAAAAGCCCTTGGCTCCCTGGGCCACCCGGCTGATCAACTCCTCATCAAAGGGCCAGATGGTTATCAGGCGCAACAGGCCCACGGCCAAGCCTTGTTTGCGGGCCTGGCGCACCGCGCGCAGGGCCGCCCGGGCGGTAAAGCCATAGGCCACCACCACCATCTCGGCGTCGTCCAGGAAGTAGCCCTCGTGGCGGCAGATCTCGGCCTTGCGGTTGAGCACCTTCTGGCTCAGGCGGCGCACCAAGCTGTCGTGGAAAGCCGGGCCCTCGGTCTTGCGAAAGCCCCACTGGTCATGGGTGGAGCCGGTGACCAGCAGCTCTTCACCCATGCCGAAGCTGGGCATGGAAGGTATGCCATCCGCCTCGTCGCAGCCAAACGGCGGCTGCTTGGGCTTATAGTCGCGCTCGTATATTTCCAGGGTCTCGGGTAGATCCACCCGCTCACGCAAATGGCCGGTGGCCTCTTCGGCCAAAAGGAAGGCCGGAACCCTGAGCCGCTCGGATAGGTTGAAAGCCTCCACGGTGAGGCTGAACATCTCTTGCACTGACCAGGGGGACAGGGCAACCACCTGGTAATCGCCATGGGAGCCCCATTTCACGGCCATGATGTCACCAGCCCCCACCTTGGTGGCCTGGCCGGTGCAGGGTCCGGCCCGCTGCACATCCACCAGGACCACCGGAGTCTCGGTGAAGGCGGCGTAGCCCAGGCATTCCTGCATTAGGCTAAGGCCGGGACCGCTGGTGGCGGTCATGGCTTTGGCCCCGGACCAGGAAGCTCCTACTACAGAAGAGATGGAGGCTATCTCGTCTTCCATCTGCATGAAGGCGCCGCCCCTGGGAACCAACTCCCGGCTCATGTACTCCATGATCTCCGAGGAGGGGGTGATGGGGTAGCCGCCGTAAAAGCGGCAGCCGGCGGCAATGGCGCCCTCGGCGGCGGCATCGTTGCCCGATAAATAGCGTGACCCCGCTTTCACGGGATTGGTCACGGTAGTCAAAGGCATGACCAGACCCTTTCCTAAAAATAAGAGCCGTAAGGTCCAAATGGGCCTTGCGCCGGGCCTGCCCCAAGAGGCAACTCCCAGCATTTATTTGTATTATTTCAGCAGGTTATTTCCGTATACCGAAACAATATAACATATTTTATAACATTTCTCATATAGGCTTGCAAACCCCAGCAAATACAAAGGACCTTAGGGGTTCCGCTGATATGCCCCTACAAACCAAGAGGCCGGCCTTAACGGCCAACCTCTAATTTAAAATCAATATGGCTGATAGCTATTAATCGGCTTTTTTTCGGTCCAGCACGCAGCTGATGGTTTTGAGTGCCTCCAGGTCGTGCTTGCAGGTGTTGCAGGACACGCAGCGCGCCTCGCTGCGGTCCCCCTTGCGCCAGCGGGCGATCAGGCCCGGTTCGCTGATCAAGGGGCGGCTCATGGAAACCAGGTCCGCCTGGCCTTTTTGCACTATGTCCTCGGCCATGCCCAGGTCGCGGATGCCGCCCACCGTGACCACCGGCACCTGCACCCGCTTTTTCACCTCAGCGGCCCATCCGCAGAAAAAGCCCCGGTCCTCTTGGCGTTTGAGTTTCATGCGGAATTCGGTCTCGTGGGGTTGGGTGCCCCTTAGGCCCTGGCTGATCTCCAGGCAGTCGTAACCCGCCTCGGCCAGCATGCAGGCCGCTTCCAGTCCGTCCTCCAGGACCAGCCCGCCGTCAAAGCCGTCGCGGACCCCCAGCTTGATGAACACCGGGTAATCCTCGCCCACCCGCTTGCGGATGGCTTTGAGCACCTCCCTGTGCAAGCGGGTGCGGTTTTCCAGGCTGCCGCCCCACTGGTCCTCGCGCTTGTTGGTATAGGGCGAGAGGAACTGGGCGAAGATGTAGGCGTGGGCTCCGTGCATCTGCACGGCGTCAAAACCCGCCTCCTTGGCCCGCCCGGCGGCGTCGCCGTAGTCCTCCACCGTCTGAAGGATGTCCTCATGGGTCATGGCGTCGTAGACCAGGCCGGGCCTGCGAGGATCGTCGGTGACCGAAGGGCCCTTGCCCCGGTAGCCCTGGAAGCTGGAGGCCTCCCGCCCGGAATGGAAAAGCTGGGCCGCCACCTTGCCCCCCTCGTCGTGCACCGCTTGGGTGAGGCGCGAGAGCCCGGGGATGGCCCCGTCGCTGCCCAGGCAGTTTTGGGAGGCGAATAGCCTGCCGGTCTCGTTCACGCAAACCACGCCGGTGACGATCAGGCCCACCTCCCCTGCCGCCAGGTCGCGGTACATTTTTATCTGCAAGGGGGAGACCTCTCCGTCAGGCTGGCCGGCTCCCTCGAAGGTGGCCGAGCGCACAAAGCGGTTTCTCAGGGTAATCCCTTTGAGATCATAAGGTGAAAATAAACTACTCACGTGGCCTCCCTTTATCGCTAAAGATCAATCCACCCCCAGCTTGTAAGCATCTCCCGCCGCCTAGAGCGGAACGTCGCGCAATTGAATCTTCATCACCTTGCCGGAAGCGTTGCGTGGCAGCTCGTCCACGAAATCCACCCGCTTGGGCTTTTTATAGCTGGCCAGGTTTTGTTTGCAAAAGTCTATGACCTCCTCGCTGGTGAGCTTCTTGCCTGGCTGGGTCACCACGAAAACCCGGGCGCTCTCACCCCAGGTGGGATCGGCCATGGCCACCATGGCCGCCTCCAGAATGTCCGGGTGGGAGGCCAAAACCTCCTCTACCTCGCGGGGATAAATATTCTCTCCCCCACTTACGATCATGTCCTTCTTGCGGTCCACAAAAAAGAAGTAGCCATCCTCGTCCATGCTGGCCAAATCACCGGTGTGCAGCCAGCCGCCTCTCAAGGCCTGTTCAGTGGCCTCGGGGTTGTCATGGTACCTGGCCATCACGTTAGGGCCCCGGCAGACTATCTCCCCCACCTCGCCCACCGGGACCTCCTGGTCGTTCTCGTTAAACACCCGCACGTCCATAAAGGCCACGGCCTGGCCGATGGAGCCGTCCTTGCGGATGCAGTCGCGCGCCTTGAGGATGGTGGCCACCGGCGAAACCTCGGTGCAGCCGTAGATGTCGTAGAGCCCGTCAATGTTAGGGAAGAACTCCATGATCTGTTTTTTGGTGGCCACCGAGAGACGATCCGCGCCTACGGTGCATTTGGTCACCGAGGAGGTGTCGTATTGCTCGGCACCAGGGTGGCTTAGCAGCAGGTTGTACATGGCCGGAGAGCCCGAAATGGTGGTCACCCGCTCGCGCTCGATGCACTGCAAGACCATTTGCGGCTCGAACTTCACTGCCAGAATGCAGGTGCCGCCCAGGGCCAGTTGCACGGTAAGGTGGTGATTAAGCGGCGCGCTGTGGTGCAGTGGCCCCACAATGATGGCCACCTGGCCGGCCTGGTCTTCACGCCCCTGAACTATATTGAACATGTTCCAGATGATGTTGCGGTGGGTGAGAACCGCGCCCTTGGGCTTGCCGGTGGTGCCCGAGGTGTAGATGATCTGGCAGGGATTGCCCTCGAGGACTTGGGTGGAGCTGGGCGTGTACTCGCCTGCCTGCAAAAAGGCCTCGTAATCCAAGGCCCCTACCTCAGGTGCCGAGCCCGGACACAAATACAGGCCAACCTGGGGCACTTGGTCCTTGATGCCGGAGAGCACATCGATGAACTCCGGGCCATGAATCAGCGCCTTGGCTTGCGAGTTTTGCAGGATATAGATGATCTCCGGGCCCACCAAGCGAAAGTTCACCGGCACCGCCACCAGGCCCACCCGGGTAACAGCCAGATAGGACTCCACGAAGTAGTCGGTATTGTGGGAAAGCAGGGCCACCCGGTCGCCGGGATTGAGGCCTTGCTTTAGCAGGGCTCCGGCCAAGCGGCCCGCCCGGTCATCCAGCTCGGCGTAGGTCCGCCGAATGCCGCCGCTGACCAAGGCGGTCTTTTGACCGTACTTGGCCACGGTGATGTCAATCAGGTTACCTAGGTTCACGGTCCTCCTCTAATCGCAAGCAAGCACCAAATAATAGCTTTTTTAAACTCAGGCCAGCCTCCGCTGTCAGCCATTGGCCTTAACCAGCCATTTCATAGCCCCCATCACCCAAGCTACTTCATCATGTTGGGCAGCCAAAGAATGATCTGCGGGAACACGGAAACCAATATGAGACACAACATCTGCAACGCGATAAAGGGAAGCACTGATTTATAAATGTGGGCCATGGTGATGCCCTCGGGCACGATGCTGCGCAAGTAGAACAGGTTGAACCCGAACGGCGGGGTCAGGTAGGCCATCTCCATGTTGATGATAAAGGTGATGCCGAACCAGATGGGGTCGAAGCCCAGCTTGACGATCACCGGCACGAAAACCGGGGTGCACAGCATGACGATGCCGGTGGGGTCCAGGAAAGTGCCCAGAATGAAGTAGATGGCCTGCAACACGATGAACACCGCCCAGCGCCCGCCCGGCAGGTTGGCCAATACGTTGGTGACCAGTTCCTGGGAACCGGCGGCGTTGTAGATCGCCGAAAAGCATCCGCTGCCTATGACGATCCACATGACCATGGAAGTAATCTTAAGGGTGGTTATCGAGGCGGAAAAAAAAGTTTCTTTGGTAAACCTGCGGTTGGTGATAACCGCGATCACGCTTCCCAGCGCGCCTACGCCCGAGGCCTCGGTGGGGGTGCAGATGCCCGAATATATGGTCCCCAACACCAGTCCGATGAGCAGGACCGGCCAAAAAGCGGCTTTCAGATACAGCAGGCGCTTGCCGAGCGGCAGCCTGCTTTCATTATCAATGGCGGGCGCGATCTTTGGCTTGAAAATACACATGACGATGATGTAGGCCACGAACAAGCCGGCCAGCAGCAGCCCGGGCATAAGCCCGCCGGCGAACAGCTTGCCCACCGACTCCCTGGCCAGCAGGGCGTAAAGGATCATGGTCACGCTTGGTGGTATGAGAATGCCCAGCGCGCCTCCCGCAGCGATAGAGCCCAGAGCCAGCTTTTTCTCGTACCCTCTGCTCAACATGGAGGGCAAGGCCACCAGGCCCATGGTTACGGTGGCTACTGCGCTGATGCCGGCCATGGCCGCGAACACCGTGCAGATGCCCACCGTACCGATGGCCAGGCCCCCGCGCACCGACCCGAACAAATGGTGGATCATCTCATAGAGCTCGTCGGCAATTCCCGATGATTGCAGCATCGCCCCCATGAACACGAATAAGGGGACTGCCAGCAAAATGTCGCTGGTGGCCGAGGACAAGGCGGTGGTTGCGGCCATGTAGAGCCCCTTTGGCCCCCATACCCCCAGGGTGAACACCATGGCGATACCGCCGAGGCTTATGGAAAGAGGCTGCCCAAGAAGGAGCACAAACAATAATGAGACGATCATCAAGACGGTTATTAATTCAATGCTCACAACTCACTCATCCCTCTTCAGATCAATCGCCCGCTGAACTTCCATATGTTTGCAACTCCAGAACACCCCGGTGCCTTTGGTCAGTCTTTTTGGGCCAGGGTCTTGATGCTTTCCAGCAAGCTGGCAACGCCTTGCAGCAAAAACAGGAGAACTCCGATGGTAACCAGAACTTTGAGCGGGTAGATGGGAGGCGCCAGAATCGTGGACATCACCTCTCTCTCTTCCACGGACTGCAGCGCCATGCCGCCCATCTTCCAGAGCAATATTCCCATGAACAAAAAGAAGATCGGCGCGGTCAGCAGGTCCAACAGGGCTTGGCGCTTGGTGGACAGCCTTCCGTACAAAATGTCGATATTGACGTGGCCTTTTTTCAGCGCGGTGTAGCCGCCGCCCAAAAAAACAACCAGGGCGAACAGCTGAATGTTCACGTCCCAGGCCCAAATGGTGGGGGAGTCGAATACGTAGCGCATCACAACTTCAAAGGAAACGATGAGCATGATGAGGGGAATGATGAACGAGGTTACCCTCCCGACATACTCGTTGATGTTGTCCACGACCTTTATGAATGTGTCCATCTCGCCCACCATGGCTAGGATTGAGGTTTCCTTCTAAGCCCGACCCGTTAATCTTTCCAAGTTTTAAGAATTTGAATTCAATGCATTAATCACCTGCCCGACAATCAAATATCGCGCATCTGTACTTAGAGGCAGGGGCATCGTTTTTATTGGCCGGGCGGCCCACGCGGGCCACCCGGCTGTATTCAGGCCACTTATTTTTAGAGCATGCCCTTGGCGGTCATGAACTTGACCAGGGTCTCAACCGCCTGCTTGGAGTACTTGTCCTTCTTGGCGACCTTGTCCCAAACGCTTCTGGCCAGCTTGCGGCCCTTGCGCAGCTCTTCGTCGGACATGGTGATCGACTTGATTCCGTAGGCGTAGGCGGCCTTCAAAGCCTCGTCGTCCCTGGCCTGGTAGGCCTCGCCGTTGGCGCGGTAGAACTCCACCTGGCTTTTGGGATCGGTCAGCTTTTTACGCACGTCTTCGGGAAGGGACTTCCAGGCGTCCATGTTGATGATGATGCAGGTCTGGGGGGGAGCCACCAAGCCGGGGAAGGTGATGTACTTCACGACTTCCTTGAGCTTGAGGGTTTCCAGGATCATGGGCGGGAAGGGGGTGCCGTCGATGGTGCCCAGCTTCAGGGCCATGTAGATCTCGCCGCCCGGCAGAGGGGTGGGCGAAGCACCGGCCTTGGCCAGCCATTCGCCGGAAGCGCCCATGCCGCGAATCTTGTGGCCTTTGAAATCGGAGATTTTCTTGACCGGGAAGTTGGTGAGGAAAGGATAGCTGCCGCAGGAGTTGGGGGTCAGGTAGAAAACATCCTTTTTGCCCCAAGCCTCGCGGATGGTCTGGATCATATTGTATTTGGGGTCCCAGAAAAGCTCGGCAACCTGGGCCGGGCTGGTCCAGGTAAACGGCAGGCCGCCTTCCACGTCCGCCACCGGCACGCGGCCGGCGTAACGGGGGCCGTAGATCGCGGCCATCTCGATCATACCCGCGCCCACTGCGTTGGCCATTTCCTTGACGCTGCACAGGGCGCCAGGAGCAAAGAGCTCGACCTTGATCTTTCCGCCGGAGGCTTCCTCGATCAGCTTGGCGGCCTGCACGGAATGCACATCATATGTGGCATCGCCGGCGGGATAAGCGCTCTGCATTTTCCATTTAATCACGTCGCCGGCCACGCAGGGCGTGGCGATGAGGGCCGACACCGCAAACAGCGCCAGCACGATCATTATCAACGACTTTTTCATTAAGCCCTCCCTTGAAATTGTCTAGGATATTTCCCCATAGAGAAAGTTAGGCCGGCATGCATGAAACACAGCCGGCACGGCCATCTATTTCAAACGCGGCGTCTACATGATGACTACACCGCGCATATTCTTCCCCGAAATCATGTCGTCGAAACCCTTGTTGATATCCTCCAGGGAGTAGCGGTCGCTGATCAGCTCTCCTACTTTAAGGCGGCCCATTTTGTACAGCTCCAACAGCGTGATCATGTCGCTGTTGAGGTCCGAGGATCCGTAGTAGCATCCTGAAAGCCGCTTTTCAGTGATCACGAACTCGGTGAGCGGTACGATCGCCTTTTGCTCGATGCTGGGCACCGCGATGATCACCGCGTTGCCGCCCCTGCGAATCAGGCTCAAGACGATCTCCGATCCCTTGCTGCCGCCCACCACGTCAAAGGCGTAATCCGCGCCGATGCCGCCGGTAATCTCCATCACCTTTTCCTGGGCGTTTTCCTTGGATGCATTGATGGTGTGGGTAGCGCCCATCTGCTTGGCCACTTCCAACTTTGTGTCCAACAGGTCGATGGCGATGATCTTGGTTGCCGCGGCCAAAATCGCGCCCTGGATCACATTCACCCCTACTCCGCCGATCCCCAAAACAACTACGCTGCTGCCAGGCTCCACGTCCGCGGTGTTGAGCACCGCGCCAACGCCGGTCATTACTCCGCATCCGGTCAAGGCAGCTACCTCGAAGGGAATATCCTCATCGATGCGCAGCAGGGATTGCTGAGCTACCACGGTGAACTGCTTGAAGGTACCCAGGCCGGTCATGTTGTAGATATCCTGCCCGTTTTTACTCAGCCGCGTAGTGCCGTCGAGCATGGTGCCCGCGCGGGTCAGGTCACGCTGGACGCACAGATATGGCTGGTTGCGCTGGCAGTAGTAGCACTGACCGCAGCTAGGCACCCAGATCCCCACCACATGATCGCCCACCTTGAATTTGTCCACTCCTGGGCCGACCTCGCGCACGATGCCCGCTCCCTCGTGACCGATAACACAGGGCGTGGGAGGGACCGTGTACACACCGTGCATGATCGACAGGTCCGTATGACAGAGCCCGGCCGCCTTTATCTCGACCAGGACCTCACCCTGCTTGGGGCGCTCGAGGTCCAATTCTTCTATTACCAAGGGCTGTTTGTATTCATACAAAACCGCGGCTTTGGTTTTCATCGCAAGGTGCCCCCTCTCCTGTGAGTGGCGCATTTTTTAATTTCATCACATTTTCGTGCTTTTTTTATGATTATATTTATAATTAAAATATAATATCAGGGTCAAGCGATATTTGGCCATTTTCGGTAAAAATGTTATCCGTGTAACGCTTTGCGGTATTTTGATGCTCTAGTTATCGCTTACTATGTTTTGGCTCGAGCAGGTATCGCACTGCGACACTTAAAGTCGAAAAACCGGCCAACTAAACCGTGCATGATCAAAAGGAGGAAAAGATGGCAAGCAATGGGGACTACATCTGGCAAGTAAGTGTTGATATCGATCCTTCCCAGGAAGAAGAGTGGAATCGCTGGTACGTAGAGGTTCACGTGCCCCAGGTCTTGGCCTGCCCAGGCTTTCATCGGGCTCGCCGCTACCGCTCGCCGGACGAATCGTCATCGCCCAAATACATTGCCATCTACGACATCGACGATGAGAAAACCCTGCAATCGCCTGAGTTGGCGGCGATCCGCGGATGGAAGCAGTTCACTCCCTTTGTGAAAAACCCTAAAGCGATTCTTTATAAGAAATTCGTAGACGAGAAGGAGTAGGATCGGCGCCTACTGTCTGGAGGTGATGCGGGTGAACCTCTCTCGAAGCCACGCAGGCCCGTTGGTTTAAATTTCAATTGGGGTAAGTTGAGGCAAAATATGCGGCCGTCCCTTTGATATGTTCAAGGGGACGGCCGCTTTTTGACTAGCGCTTTTTCAATAGGTTACGGGCGATGACCAGGCGCATGATCTCATTGGTGCCTTCGTATATTTGGGTGATTTTGGCGTCGCGCATGTGGCGCTCCATGGGGTACTCCTTGCAATAGCCGTAGCCGCCAAGAATCTGCACGCCTTCCACCGCCGCAGCCATGGCGGTGTCGCTGGCAAACATCTTGGCCATGGCCGAGTTCTTCTCAAAGTGCCCGTGCTGATCTTCCAACCAAGCCGCCTTGAGCAAAAGCAACTCCGCCGCCTCCAGGGTGGTGGCCATGTCGGCCAACTTCCACTGGATGGCCTGGAAGGCGCTGATGGGCCTACCGAACTGCTCGCGCTCTCCGGAGTACTGCACCGCCTCTTCCAGAACCGCCTTGCCAATGCCCAGGGCCTGGGAGCCTATACCTATTCGGCCGCTGTCCAGGGTGGTGAGCATCTGACGCAGACCGCCGCCCTCCTGGCCCAGCAGGTTTTCCTTGGGAATGCGCGCGTCCTCGAAAACCAACTCCGAGGTGCCCGAGGCGCAGATGCCCATCTTGTCCTCTACCCGGCCCACGGAAAAGCCGGGGGTGTTCTCCAGGTCCACCACGAACGAACTGATTCCCTTGGCTCCGGCTGACTTGTCGGTAACCGCCGCGATCACCGCGTAGGAGGCCACGTTGCCGTTGGTGATGAACTTTTTTTCGCCGTTGATGACCCACTCGTCGCCGTCGAGCACCGCGGTGGTGCGCATGGCCGCCGGGTCGCTGCCCGCCCCGGCTTCGGTCAGGCCGTAGCAGCCGATCTTGGCGCCGGAAGCCACCGGGGTAAGGAAAGCCTTTTTCTGCTCCTCGTTGCCAAAGGTCATTACCGGGAAGCAGTACAGGGAGTTGTTCACGCTCATGATCACGCCCACGCTGGCGTCGCCCCGGGATATCTCGC
>JAHLLJ010000077.1 GCA_020444205.1 Deltaproteobacteria bacterium | reverse complement strand
GCGATTTGCTCCTCAGTGAACTTCGACTTCTTCATGGCAAAATCCTCTCCGGTCTCAATAACCTAGATTCTGCCAAATCCTAAACCTGAAGATGGACCAAAATTCAGGGAGAACGTCACCAGGAAACGCTATGCGGCCGAGCATATCACCGGCAAGTTACGCCAAGCGGGGTTTACCCACACGCGTATCCGCCACACCGCAATACCAATGGGGCTCCCTGGGTGTTGGACTTCTGTAGCTCCAGCTCCTGGTCGATGACCTTGATAAAAGCAACCTAGGATTTGCTGTCTAACGTCGTATCGCCCATCAGATTATGGCGGAGGGCTCGTCAGGGTAGCTGCCTTTTCATATGCCGCCCAAGCCCGGCTAGTCACATCACTTAATCGGCTGAATCTTCTTTCCGCCGTTTTTGGGTCCAACTGATTTCCCGTTTGGCCGCGATCCGAAATTCATGTTTTAGAATTACGATTCATATTATATAATGTGTATTCATACTCACTTGCTTCGGCATTTCTGGCCACGAGGAGAACCAATGACGCAGGGTGAAAAGCTCTCACGCCGGGAAAGGGAGAGGTTGCGACAACGCCATGACATGCTTGCCGCTGCACTGGAACTGTTTTCCCGCAACGGCTATCACAACGTTTCCATGAACGAAATTGCGGAGAAAGCCGAATTCGCGGTGGGGACACTGTACAAATTTTTCAAGAACAAGGAAGACCTTTACAAGTCGATCATGATCGAACAGACGGACTGGTTTCATAAGGTCATGGACAAAGCCATGGACGACGGCGACGACGAGATCGAGAAACTACGGAACTACGTGCGCACCAGAGGCGTTGCGGTCACTGAAAAAGAAGCGGTGGTACGTCTTTACCATGCGGAGATACGGGGAAGAAGCTTCAATCTTCGGGCTGGGCTCGACGATGAGATAAGCCGACAATTGAACGAGTTGCGCGAAAGACTCACCGAAATTTTCGCCAGTGGTATCAGGAACAATCTTTTTCGCAAAATCGCCGAGCCGGCACAACTGGCCCTTGCTCTGGAAAATATCTGCAGCGGCTTCATTATGCGTTGGCTTGAAAAACCGGAAAACAACAAGTACCCAGAGGACCCGGACGTGATCCTTAATATCATTTTCCAAGGGCTGATCGCGGGGTAGTTCCACCCTCTCCTGCCAATAGCCCAACGTAGGTGGATGTCACCGACCATCAAGATATTTGGAGTATTTTTGATGCAAGCCAAGGAAGCGGTATGTGGACTCATTAGGCGCGGCGCCATCCTGGCGGTCCTGCTAGCGGCATTGCTGGCGTTGTCCTGTGGCGGCCAAACGGAGAAACAACGGCGGCGGGCAATCCCGGAGGTATCCACAATCACGGTGCGGGCCGAGAAGATCATGGAGTCCACTGAACTGCCGGGGCGAACCTCGGCTTACCGCATCGCGGAGATCAGGCCCCAGGTCAACGGGCTGATCCAAAAGCGCCTATTCACAGAAGGTTCCGACGTCCGGGCCGGTCAGACCCTGTATCAGATCGACCCCGCCCCTTTTGAGGCGGCCCTGGCCAGCGCCACGGCCGCCCTGGCCAAGGCGGAGGCCAATCTGCCCTCGATCAAGTCCCGAGCCGAGCGCTACAAGTCCCTGGCTGCGGCCAAGGCGGTAAGCCAACAGGACTATGACGACGCGGCGTCCGCCCTGGCCCAGGCCAAGGCAGACATTCTCTACTGGCGGGCGGCCGTGCGGACGGCCCGCATCAACCTGGGCTACACCAAGGTCACTGCCCCTATTGCCGGGCGTATCGGCAAATCCAACGTGACCGTGGGAGCCATCGTCACCGCATACCAACCTCAGGCTTTGGCCACGATCCAGCAGCTTGACCCCGTATACGTGGACGTACCCCAATCGACCTCCGATCTACTGCAGCTGAAGCGCCGCTTGGAGAGCGGAAGTATCATCCGGAGCGGCCAGGGGCACAACAAGGTCAAGCTGTTCCTGGAGGATGGGACGCCCTATCCCCTGGAGGGCACCCTGCAATTCCGTGACGTATCGGTGGACCCCACCACCGGCTCGGTGATTCTGCGCATGACCTTCCCCAACCCGGACGACGTGCTCCTGCCCGAGATGTTCGTGCGCACGGTGATCCAAGAGGGAATCAACGACCACGCCATCCTGATCCCCCAGCAGGCGGTGTCCCGCAACCCAAAAGGAGATCCCTACGCCTTGATAGTGGACTCCGGTAACAAGGTAGTGCTGCGCATGCTCACCATTGACCGGGCGGTGGGGGACAAGTGGCTCGTCTCGGCGGGTCTGGCCCCCGGTGACCGCGTCATCTTGGAGGGGCTGCAGAAAGTCCGCCCCGGCGCTACCGCCAAGCCGGTGCCTTATAAAAACAACGCAGCGCCCCCGGCCGGATCCTCCGCGCCCAGCGCCGGTGCGAAGTAGCGGAGGCGCGCGATGCTCTCCAAATTCTTCCTGGATCGGCCGGTATTCGCCTGGGTCATCGCCATAGTCATGATGACGGCGGGCCTGCTGGCGATCTACAACCTGCCCATATCCCAGTATCCCAACATCGCCCCCCCCTCTATCGCCGTCGACGCCTTTTTCCCCGGCGCCTCGGCCGAGACCGTAGAGAATACGGTGACCCAGATCATCGAGCAGAAGATGACTGGCCTGGAAGACATGCTCTACCTGTCCGGCACCAGTTCCTCGTCCGGGGCTTCTCGCATTGAGCTGACCTTTGCCCCGGGAACCGACCCGGACATCGCCTGGACCAAGGTGCAGAACAAGCTTCAGCTGGCCATGGCCAGCCTGCCCGACGTGGTGCAGCGCCAGGGGGTCCAGGTCAGCAAATCCACCCGGAATTACCTCATCATCGTGGGCCTAGTGTCCGAGGACGGCAGCATGGACGGCGACGGCCTGCGGGACTACGCCCAGTCCAACTTGGAGAAGATTCTTTCTCGGGTGCCCGGGGTGGGCGAAGTGATGAACTTCGGCACCCAGTACGCCATGCGGGTCTGGGTGGATACGGATAAGCTGATCAAGTACCGCCTGACCCTGGGAGATGTGATAGCCGCGCTCAAGGTCTACAACGTCGAAGTCTCCGCAGGCCAGTTCGGGGGCGCTCCGGCGGTGAAGGGCCAGCGCCTCAACGCCTCCATTATCGTCCAGCACCTGCTCCAGACTCCGGAGCAGTTCGCCGCCGTTCCCATCCGCACCAACCCGGACGGTTCGGTGGTGCGGGTCAAGGACATCGGCCGGACGGAGCTGGGTACCGAGCGTTATGACATCCTGGCCGAGTACGACGGCAAGCCGGCCGCGGGCATGGCCATCCGCATGGCCGCGGGCGCCAACGCGCTGGACACGGCCAACGCAATCAAAGCCAAACTAAAGGAGATGAGCCGCTACTTCCCGCCCGGCATGAAGGTCATCTACCCCTACGACACCACACCCTTCACCCAGGTGGCCATCGAGGAAGTGGTCAAGACGCTTTGCGAGGCGATCTTGCTGGTTTTCGTGATCATGTACCTGTTCATGGGGACCTTCAGGGCCACCTTGATCCCCACCATAGCAGTGCCGGTGGTGTTGCTGGGCACTTTTGCGGTGCTTGATTTTTTCGGTTTCTCCATAAACATGCTGACCATGTTTGCCATGGTGCTGGCCATCGGCCTGTTGGTGGACGACGCCATTGTGGTGGTGGAGAACGTCGAGAGGATCATGGCTGAGGAGGGCCTGCCCCCCAAGGAGGCCACTGCCAAGTCCATGGACCAGATCACCAGCGCGCTGATCGGCATAGGCTTGGTGCTCTCGGCGGTGTTCGGCCCAATGGCCTTTTTCCCCGGCTCTACCGGGGTCATCTACCGGCAGTTTTCGGTCACCGTCATTTCCGCCATGCTGCTGTCGGTGCTGGTGGCCCTGATCCTGACCCCGGTGCTGTGCGCCACCCTTTTAAAGCCGGTGGCCAAGGGGCATGCACCCTCGGAACACGTGGTGTTTTTCATGCGCCCCTTTTTCAGGTGGTTCGACCGCGTGTTCTTACACACCAGAAGGTGGTACCTGAAAATAGTGGGCCACGCCCTGGCCAAGAAGCTGCGCTATGTGCTGTTGTTCGTGCTGATCGTGGCCGCCATGGGCTACCTTTTCAACCGCATGCCCACTTCCTACCTACCGGACGAGGACCAAGGCATACTTTATGTCCAAGCGATCCTGCCTTCCGGCTCCACCCTGGAGCAGACCCAGGACGTTTTGAACAAGGTGAGGGCGTACTTCACCAACAATGAAAAGGACGGGGTCGAATCCATGATGGCGGTCACGGGCTTCAGTTTCGGAGGCCAGGGCCAAAACGTGGGGCTGGGCTTTGTAAAGCTCAGGGACTGGAAGCTGCGCCAACGCTCGGACCTGAGCGTCTGGGCCATAGCCGGCCGGGCCATGCGCTACTTCTCCACCATAAAATCGGCCATGGTCTTCGCTTTCGCGCCGCCGGCGGTCATCGAGCTGGGCCGCGCCAACGGCTTTGACTTCGAGTTGCAGGACCGGGGCGGCTTGGGCCATGAAAAGCTGATGGCGGCACGCAACCAACTGCTGGGCATGGCGGCTCGCGACCCCCGTCTCACCAGGGTGCGTCCCAACGGCATGAACGATGTGGCCCAATATTACATCGACGTGGACTGGCGAAAGGCCGGCGCCCAGGGGGTATCGATCGCCGCCATCCACAACACCATATCGGCGGCCTTCGGCAGTGCCTATGTCAACGACTTCATCCAGGCGGGACGGGTCAAGCGGGTGTATATCCAGGCCGACGCCGCCAAGCGCATGCTTCCCGGCGACCTGGAAAAGCTTTATGTGCGCAACGGCGCGGGCAGGATGGTCCCCTTCTCCTCCTTCGCCACCGGCCGGTGGTCTTCCGGCTCACCCATGCTGGAGCGCTACAACGGCTTCCCTGCCATAAACATATGGGGTGAGCCCGCGCCGGGGCTCAGCTCAGGGGACGCGATGCAGGCCATGGAGGAGATCGCGGACAAGCTGCCCAAGGGAATAGGCTATGACTGGACTGGGCTCTCATACCAGGAACGCATGGCGGGAGCCCAAGCGCCCATTCTCTACTCCTTTTCGATTTTCGTGATCTTCTTGTGCCTGGCTGCCCTGTACGAAAGCTGGCCCATTCCCATCTCCATCCTGATGGCCCTGCCCCTGGGGGTCATCGGCGGTATCGCCGCCTCGTTCTGGCAGGGCCTGCCCAATGACGTTTACTTCCAGATCGGCCTGCTTACCACACTGGGCTTGACTACCAAAAACGCCATATTGATCGTTCAGTTTGCCAAGGCCAGGGTGGATGAAGGAGAGGGTCTGCTGGAGTCGACCCTGGAGGCGGCCAAGCTACGGCTGCGTCCTATCGTCATGACCTCCATGGCTTTCGGGTTCGGCATCCTGCCTCTGTCCTTGGCTTCCGGAGCCGGCTCGGGCGCGCAAAAGGCCATCGGCATTGCGGTGCTGGGCGGCATGGTGACCTCCACCGTCCTGGTGACGGTTTTCGCGCCCCTGTTCTACGTGATCATCTACAGCCTGCTGGGTAAGCATAAAAAGAGATCGGCGCGCAAACATGATGTTACAGCCAGCTCGGGGAGTGAATCCCATGAATAGGCGGTCATGGCTGGCGTTGCTCGCGTTGGGCGCCGTTCTGAGCGGTTGCTCCCTTGCGCCGGAATACCATAGGCCCAAGGCGCCGGTCCCGGCTAAGTGGCCGCAAGGGCCGGCTTATCAGGACTCCAAGGCCGCGCCCGGAGCGCCGGCGGTGGCGAAGCTCAAATGGCAAGAGTTTTTCAGGGACCAGCGGCTCCAAAAAATCATCAAGATGGTGCTGAAAAACAACCGGGATTTGCGCTTGGCCATTTTGAACGTGGACCGGGCGCGCGCCTTATACGGGATACGGCGGGCGGAGCTGTGGCCCGCGGTTGAGCTGGGGGCAGCCGGGCAAAAGCAACGCACCGCCGCCGAGCTGACCAATCATAGCACCGACAGGACCACGACAAAATACAGCGTTGACCTGGGCATGGTCTCATGGGAGATAGACTTTTTCGGCCGCATCCGCAGCCTAAGAGACCAAGCCCTGCAGGAGTACTTGGCCACGGAGCAGGCGCGGCGCAGCGCGCAAATCGTTTTGGTTTCCGAGACCGCAAGGACCTACCTGACCCTGGCGGCGGACCTTGATAGCCTGAAGCTTGTCCGGGAAACCTTGAAGTCTCAACAGGCCGCTTACGATTTGGTCAAAAAACGTTATGACGCCGGCGCGGCCACTGTGCTGGACCTGTATCGCGCCGAGACCCCGCTGCAAACCGCCAAGGTGGACACCGCCCGCTACCAACAGTTCGCCGCGCAGGACCTAAACGCCCTCAACCTGCTGGCCGGAGCCACCGTGCCCAAAAAACTTTTGCCCGCCGGGCTGGACAGCCTGGCTCCACCCCGGAAAATCTCGGCGGGCCTGTCTTCCGAGGTGCTTTTGCAACGGCCGGACATAATGGCCGCGGAGCACAGGCTCAAGGGAGCTTACGCCTCCATTGGCGCGGCGCGAGCCGCCTTTTTCCCCCGTATCACCCTTACCGGCACCGTGGGCACCGCCAGCAACCAGCTCTCCGACTTGTTAGGTGCGGGATCGGACACCTGGAGCTTCGTACCCCGGATAGTGGTGCCCATATTCGACCCGCGAATCTGGTCAGCGTTGCGAGTCAGCGAGGCTGACCAGAAAATCATCCTGACCCAGTATGAAAAGACAATCCAGATGGCTTTCCGGGAGGTGGCGGACGCCCTGGCCGTGCAAGGCACCATAGGACGGCAAGTTGCGGCGCAGCAGGCTTTAGTCGATGCGGAGAAGAATTCCTACCGTCTTTCTTCGCAACGTTACGTGAATGGAATCGACAACTACTTGGGGGTGCTCTATTCGCAGCAAACCCTTTTTACCTCGCAAAAAGTTCTGGTGGTCCTCAGGCTGGCCAAGCTGGCCAACCAGGTGAGGCTCTACGAGGTGTTGGGTGGCGGCGCGGATTAGCAAGACGTTGGGCGGCAACCATGATCTTGGTCCGAGACGATGATGGCCTAGCCGGCATGTAGCGGGCCCAGTCGGGAGATCACGCCTGATCGGAGTGGGAGATAAAAATCGCTATAGGATTTGGTTTTCGCGTTGAGTTCAACTTGTCGGCTAGAAGCTTGATTCTGGCTCACTCGGCAACAACTAAACCTAGGATTTGCTAGCTAATTCCGGGGTAGCCATCGGGAATGTAGGCCTTTATTAGCATTAGCTTAACCATCGGCTGGTTCTGTGCCTCGCGGCTTGCCGATCCTTCCTAACCAGGGGGCATCAGGACCCGATATCCAGTGCTGGAAGTCTCTCCAGCACAGACTTCTCTCTGCATTGGGCCTGACATGCCAAATCTTCTGGTATAAAGCTCGAAAAAAACCCGCGCACCACGACTTTACTTATATCTAATATTAACAAATATGTTTATTTCCGTCTCGCGGTGGGATATATATACTTATACACCATAAATAATTAATAAATATAATGTACATCGCATAGATAAATTTACTAAGTTTATTCATCACCATGCTTAAAATCATACCAATTGGAAGCTCTTGTCGGCTTTACATATTGGTATAATTAACTTTTTTTAGTTAACCCTGCTTTTCTGCTTGACTTAGTTAAGAGTAAAGTAGTTAACTGACATCTAACTGACGGGAGTCGAGTTTGTGGATATTGGAGAACGTCTAAAAAAATTCAGGACCGACAAGGGCCTGACCATGAAAAAGCTGGCAGAAGCAGCCGGCGTGTCTGAGCCATACATCAGCCAGTTGGAAAAAGGCTCTGCTAACCCCTCCTTGGGGACCCTGAAAAAAATCGCCGAGGCTTTGGACCAGAACATCGTCGCTTTCTTTTCAGTGGAAAACGGCGAGCAGGATGTAATTTGTACCCTTGAAGAAAGGCGCGAGATCGTCTATCCCGGTGGACGCATCCGGGCCCAGTTGATGGTATCCAAGCTGAACGGCAAAACCATTGAGCCCCTGTACACCATTATCGAACCCGGCGGCGACACCTGTGATCCTTACATCCACACCGAAGGCGGCGAGGAATTTGGGGTGATCATCAAGGGCCAGCTTCTGCTTACCGTTGATGGGGTGGACCACTATTTGAGTGAGGGTGATGCTTTTTATTTCCGTTCGGACCAGCCCCACCGCTGGGCCAATCCGGGAGAAAAGACAACTGAGATAGTGTGGATAATTACCCCGCCGACATTTTGATCCCAGGGGTTGCACACTGCCCTGCCCAGGCTACACCAGGCGGACGGCTTTCACGTGGGAATAGATCCTAAGCCGCCCATTTGCCTGTAAAAAATAAATTCACACTAATATAAATGGCGAGGGTGCCTATGCGCATCCATAGGGGAGGTGCGCGCTTTCGCCAAGAGAGGGAAGGGGATGAAATGAAAGGTAAAAAGGGCTGGGGCTTTGCTTTAATCCTCGCTGTGTGCCTGGCAATGGCCGCTCCGGTCATGGCGGCCGATACTCTTAAGATAGGGGTTATGTACCCCATGAGCGGCCCCTTGGCCTACACAGGGCAGCAATGCCTTCGCGGGGCGGAGATCGCCCGCGACTTGATAAACGAAGCCGGTGGGGTCAAAGGGCATAAAATCAAATTCGTCATCGGTGATTCCGTATCGCCCAAAGACGCAATGGCCGAAGCGGAACGCCTTATTACAGTCGAGAAGGTGCCAGTAATTTCTGGCGGTTACTCTAGCTCCAACTCATTCGCCGCCTCTGACGTTTGTGAGCGGCACAAGACGGTGTTTTGGATCACCACCGGGGTGGGCGATCCTATCACCAGCCGTGGCTATAAATACATATTCCAGCTCAACACCAGGGCCAGCCAGTGGGGCTCCACCACCGCTGACTTCCTGGCCAAGATGGCTGCCCCCAAGCTGGGCATCAAGGTCAAGGACTTCAGATTGGCCCTCATCCATGAGGATTCCCTGTTCGGGACCATCATCGGCGACAATTGCGTGGAGCGGGCCAAGGAGTTGGGCCTGCAGGTTGTCGAGCGCATAACCTACAGTCATAAGACTGTGGACCTCTCATCTGAGATCGCCAAGCTCAAGGCGGCCAAAGCCGACGGCATCGTTTCCATCCACTATGTGAACGACGGCGACCTCTTTTACGGACAGGCCAAGCAAATGCGCCTGAACACCAAGGTGATGGTGGGCAGCGTGTTCTTCGGGCTCAACCAGTTTCAGAAAAAATTCGGGACGCTGGTGAACAACGTCTGCGTGGTGGACCCGCCCACCCGGGTGGAGGCCTCCAAGCTGGCCAAGCCCGCCGCCGAGGTGCTCAGCGAGTTCCGCAAACGCTTTAAAGCCAAGTACAAGGCCGATCCCGGCGACCCCGGATTCACCTCCTTTGGCGGCATGTACGTGCTGCTCAAAAACGTGCTGCCCAAGGCCAAGGGCTTTGACGCCAAGTCCATTCAGGAGGCGGCCTTGTCCCTGGATCTGCAAAAACTCAATACCCCTTATGTCTTTGGCGTGAGGTTCCAAAAGCCTCCCGCCAAGACGGCGGGCGCCAACTTGAACGCATTCCCTGTAATCATGCAGTGGCAGAACCAAAAGCTTATAGTTGTCTACCCCGAAAAACTGGCCAGTTCGCCGGTGGAGTTGCCGATGCCCACCTGGAAACAGCGAACGAAGTAGCATGACCGCGAGCCATGCCGGGCCCCGTTTTGGGGCCCGGCTGACGGGAAACCCGATGCTTACACAAATACTGCAAATAACGGCCAACGGACTTTTATTGGGGGGTATATACGCCCTCAACGCCATGGGCCTCACCTTGATTTTCGGCGTGATGGAGATTATCAACTTCGCCCACGGTGAGTTCGTGATGTTGGCCATGTACGCGGCTTTCTTTTTGGCCGTATCCTTGGGACTAGATCCTTACCTTTCCATCCTCATCGTGGCTCCTTTGTTTTTCGGCCTGGGGCTCTTATTCCAGCGCTTGATGATCCAGCCTCTTTTGGAAGCCCAGGAGATAGCGCAAATTTTCGCCACCGTGGGCCTGTCCATCGTATTGGCCAACGCGGCCTTGTTTTGCTTCGGAGCCGATTACCACATAGTGCGCCCCGCTTATGCCCTGGAGAGCCTGGACATCTTCGACGTGTACTTGGGCTACACCAGGCTCTTTGCATTTGGGGCGGTGTGCCTGGTCGCCCTGGCGCTGTATCTGTTCATGAAAAAAAGTTACCTGGGCCGGGCCATCAGAGCCACTGCCCAAAACCGGGTGGCCGCGGCGCTGATGGGGGTCAACGTGAAGCGGGTTTATATGGTCACCACCGGTCTGGGCCTGGCCTGCGTGGGCGTAACCGGGGCGGTGCTTTCTCCCGTGTTCTCGGTCTTCCCTTCGGTGGGAGCCCAGTTCGGCCTCATCGCCTTCGTGGTGGTGGTGCTGGGCGGAATGGGCAACTTGGCGGGGGCCTTTTTCGGAGGGCTGATCATAGGCCTGGTAGAGGCGTTCTCAGGCTTCTTTTTGGACCCGGCTCTTAAGACCGTTGTTTATTTCGTGGTGTTTATCCTCATCCTGCTAGTCAAGCCCTCGGGGCTGTTCGGCAGCACCACGAGGGAGGTGGGATGATGTACAACCCGACCACAAAAATCTGGGGCGGGGTTGCCTTGGCCATCATCACCGCAGCCCCTTTTCTGTTGGGCAATCCCTTTTTTACCGACATCGTGATCACCATTTTTTACTACGGCGCCCTGAGTCTGGCCTGGAATCTAGTAGGTGGTTACGCCGGTCAGTTTTCCCTGGGCCACACCTCTTTCTTTGGCGTGGGGGCCTACACCTCCACCCTGTTGTTTTTAAACTTCGGCGTTTCACCCTGGCTGGGCATGATCGCCGGAGGACTTTTGGCGGCCCTGTTGGCCCTCCTGATCTTCACCCCCTGTTTCCGGCTAAAAGGCTTTTACTTCTGCTTGGCCTCCATCGCCCTTGCCGAGGTGCTGCGTATACTGGCGGTGTATTGGCGAGGCCTTACCAAGGGAGGGGTGGGTTTGTTGCTGCCGGTGAAACCCGCCTGGCAGAATTTTCTTTTCGAGAGCAAATACCCATATCTCTTGTTCGCGTTGTTGCTACTCCTGGCCCTAATCGCCTTCACCATGTGGCTGAGCCGCTCCAGGCTCGGCTATTACCTCCAAGCCATTGGCGAAGACGAAGCGGCGGCCAAGGCGGTGGGGGTGAACGTGGTTCGCTGCAAGGCCGTCATCATGATGATCAGCGCCTTTTTCACCGCCGTGGGCGGCACGTTCTACGCCCAGTACATGATGTTCATCGACCCCGAGATCGTGTTCTCCATGCACCTGTCCATACAGGTGGCCCTTTTTGCCATCATCGGAGGAGTAGGAACTCTGGCAGGCCCCTTGCTGGGCACTTTCTTGCTGGTGCCCCTGGACGCGGTGATGAAGGGCTGGCTGGGAACCATGTACGCTGGCCTGGGATTCGTGGTCTATGGAGGCATCTTGATCGCGGTAGTGATGTTGATGCCCAACGGCATTGTAAAGGCCTTGGAAGGATGGGCCGCCAAGCGCAAACCTAGCGGACAAGAGCAGGAGGCGACGGGCCCGGAAAGCAGCATTCCCCCTCCAGCCATGGAGCCCAAGCAGGCTGAGATTTTGCGGGTTCAGGGCCTGAGCAAATCATTCGGCGGTCTCAAGGCCATAGACGATTTTGACTTGACAGTGAGCAAGGGAGAAATCGTCGGGGTCATCGGTCCAAACGGAGCCGGGAAAACCACTTTGTTTTCGCTGATATCCACTTTCATCAAGCCGGACCAGGGGACTGTCACCTTTTGCGGACGGCAGACCGGCCATATGGTGTCGCCCCATCGCATGTGCATCATGGGCCTGTCCCGCACCTTCCAGGTGGTCCGGCCCTTCATGCATTTGAGCGTTTTGGATAATGTGACCACTGCCTGCCTGCTGCGCAGCCCAAAGGCGCATCAGGCTCGGGAAAACGCCCTCCAGGTGCTGCGTTTCGTAGGCCTCGGCAACCAGATGCACAAGCCGGCCTCTAGCCTCACCTTGGCCAACCGTAAACGGGTGGAGTTGGCGCGGGCCCTGGCCACCCGTCCATCGCTGATTCTCCTGGACGAAGTGATGGCTGGGCTTAATCCCAGCGAGATTAACCAGATCATCGCCTTGCTACGGCGCGTTTCCCAAACCGGGGTGACCCTGGTGTTGATAGAGCATGTGATGAGGGCGGTCATGTCCTTGAGTGATCGCATTGTGGTGATCAACTACGGCCGTAAGATAGCCGAAGGCACGCCAAAGCAGATTGTTGCCGATCCGTTGGTCATAGAGGCCTATCTGGGAAAGGAGGCGGTGCATGCTTGAGGTCAGTTCCCTTGAGGTCCGTTACGGCGATTTGGTTGCCCTGTCGGACCTCGACCTCCAGGTGGCGCCTGGCACCATAGTGGCGCTGCTGGGTTCCAATGGGGTGGGCAAGACCACTTTGATAAACACCCTTTGCGGCCTGCTTAAACCGTCCGCCGGAGCCATTTCTTACAATGGCCGGGATTTGACCTCTTTGCAGCCCCATCAGATTGTCCAACAGGGCTTGGTACAGGTGCCCGAGGGCCGGAAGCTGTTCCCTCACATGACGGTGCTGGAAAACTTGCAGATGGGTGCCTACAACCCCAAGGCCAGGAGCCAGGTGAATGAAAGCCTGAGCTTTGTTTACCGGCTGTTGCCCCGGCTGAAGGAGCGCACCGGTCAAATGGCCGGCACCCTCTCTGGAGGCGAACAGCAGATGGTGGCCCTGGGACGGGGCCTCATGGCCCGCCCCAAATTGTTGATCCTGGATGAGCCCTCTTTGGGGCTGGCCCCCCTGGTGGTGCAGGCCATCTTCGAAACCGTGAGGCTGGTCAAGGAAACCGGCATTACCGTGCTTTTGGTGGAACAGAACGTTCACCAAGTATTGTCTTTTTGCGACTGGGCCTTTGTGTTGGAAGACGGCCGCATCACCCTGCAGGGCGATGGCGCCGAACTGTTGGACGACTCCCATGTTCGCGAGGCGTACCTGGGCATGTAGTAGTGGATCCCCCGCCCGTGCCGGGCGATGGGGGAACTGGAATCACCTTTATCAACTCCTTTTGAGATTAACCCGGAGAAGATCAGATTGTTTGAGCAGAAATTCAAGGCGGCGGCGGTGTTGGCCTCCTCAAGCATGGATGGCAAAGCTGAAACCATGAACAAGGTGCTGGAGCTTACCAGACAGGCCGCCGAAATGGGAGCCAGCCTGATTGTATTTCCCGAGACCTTTGTGCCCTATTACCCTTGGTGGATATGGATGGCGGTCAATAATCCACAGCGCCTGGAGCTCTACCACGAGCTCTACGAAAACTCCATTGAGGTACCGGGACCGGAGATTCACCTGCTGGCCGAAGAGGCGGCCCGGCTAAAGGTACACGTGACCCTGGGGCTCAACGAGAAAGACGGAGGCACCATCTACAACTCCCAGGTTCTCATAGATGATCAAGGCCGCCTAATAGGTAAGCGGCGCAAATTGATGCCCACCGGTGAAGAAAGGACCGTGTGGGGTTGGGGGCATGGCAATGACTTGGCGGTGTACGACACTGACCTGGGAAAAATCGGCGCTTTGATCTGCTATGAACACTCCATGGCGCTGAGCCGTTTTGCTCTGTATTCCATGGGCGAGCAGATTCACGTGGCCAACTGGCCGGGTGCGAATTTCAAGAGCCAACCCCGGGACCGCTCACGCATCATAGACGCCGCCATGCGCCATACAGCTTTTGAAGGACAGGTGTTTGTGGTTTTTTCCTCGTCCAGGCTTTCTGAAGAAGATGTGGCCTACTATCACGAGTTGGACCCCAGCACCAAGGACTCCCTGGTGCCGGGTGGAGGCATAGCCGGGATTGTTGATCCCTTGGGCAATTACCTCGCCGGACCGGTAGAGCACGAAGAAAGCGTGCTGGTGGCTGAAATCGATCTGGACCTAATAGAGAGCGCCAAACATATGGTGGATTCAGTGGGTCATTACAACCGGCCAGACATCTTCGCTTTGCGGGTAGACCGCCGCCCTCGGCCGGCAATAATCACACTGGAGGACAGCGTAGGTTCTGAGGGGCAAAAGCCGGTGGAAATGGCCCCCGCGCCGCCTGAAGCAGTATGATTTTATAAAATATGCAGCATGAGACCGCCGCCGAGCGGGCCGAGTAGTGTGGCGCGGCCCAGGGCCGCACGCATGGAGCATGCGCGGGTGTACGGCCGGTTGATATCAGCCCAGATGCTGGCGCGGGGCACATAAAGCCTTTCCCGAGAGCCCGGACAGGAGGAGAACCCCTGACCGAAGGGATTGCAACAGGCCGGGAGCTAATAGGAGCTCCTGGCCTTTTAATATGCCTGTGTCAGCCATGACGCACACCCATTCGGACTTATTGCTTCTTGCCAACCTTGCCACATAATCCGTGTAATAACCTGTAGGTTGCTACGTTTTATGTTTGCCCTTTATCGGCCTGGACAAATTGGATTGCTCAAGGTAGTCGGCTATACCTGTAACCGAGTCCATCCCTCCATAGATGAAGGTAGGATTTGCACGCTGAAGCCTGCTCGGGCGGGCCTGCAGATCACCTTACTTAGCATTAATATAATTGTACTTCCATCTTCACGGCGGAGGCCGGCGCCGCGCGCAAACTGGGCTCAACCAGGCGGCATTGACGCGAACCATGTCCGGCTACTTGCCATCCGGCGCCAGAAAACCGTACTTGCGGTACACCGCCTGCCCCTCTTGGCTGACCAGAAAATCCAGGAAGTCCTGGGCCGCCTGGGGATGAGGCGCATTTTTCATGGCCGCGGCGGTGTAGGTGACGTATTGGTTTTGCCCGTCCGGAATCTGGACCATGGCGATGGGGTTGTTGATCATGCCCTGAAAATAGGCCTCGGTGTACCAGACAGAGCCGGCGTCGGCTCTCTTTTGCATGATGCGCACGGGCGTTTGGCGGTGGTGCATGCGGGTCAGCCAGGTGGTGCCAGCCTTCTTTTTGGCCTGCATGATCTTTTCTTTCAAGTCCTGGCCGCCGGCGGCCACATAGGCTTTTTGTATGGGCGTGGCAATGCCCTCCCATTGGGGGTTAGGCATGGACACCTTCACGTCGTCGCGGCCCAGGTCCTTGAGCCCCTCGATATGCTTGGGGTTGCCTTTGTAAACCATGATGGCCAGGCGGTTGCGGGCGTAGTCCACCGTGCGGCCGAACCACCCCTTCTCCTTCTGCATCTTCATGATGCGGCCGTGCCCCCGGGTATAGACGTCAGGCTGTAGGGCGATGCGCAGGGTGCCCATGACCAGGGCTCCCTGCTCTATCTGTTGTGCCTCGATGCCCGGCGGCAGGGTCTGCCAATAAATGCGTTTGTATTGGGGATACTTTTTCTGGAAGGCCTTCATCAGGTCGTGGGTGACCATGAACTGGTTCCCGGCGAAGAAAACCACCAGCTGCGGATCAACCACGTCGCCATGCAGGTCGGCCATGTCGTTGACGCATCGGAGATGGAACTTTTTACCGTTGGCGGGCGTGCCGGTCCAGGGAGGATAAACCTGGGCGGCCAGGGCGGAGGAAGTCGCCAGCAGGGCCAGGCTCAGAGTGCATAAATAAACCAGTGTCCGTAACATACGCCCTCTCCTTTTAGGTCGGCGGCGGCCCCGGATTCGCGGCCGGGACCGCCGCTGCTTGGTTCACTTACTTGGCCTTGCCCTTTTCGTGAGCCTTGATGATGGGCTGGAAGGGCCCAAAACGATGCTGTTGGGCCGAGAAGCCGTCATCCCAGGGCGGATAGGGCGAATCCACCGGCTTCTCTTTCTTGTCGGGGTAGTCCTTGGCCAGCTTGGCCGGGCTCATGCGGGGACGGGGCAGGCTGTTGAAGTAGGCGGCGATGTCATAGGCCTGGTCGGTGGTGATCACCGGATGCTGGTAGGTGGCCCCCAGGGGCATGTTGGCCCGGATGAAAGCCGCCGCGGTCATCAGGCGGTTCATGCCCGCGCCGTTGTTGAAGGCGCCCGGCCCGGCCAGGGGCGGCACCACGTACTTGGTCTGATAGGTGTACAGGCCCTGGTAGCCCATCCCCTGAACTCCATGACAGGTCAGGCAATAGGTGGCGTAGGTTTCCTTGCCTTTGGCCAGGCTGGCCTTGCGCTCGGGGAACTTCAGCTTGGGGGTGCCCTTACCCACCATCTTCTTGGGCGCGCCTTCGCTGAGCCAAGTCAGGTAGGCCACCATGGCCTTCATTTCCGGGCTGTCTTTGGGCAGAGGCCTTCCGTTCATGCTGCGTTGGAAGCAGCCGTCGATCCGGTCCTGGATGTCGCCCATGCCGCCCTTGCGGGCGCGGTAGCTGGGATAGCGCTTGGTGACTCCCACCCAGGGATCGCCGAAACGCTGCGTCCCCATGTTCAAATGGCAGTTGGCGCAGTCCAGGGTGTTACCCGAGTAGCGCTTGCCAAGGTGGGGCTGGCCCGAGCCCAGATAAAGGTTGGTGCGGTTGAGCAGCTCAAAGCCGCGGCGCACCTGCTCGCCATCGGGGCCCTGGGGCAGATCGTTGGGGTCGCGGGGCTGCCACCAGGTCCCAGCCGTGGCCACCTTCACCGGCGGAGCCTGGTAGCGTGCCGGAGCGGTGAGGCTGTTCAGGAAAAGAAGCACCGCGTGGATATCGTTCCGCGGCCAACGCTGATCCAGCTGCAGCCAAGCCATCAGGTCCACCGCCTCGCCGATGGTCCCCACTCTCCCGTCG